>CP119311.1:306510-613020 GCA_029202545.1 Candidatus Pseudobacter hemicellulosilyticus
ACATCGCGGGTATCCGGGCTGAGCTGTACCATCCCGAAAGGCACTGTTGCACCGGGATAGTTATTACCCGATAAACTGCCACCGTTGGCGCCGGTGCCGATAAATGGATTGACGTGATCAGAAAGAAAACTGCGGCTGGTTTGTGCAGAAACGGAAAATGCTGTTAAGAGGCATGCCATGATAGCGCCTACTGATCCCTTGTTCATGCAGAACGGATTTTGAGTTTTTAATCAAGGAAACGGCAGATAGCAATATTAACAGCGGGGCCAAGATAAGGCATTTCAGGGAATCAGCGATTGTTTCTATGCGGCAAGAGAACTGATTTTAACAGCATCACCGGAAACCGGCCGGCGCAAAGTGGCCGAAAGACCGGATGGCCGGCAGCAGCGCTGAACAACAGCCCGGGCAGGAACAACAGGCAGGCTTCATCAAAGAACATAAAAAAAGCTGCCCTAAGGATAAGGCAGCTATGTGAAACTTGTACTACCAATCATTGGATAATAAAGGATAAAACCTGACCAATGGATAGGGCTATGGTTAATAATGCAATGTGAATGGGCTATCTGGCTTTTTTGACGTCCGTCACCACTTTCTTTTTGACCCTCCGGTGATTGTACTGGTTCATCATCAGTTCAATGATCTTTTCATTGGGGATCTGGATGAAACCGGCCAGCAGGAACAGTTCTTCATTGGTGAACTTTTCCACCCGGCCAATCATTTTCGAGAACCGCACATTGTGCTTCCCCAGGTCGGCCGCCACCACCGTTTTGGGGATGAACTCAAATATCTCCTGGAACATTTTTATCCGCCCGTTCTCGATCAGGGCTTTTACAGCAACGTATCGTTTATCCCTTGCCATGAACCAAAGAAATACAATTGTGTGGCTTATCCATCCATTCAGTAGGTTTTGTATTTTTCTATGGTGTTGGCTTTATAGCAACCCACTACGCTTTGTACTTTTTTTAGGTGCAAATGCTACCGGGACATGTTTACCGACTGCTTTGGAGTCACTGAAACGGTCTGCCTGCTACAGACAATTGCTATGGAATAATGGCTTTCGCAGACCCGTTTCAGAGCCATTCCTTCCCGTTCATTTTTACCAGGTCCTGGTACCCCACCCTATTCCTGCTGCTATCGTATGAAGGATGGAGAAGCCTGCTGCCGGAACAGGCCATCCCTAAACGCTGCTCAACCGGCATTAATTAACAATTAATTTAGAACCGTCATGCCAACGCCGGAAACCCGGATATTGTCAAAATGCAGTAACTTCAAAGATGGGCCCACGCCTATTGACAGGACCTGAGGACCAGCTTCATTCATTAATCAGCAAGAGACTAAAAAAAGAGTATGAAAAACAGCTTTGCCGCTTTATTCCTGCTGCTCTCCGCACCCGTTTTTGCGCAGCAGCAGACCGTGTTCGAAAAATTCCAGAAGATCAATACCTTACCGCAGGCGCAGCAGTTCATTGACGCCAACCCGGACCTGAAACCCACCCTGCTGAAACTGTCAGTCGGAAAGGATTCTTCCCTGATCGATAAACGTCTCCTGCGCCAGAAGCAGGGCGATGTATTCTCCGTAGGTTATGTTACCTATAAGGTCCTGGAATCCCAGGAATCCACTAAATACCGCGCCCAGTATATTTTCCTGGATGGCGGCTCACTGGAAAGGTCCGAGATCGACAGCCTCAAAAAGCTGATCGTTAACAAGGCTACTTCCGGTACGGCCTTTGACCAATTATCCGATCAGTATACCATGGACGGCAATACCACCCGCGGTGATACCGACTGGTTCTTTGGCGAGCTGATGATGCCCAAAGAATTCCAGGAGGCAGTAGCCAAACAAAAGCTGGGTGATATCTTCTTTGTAGATGTGCCGGAAAAACAATGGCACTACATTGTGAAGAAGACCTATGACGACCAGGTAAAGAAAGACATTACCGTACTGCGGGCCAACGGCCGCTAAGCGCAGATAGCATTAATACAAATACAGTCAGTGCTGAAGCGCTGACTGTATTTTTTTATGGGGAGATGGGATACCCGCCGGCAAAGATGCCGCCCGTTCTCAGGGCCAACGGCCTATTGTCTCAAAATCCTTTCCACCACTTGCTGGCCGCTGGTCAGCGCCGCCTCTACCGTTCCGGGATGACCGCCTTCGTAAACAGCCTCACCCGCAAAATAAACGGTATCCGCTACCGGCGTCTTCAATTGCGCAATACAATCTCCGGCCCCTACTGTTGGATAACTGTATGCACCCAGGGTCAGGGGCTCCTGCCGCCAGTCCGTGATCCGCGCATCCACCAATAACGCTTTCAGCTCGTCCAGGCTCTTACCAAAAATTCCTGATAGGGATTGCAGTGCCAACGCCAGCAGGGCCGGCTTATCCCTGCCCGATAACTGATCCGCCAGGCCGCCACCAATATACCCGGTCAGCATAGCATCCCGGAAAGGCGAGCTGGTCCACCAGGTGGGAATAGCTTCCCAGCTGATAGCAAAAGCAGCATCTGCCTGTTCTTCCTGCCAGAAAGCCTGTTTAAAAAAGAGCTGAAATTTGATCACATTGCCAAAACCCAATCCTGTTGCGGCTTTGCGCCAGCTATCCAAGGCAGGACTGAACCGGATAGCAGCTATACCAGCCTCACTTTGCAGCACGCCCAGCGAAACAGTAACGATGGCTTTGGCCGCCACAAACTGCCTGCCATCCGCCGTACTGGCCTGCACTTTACCAGCCTCCCAATGCAGTTCTTTAACAATACAACCGGTATGCAGCTGCAGTCCCATGGACCTGCATTCCGACAGCAGGTAATCGATCATCCGGCCATAGCCTTCCCGTATTTTACGGTTATCATTCTCCTCCGCAGTCCATTCTTTCCATAACCCTTTCACACTGACCCTTGCGAGGTCCGCCACATCAAAACCCTGTGCATAGTATTCAATCTCTTTCCGTAACCGGGCCTGTTCCGGCGCCGCATAATATTGGTCCAGGAAATCCTGTAAAGGCATATCCTGCGCCAGGCCGGCCATCTCCTGCAACAGCTGGTCCCAGCCATCCACTATTTCTTCCATAGGCAGCCAGCGGCCATTTTCCACCCGGTAAAAATTACCTTCAATCGGGAGCTTATGCAGCCCGGCTTTTTCCAGCAGTCCGCTGGTGAGGGGCAAGTTGCCATGGACAAATTCCGGCCCCAACTCTACCGGCAGGGCGTAGCCCTGTTGCCGTACCGTATGTATCCTGCCGCCGGCCCTGTCGGCCGCTTCCAGCAGGGTCACTGTTTTACCCGCCTTCAATAAATGATAGGCAGCCATCAATCCCGCGGCGCCGCCACCGATGATCAATAGCTCATTATTGGTAGTCCTTATAAATGGGTCCATATAGTTGTTGTCATTAAATAATCCTGTAATACTAAAATAGCGAGCTTGTTGTACCTGCCCAATTTTCCGGCGTTACCTTTTCTCCCTTCCGGGCAAACCATGATCCCTGTCAAATCATACGCGGTCATGCACTACCCAATCACCGTGAAAAACTGTATCTTTAATGCTCAGCCCAACCATTCATGAACCGTATTTTTCTGTTGGTGCTGTTCCTTACCGCCGCAATCCATCAGGGCAGGGCACAGCAATACAATATCCGTTCGCTTATTGACGCCTGGAAAGATGCTGATACCGGGCAAAGCGCCCGTGCGCAATGCTTTTACGATACCCTCCATCGCAAAAAAGATACGGCCCGCTACCAGGAGCTGGCCTACCAGTTCCGCGAATACCTTGTACATCAACCCGACAAAAGACTGGAAGCGCGCTTCATTCTTTACCAAACCCTGGGCCGGCTGGAATTCGGTTACCCCATCACTGACAGCACTCTGCTGCATATGCAAAAAGCGATCCGCCTGGCCAGTGAGCTGGGAGACGATCAGCTGATGGCTGAGATCTACAGCGTTTATGGCGGTATTGGTGGTCCGGAAAATTACCTGCTCTATAATCTCAAAGCACTGGAACTGCAAAGGCGGGTGGGCCTCCAGCATTTTTTCTTTGTCTTCACCCGCTTCTTTGATATCAGCCGGGCCTTATACCTCAACCAGGAATACCGGCAGAGCATTGCCTACGGACTGGAATGCCTGAAGGCGCCTATTACAGACCATGACCACGCGGAGCCGCTGGTGTACATGTTCCAGCTGGATATACTGGGTGCTTCCTATAAAAAGCTGGGCCTGTATGATAGCGCCGCCTATTATTATAAAGAGATGCTGCAGCAGGTAGAAGAAGCCATCCCGGATAACCCCGCCAAGCAACAATTATGGGAAAGCATTGGCAAAGGCAACCTGGGACATATCCTCCACCTGCAACAGCAGGATGCCGCCGCATGGCCCCTGCTCAATACTTACCTGCAAGCCAGTCTCAGTTATGGCGATCAGCTGAATATGGCCATGGCCAATAATTTCCTGGCCCAGCTGCACTTCAGGCAGCACCAGTTTCCTGCTGCCCTGGATCACTGGCATAAAGCCTATAAGGCCAGCCTCCAGGCTGGTTCCCTGGAGAACGCCGCACAGGCCACGGAAGGACTGGCCACTATTTTCCGGCAGACCCGCCAGACCGACAGCGCATTTTTTTATTATACCCTGCACCATCAGCATAAGGACAGCCTGGCCGCCGGCTTGAGACAGCTGCAGCTTTCCAATATGCAGGCCCGCATTGCATTTGACGATCTCCAGTCCGGTTTGCAACAATCACAGCTGGCCCTGCAGCAAGTACGCACCACCCGCAATGCCATCATGGCCGGTATTGCGGTACTCACCCTGCTGATCCTGTTATTGTACAACCGCCGCCGTATCCGGCAGCGCTATGCCTTGCAGCTGATGCAGCAGCAACAGGAAACCGCCCGGCAGGAGATCCTGCATGCCCGCCGGCAAATAGCAGGATTCAAAGACCATATTATTGAAAAGAATAACCTGATTGAAACACTGGAAGGCCAGCTCAACGATATGGGCCAGCAACAATCCCAGCAGGCCATCACCGAAAGCCTTCAGCAATACACCCTGCTCACCGATGAAGAATGGCACCAGTTCAAAATAGAATTTGCCAGAGCCTACCCGGATTTTCTCACCAGGTTAAGAACGCTGAACCCACAGATCAGCCCGGCGGAGGAGCGACTGGCCACCCTTATCTTCCTTCAGTTCAGTACAGATCAGATTGCCAGCACCCTGGGCATTGGCCGCGAAAGTGTACTGCGCAGCAAACGCCGCCTCAAGCAAAGACTGCAATTACCAGAAACCACCACGATAGAAGAATACCTTTTCAACTTACTGGACACCAACAGCTAAGCAGCTAACAGCCGTAGTCTGTCCGGTTTTGTCCGCCCACTGTGGCCGCTTTTGTCCGCCCCTCTTTCTTGCGGATGACTTCAACGTGGGATAGGTTTGCTTTCCCTGAACCAATCCATGTACACCCTGCGTACACCTTATGCAAAAACCTAAGTTCCATCCCAATTTGATCTACCTGCTCTGCATCATGGCAGCCATTGTACTGATGATGCTGGTCTGGTGGTATTTCGGAGAACATATAGAGCAACTCAATGAATCATCCTATAAAAAACAATGATCCCTTATATGAAAATGAACATTACCCGAACCTCCTATCTTCATCCCCTGCTGTTTCTCCTATGCTTATTGTTGCCCGCAATGGTCAGCAGCCAGGTACTTTATGTAAGCAGGACCGCCAGCGGCGCCGGCAATGGCTCCAGCTGGACCAATGCTTATAATACATTACAGGCGGCCATCACCCGCGCCAATGCAGAAAGCAGTATCAAAGAGATCCGCATCAGCAATGGCACGTATACGGAACCGGAAATGACCATCAGCAGTTCCTATAATATCACCGGCTCCTGGAATACCAACAGCAATAACCAGGACTTTGCAGTGCCTACTATTCTGACCACCCAGCTAAAACACCGGCTCCTGCAAATTGACGCTATGCAGGTAGTGAAGCTGGACAGGCTCCGGTTCTTTGAATGCGGCAGTGATACGGTAGATGCAGGCGGGGCCATCAGGAGCAGCGCTGTACTCACCCTCACCAATTGCCAGTTCTGGGAAAATAAGGCAAGCAGAAACGTCGTCAATAACTTTGGTGGGGCCCTGTACCTGGATGGGCCTGCTACCATTGATTATTGCAGCTTCAATGATAACCGCTGCGGATTTTCCGGCGGCGCCATCTGCAATAGAAGCGAACTAACCATTGGCAGAAGCAGTTTTGAGAACAATACTACAGGGGATGATGCCGGGGCTATCTATAACGCAGGCAACCTTACTATCCACAGCACCCGCTTCAAGGGCAATCATATGGATTATGCCGAAGGTCCAGTCATTATCAATGGAAGGGGAGGCGCCATTCACAGTGTTGGCAATCCGCTACGTATTACCAACACTGTTTTTGAGCAGAACCAGGCATGGAACGGTGGCGCTATTCATGCTTCCTCGTCAACGCTGGATGTAGTGAACTGCACGTTCTATGGAAACCAATGTTATTCCAATAGCCTTGGTCCTACAGGTCTTGGCGCTGCCATCTATAATCTTTACAGCAGCAACAATACCATCATGACCAATATCCATAACAATATCTTCTTTGCCAATTTCGGGCCCTTCTATGGTAATCCCCTGAAACCCTGCCCTACAATTTTCCTGCAGGGCTACAACAGCAACACGGCTCCCAGCGTCAGCCTGCACAACAATATTATAGACCCAAGCCTCCTGGAAAAATACACCTATACCACAACCCCGGTTGATGAAGCAAATAATTTCTGGCTGATCCCTTTCTTCGTGGACGCAGCCAATGGCAACTTCAGCCTTATGCAGAACAGCCCGGGCGTTAACATGGGTAGTACAGACCTGTACCAGGCCGCAGCCCGTCCGGGATATGACTTTACGCACCAGTTGCGCGTATCCCTATGCGTAATTGATATTGGCGCCTATGAGTACCAATGGCCTTCTCTGATGGAATTCAATCCTAATAACTATGGAGAATTATTTGTAGACCCTAACAGCACTTACAGTGGCTTTGGTGACAGGGGCAGTTCCTGGAGCAAGGCCGTCGTTTCTCTGGAAGAAGCCATTCCCTTTCTTAATCTCTGCCCATCCGTAGTGGAACTGCGCCTGGCAAAAGGTACATACCAGCAGGGACAACAGACCATTAACCGTCCTGTGTACATCCGTGGCGGTTATGATCCACAGACCGGGCAGCAGGACTGGAATGCCAATCCCACCATCCTGCAACCCACAGGGAACAACAGGATACTGGCAACTAACGCCGCCACAGGTACTATCCGTGTGGAAGGAATTACTTTCCAGGGAGCAAACACCAATATTGCAGGCGGCGCCATTTACAACAGCAGGAACCTGGACCTTTCCTACTGCAAATTCCTGAACAACCATAGCAGTCATCTCGGCGGGGCCGTCTATGCAGAAGGTTATGCCACTGCCAGGAACTGTGCTTTCATCGGCAATGTTGGTTCTTCCGGCGGCGCTTTCTTCAATTTTGGCGCCAGCACCATTACCAATTGCAGCTTCCTGGATAACAGCTCCACCAGTGCCGGTCAGCATGCAATTGCCGGTCTTAACGGCGGCCATGCCCTTTACCTCTATAACAATATTATCTGGGGAGATCCAGGTCAGGTGTATCATGTGGGCCCACTGCGACTGGACCACAATATTATCCGCGGCGTATCCGGCAACAACCTGCACCTTATCAATGATGCTGCCACAGACCAGCTGGAAGCAGATCCGCTTTTTACCAATGGCGGTACCGGCAATCTTCGCCTACAGGCCGGCAGCCCTGCCATCAACAAAGGGTTGAACAGTTTATATGAAAATGCCGATGGCATTGCCAATAACAACAGCCTGCTTACAGATCCTGATCTTAACGGCGGCAGGCGGCAGTTCAGCCATACCATCGACCTGGGCGCCTATGAACGCCAGATGCTGCAGCAGACCATCACTGCTACTGCCCAGCAACTGGTATACGGGGAACAGGCCGCCAGCACTGCCAGCTCATCGGCCAGCCTGCCGCTGGTCCTGACCCCGTCTGATCCGGTCTATGCCAGCATAGTGCCGGCTAACAACTTCATCCAGGCTAACCGCAAAGGAACAGTACAGATCCAGGTGACCCAGCCCGGCAATGCGGAATATGATCCCGCACCTGCTGTATCCTATCTCCTTACCATTGTTGCCAGGCCAGTGACCATTACCGCTACTCCACAGCAAAAGAACTATGGCGACGCTGACCCCGTTCTTAACTATTCTGTCAATCCGCAAATGATCACCGGAGATGGTTTTACCGGCAGCCTGCAAAGAGATCCCGGCGAGGATGCTGGCAGCTATGCCATCCTCTTGCATGATCTGTCAGCCGGCGATAACTATGACATCAGCTATACCGGCAATAACCTGGACATCCAGCCGCTGCCTGTCCAGGTGACAGCTGACCCTCAGACAAAAACTTACGGCGACAGCGATCCCACTCTTACCTACCAGCATGCTCCTGCCCTGGTTGGTACAGACGCTTTTACCGGCACCCTCAGCAGGGCAGCCGGTGAAAATGTTGGCCAGTATGCTATCTCCAATGGCTTATCACTAAGCAGTAACTATACCCTGAACTATACAGGCGCCCAGTTTAGTATCACGCAAAAAAGTATACAGGTTACGGCTGATAACAAAACCAAGGTCTATGGTCAGCCTGATCCGGCTTTCACCTGGTCGGTCAGTCCCGCACTGATCACCGGCGATCTGCTGACCGGTGCGCTGACCCGCACCACCGGAGAAGATGCCGGCGACTATGCTATTACTATCGGCTCCCTCAACAATCCCAATTATGCTATCGGATTTACGGCAGGACAACTGACCATCGGCAAGGCTCAGCAACAGATCAGCTGGAACCAGCAGCTGGTATCCGATTGTAACGGCAATACCAGCATTGGCCTGACCGCCAGCAGTTCCAGCGGTCTCACGGTAGACTATGTATCCGCCAATACCAGGATAGCTACCATCAGCGGCAACCAGCTGACAATAGTAGGCCCCGGTCTGGCCACCATCACTGCCCGGCAACCGGGTAACAACAACTACTACCCCGCCACCGAAGTACAGCAACAACTTACGTCCCGCCTTCCGGCCAACCTGCTGGTCAAACGCTGGGATGATGTGCTGGTCTTTAATAACAACAGCAACAGCTTCTCGGGCTGGCAATGGTATAAGAATGATCAGCCTGTTAATGGAGGTACGGGGCAGTATCTCTATGAAAGCGGTAAGCTGAACGGGACTTATTATGCTACTGCACATACGGCCGCCGGACAGGTAGTGCCCACCTGCCCTGTTACGCTGACACCCGGCGCCAGCACCTCCCTGATCAGTGTTACGCCCAATCCTGTAAGACCAGGCCAGGCAGTGACCGTGAGAATAAACCTGGATGCCGCTGCCCTCCAGGGCGCCAGCCTGCGGCTCTTCAATATACAGGGTATGGAAATGCGGGCGGTACAGACAGTAACGCCACAGACCAGCCTGACCATGCCGCTTGTGCCCGGCCTCTACGTGGTAAAACTCCAGCTTTCTACAGGCGCAGTATATTCCGTCAATGTGCTGGTCAGATCTTAAATAGTAAAAAACTTCTTACATGACTTCCTATCATTCTTATAATAAATTACTGATCATAGCAGCTACCTGCTGCGGTTTATTGCTCAGCGGACTTACCGGACAATCACAGGAGATCAGCCTGGCCGCAGGCGGCGGCATAGGCGCATGGCATTATTCCCTTAACAACGGCAGTAGGACACTCCAGCCAGGATTCCAGGCGGGAGTCGGTTACCTGTTCCCTTTAGGTAACCGCTGGGGCCTCCGCACGGGGGTGGAACTGGGCAGTTACCGGGCAAAGGCCAGGCTCAATAACGGGACTACGTATAGCAGCTACCAGGTAGACAGTGAAGGCGACGCCTTTGAATTCCAGGTACAACCGGAAGGCTACCAGGAAAAACAGCAACTGCTGACGGCCGATGTGCCACTATTGCTGCAGTTCCACCCTGCGGGGGACCAACGCGGTTTTTATGGCGCCGCCGGCGTAAAGCTGGGACTGCCCATCCGCAACCGGTTCAACAGCAGCGCCGACAGGATCAGCGCTTCGGGTTACTACCCTGATCTCAATGTAACCTTTACCGATCTGCCCGTGCATGGTTTTGGAACCCAGCCAGGATGGTCCGGCAAGGCCGAATACGATCTCAAACCCTCTTTTGCACTCAGCGCAGAAGCCGGCATGCGCTTCACTATCTCCACAAAAAGCAAACTCTATATTGGCGCCTATATTGACTATGGCCTGAACGATCTCAAAAAACAAACACCCAATAACCAGCTCCTTACCTATCAGCCGGATGGACTGGCGCAAAGCAAACCGGCAGGCGTTTTTTCCCTGCCGGATGAAAGCGGCGCCGTCCGCCTGCTGGCCGCAGGCATTAAACTGCGCTGGGCCATTGCAACCACCCGGAAAAAGAAAGCAGCCCCGGTACCAGCCGTAATTGCAGAAACACCAGCGCCTGCACCTGTACCGGCAGACACTGCTGCAATAGCAATCACCCCGGCGCCTGAACCGGTAAGCCCTGTACAGGATACGGTGGCAGCAACGCCCAAACCATTACCGGAGATAGATCCTGTGCATTTCGGAAAGGTAGGTGATACCCTGCTGGCAGCTGCCAGTAAAACACAATTGCAGCAGCTGGTCAGTACCTTGAAAGAAGACCTGGGCCTGAATGCCGTGATTGAGGGGCATACCTGTAACGTAGGTAACAATGCAGCCAATGAGAAAGTGGGCCTGGCCCGTGCCCGCGCAGTCAAAGCTTTCCTGGTGAACCAGGGCATTGCCGCAGAGCGACTGGAAACAGTGTCCAAAGCTCAGCACCAACCCGTAGCCCCTAATGATACAGAAGCAAACCGCCGCAGAAACCGGCGGGTAGTAGTGAAGATCATAGAATAGTCATGGCAGTAAACCGGGATCAGGAAAAGAGTATTCAATATTCGTTAACTACTGTATTGAACACTATTTTCCTGATCTCTTTATTAGCAGGCCAGTTAAAGTAGGTATGTTTTCCCTGTACTGTTTTTACCCGGACAATTCCCGGCTGCACTTTTCCGTTACCATGCGCCTGCACCAGGTAAAGGCCCTGGGGCCAGTTGATCCGTATCCTGTCCGTTTCCGGTTTGAACCAGGTAGGTGCCCGCCGCATCAGCGGCTGCAGTTCTTCCAGGGAAGCTGTTTCCATTTTTTTATAGAATTCCGTCAGCTGGAGGTGCTTCTGATAACTATAACGGAAAATGGTGACCTGTATATTCATCCGCTGGCAAAGCGCCAGAACGGTCTTCTGACTGCCCAGACCCTGGAAACCCAGGCTCTGCCTGGCGCCCAGGTACAGGCTGACTATAGGCATCAGCCGCCGGAGCCTGTGCATAAAATAACTGGCCGACCGGTCCAGGTCTTTTTTGGACATGGCCACCTTCAGCACAGCATCGGCGCCTATCTCCCGCATCATCTCAATCCGGCTTTGCTCACAGTCATAGGTCAGCTTTCGCTGGCCGGATAATATTTCCCGCGGGCTGGGAGATATCAGCACCACACAGGCCTTCTGCTTACGCGCTTTGGCATCCCTGCAAAAACGTTTGATCAGGTTGATATCCCAGAGGATCAGCGGATCCCAGGTCCCGATAATGATGGAACAGGGTCCCTGCGCCTCGCCATATCTTTTAAAGTGCATTTTTTAGCCAGTTGAGTGATAAGATGGAGTCATGATTTCCGGGCATCGTGGATAATGCCAGTGCAGTGGAAGGCGCCAGGAAGCCGATCCAGAGATCAGGCGTAATGATGGCCGGATCTTCCGAATGCCAGCAGAGGCCCCCTTTCTCCTTACTGCGCAGCGCGCAGAGTACCTGTTCAATTCTGCCGGTCTCTCTTTCAGCCAGCTCCTGGTATCTCGTATAGCGGCCAGCCATACGCCAGAGTTCCAGCTGGCCGGACAGTCCATGACAATAAGTGGGATCTTTGACAGGCCCCGCCTGCAACAGCTTCTGCACGGCCCAGTCCATCATCTGCGGGTCAAATTCATCCTGCTGGAAAATACTCAGGATAGCCCATAGCCATCCTGCAGCGCCATGGCACCAGATATGATCGGCAGTACCGGCATATTTAGCGCCTACGCCATAGAACAGGCAATCTTTTTCCTCATAGCGGGCATGCCGGTAGATCCTTTCCAGCACTTCCATGGACATGGCTTTGTACAGCCTGTTATTGGCCACACGTCCATACAGGCCGATGGCCATGGCTATTCCCGCGGCCCCATGCGCTGCGCCTACCAGGTATTCAGCAGGCTGCGGACCATCGCCAGAAGATTGTTTCCAGACATAGGCTTTGTCAATGGTAATATAAGTGGCTGCCAGCTCTTTCACGGGTCCTTCCACCAGCTGCAGGAAATCATTGTCGCCCGTCAGGTCATATAAAACAGCCCCGGCATATACCAGACCAGCGGCGCCGGTGAACAGGTCAGTCCGGGTACATTGCTGTACTGCTTTCCGCAAAAGGTCTTTTGCCGCTGTCAGGTACCGTTCTTTTCCATAGGCGTAGCCGGTAGCGCCCAGCGCCAGGGCCATGCCGCCCAAGCCCACAAAAAGTCCGGGGGGCAGACTGCTGCTGGCGCCACGACGGATCAGGTGTTCACATGCCTGCTCAATATCCTGCCGGAAAAGGCTGGTATTGCCCAATACTTTTCCATTGCACAGGAGTCCGATGATAATACCGGCGCTGCCTACATTGATGCCTTCACATAAAAACTCTTTGGCCAGGTGGTTATTCTTCCAGCCAAACTGCCGGTCATTGCTGACCAGGTAAGCGTGGGTAGTTTGGCTGGAAGCATATACCATCTTAAAAATTTTCCTGCGATGGATCCTTGGCCGGCGCTGCATTGTTACAGCGGCGTCCTGCCGGCTGGCGGGGAAATCGATAGTACTGAAATACTGGTTGAGGGTGGCGAGGCTGATCCTGTTACCGGGTGTGAACTGGTGGCAGAGCTGCACCACTGCCGCTATTTTTGCAAAGCCCAGCGTGAACAGCAGGGCGATCCGTTTAACGTGGTTATCGGTCAGCTTGGCGGGATCATACTGCAGGCAGATATGTTCCAGGATAGTACCCAGGGCAAAGATGTCTGTCTCCACGCCTTCTTCCTGTGTCAGGAATTCATGCGCATAATAATTTTTGGTGCTGAGGTCTACCCGGATTTTTTCATCCGGCTTGCAGGCCGCTTCAAAATCTATCAGCCTGATGCTGTCATTGACCAGCAGCATATTGGAGAGCTTCAGGTCACGGTGGATAATGCCCAGCTGGTGCAGCTGCTGCACAGCTTCTACTATCCTGGGAAAAATGGTCATCTGTTTTTCCTGGTCCAGTTCGGCTACTGTTTTTCCTTCCAGGTATTCCATGGAGAGAAAATGTCCTTTGTCGGATCGGGAAAGACTATAAGCCCTGTTACTGGCGGTATATCCCCGCTGTTGCAGGAACCGCAGGATCCGGTATTCATTGCGCAGCCTCCCATCTACCGACAGGCCATGCAGGTCCACATAGTTTTTTGCAGGGACAAACTTCAGCACCACCGGCTCAAAATCTGCCATACGTACACCATAATATACATGGGAGAAGGGCTTCTGCGCCAGCAGCAGGAAGGGCAGCCAGCTTTCGGCTCCTGCCTCCAGTACCTGGTCGGGCTCAAATAGTACGGGGCGCTGGTAATTCCTTTTATAAGGCGCGGTGATACCGGGCGTCTGCTGCCCGTCGGCCAGTCGTTTATCCACCAGCTGCCGGCCATTCACCGTCAGGCTATAGCCGGGTACGCCATCTTCATCGTAGGAATACTCACGGGAACTGAATACGCCATAACGGATGGTGACCGGGCTATCTTTTTTGATCTGGAGATCGCTGGGCGGCACGGGGCCTGCCGAGGAAGACCAGACCCGGTTGATGGCAGTGCAGAAATTACGCAGGGCCCTGTCCGAGGCCGGGTAAACAGTAATGATCTTACCGATCTGCGTATAGCCCATTTTACCGCTGTTGATACTATCCAGGAAGTCGATAGACTCCGGTATCTTGAAAGAAGCGCCCAACTGAATTAAAAGGGGAAGAACTTTTCCGAACATGCTGCTGATCTCGTTCGACTGGAAGCTCACATGGATCTTCCAGCCTGCATCCCGGTTGACAGCTGATGCAACAGGTGCGCAATAGATCCAGTTATGCGCGGATTCCTCCTGCGTTCGCTGGAACTGGTAACGTTTCCCGTGCAGCTGCAACAGCTTATCCACCTGCGCAGCATAGTACTCTTGGGTCCTTCCCCTTTTTTCTGACATAAATAGTAAACGGTGTATATGCCCGTGCAAAAAGGCTTATACGATCTTGTTGATCATAATTTTGTTGAGGTTGGTCTTCATCTGGGGATATACCCGGATAATGCTGTCGGCAATAGATGCCTTGGTGTTCCAGCAGCAGTTACCGGTAGATACACAGGAATAACCGCCGCAGTTGGCAGCCAGGTTACCCTGTTTGAATCCTTCTTCCAGCAGCAACTCCCGGCGTACATCCAACGCAAGACCGCGGTCACCCAGGAACTTGTTGGGGTCCTTGGCAAAATCCTTTGCCTGCTGGGGATCTGTTTTCAGTTCTTTTACAATGCTGCGCATCAGGGTAGCCATAGTGTCCCTGGTAGGGGTGATTGTACCCTTACTGATTTTTACTGTTTTTGCCATAAAAACCGATTTAATGTGGTTTTCAAATGTGATTGATAAATAAAAGAAACGGGCTGATCCTGTTGTCAGGACCAGCACAAAAGTTAATTCGCAGTGGATGTGGTTGGGAATGGAGCAAAGTACAAAAGAAACGGTCTATACGGGACCGTTAAAACACCTTTTTTAACGACCCTACACTGTGTTGCCGCCACACAGCATAGCACAAAAAGAAGTATACATTAACGTTGGTATAAAATACACAAAGGGGATCAATCCATTAGGCCCAGTTTTTTCAGGCGGGCAATGATAGCGCCTTTTGTCCGGCCGAAGCTTTCTGCAATATCTGCCAGGGAGTGAAAGGTTTCATACAACTCCTGCAGTTCCTCATCCTGTGCGGCGGTCCAGTATTTACCGGCATCTGCATACAGGCTGCGTTTGTCGGTGCTGCCATAGGACTTATTGCCAACCGGCCGCTGGTAGCCGGCGGAGCGGCCAACGGAGCCTGTTTTCTTTCCGGTCTCAGCTGAACCTGCCTGCACCCGGACAATCCTGTCCGACAGGGGTACGCCATCCGGCACCAGCCCATCAGGAATATGCAGTTTACTTTTGGCGCGGGTGATGGCTACGTATAACAGGTTGACCTCTTCATTGAGCCGGGCAACAGGCATAGGCTCTTTGGCTACAATGGCATCTGCTTTGGCTTTTTTGATCTTACCCTGGTTGATAAAATCATTCACCAGGTAAACCGTATCGTATTCCATGCCCTTGGCCCGATGCACAGTGGAGAAGATCATGTCTGCTGTTGCTTTATCGGCATCAGCACAGTGCAGGTCTTTCAGGGAACGCAGCATATCATAGATGCCATCTCCATATTCCTTGACCACTTCCAGCATCATGGCCAGCTGCTGGTCCTCTGTTTTCTCAATATACTCTTCCAGGTCGTCCAGGCTGTTCATACTGCGGATGAGCTTATCGCGGATCTTATCCGGTTTGTTGTTGGCGAGGTTCAGTACATCATACAGGGAAGCGCCTTCATCAGCGTAGGTATAGGTATTGATATTGCCTTCAAAATAGATGCTTTTCACCTTTCGGTTCTCCGTAACATATTCAATAGCGTTCAGCAGCAGGCCCAGGTTGGAGCGGGCGATGGTGGCATTGGTCTTATACTGTGCCGCTTTCCCTTTACCCTGCAATGACGCCGGCTGAAAATCCTTGTAAAGCTTCTCTTTGAGCGTAAGTACCTGTGTGGCCAGTTCCGCCATTTCCTGCGGGAACCGGAAGCTGGCTGACAGTTGCAGGGTGCTGAACTCGGCCCTGTCCAGGGAGTTAACGGCATGCCGCCAGCCATAGATCTGCTGGTGGGTATCGCCTACAATCACTTTCACTGCCCGTTTTTGCTGCAGGAATACGGCCAGCATGGCGGCCGAGGCATCCTGTGCTTCATCGAACAGGATATAATCATAGGGCAGTTGCGGTGCAGACAGCTGGAATTTCTTCAGGTAAAAATCATGGGTAATGGCTATCTCACGACGATCCATTTTTGCCAGCAGCTGGCGGGTGCCCCCCTCAATCTGCGGGTAATATTTCTGGGCGAAGGAACGCGCGGCCTTATCGGCAATGGTGTCCAGGTAATTCAGCTCCTGCACTTTTGCCTTATCACTGTTACAGAAATAGGTGATGAACTTGCTGATATGCGAAGCAATGATGTATTCGGTATGTCTTTCGCCCAGTCCTTCCAGTCCCAGCATTTCCACGATCTCATGGGTACGGTATTCCTGCTGGCTGACCTTGTAACCGGAGCCTTTGACAATATAGTCGAAGGCCAGGGAATGCGCTGTTTCCACGCGGACATTACGCAGTCCCCGCTGTTCAAAGCGGCGCAGGGCTTCCATTTTAACAGAGCGGTTGAACGCCAGGTAAAGAATGGAAGCAGTGGAAGGCCGGGAAGCGGCGTATTCAATGATAGTGGTGGTTTTGCCGGAACCGGCTACGGCGTTAATGGCGATATCGCCGGAAGTGCGGATGACTGCCAGTTGTTCTTCGGTCAGCTGCTGCTGCCCTTTTGCCATTTGTTGGGAACCTGCTTCCATAGTGCGTAAAGACAAACGGCAAATATCGGTCAAGGAAATAATAATTCCGGCAAAAATCAGGCTTGTTGAAAAGTATTGCTGTTTACAATAGTTGCGGCGGGGAAGCCGCGGAAGAGCAGCCTGGCTGCAGTTGTTGACGGGCGCCGGTTGTTAGCTGCCGGAGGCATTGGAACAGGTGTCACGCTCCGGACGGGCCACTGAAGGCCGTTGTGGCCACTCAGTTTACTACGAGTGATTGAAAGCCGCTGCGGGCAACTCAATCCAGCTATCAGCAGGAAAAATAGCAGCAAACAAAAAGAGGAGGTATCGAAAATAAACGAAGGCCCTGAGAAAAGCCTAAACGACTACCAGTCTCCACCAGGTACCCGAATACAAAGAGGGTGTATCCTACTTTTGATACACCCTCTTCAATATTATTGTTAGCTGCTTCCTGAAAACAGTATAATGACTGTTTATTGTTGTTCAGGGAGCCAGACGAACTTGATAACGTTCTTGTCGTCCAGGTATTTTTTGGCAGCGGCCTGGATGGTTGCCAGGGTCACTTTATCCAGCTCTTTGTCCTGGTTCAGGACACGTTTGGGATCCTGTTCGTTGACATAGGCATCCACGATGTAGCCCATCCAGAAACCATTGTCCGTGAGCGCCAGCTCAAACTGCCTTTTTTCTTCCTCTTTGAATTTGGTGAGGTCCGTGGCGGGAGGACCATCCTGTTGCAGTTTTTTGATCTCGTCAAAAGTAGCGGCGATCAGCTTGTCCACATTGGCCGGGGCGCAACCAAAGGAAACACCCAGGTTATAGCGGCCTACGGGCAGTTTGGACACCTGCAGGGAAGCGGAGGGGGTATATACACCACCTTCTGTTTCACGCAGTCTTTCCAGGAGGCGGAACTGCAGTACTTCTTTGAGGGCGTTGATCTGGACCGCATTTTCGGGGGAGAAGTCAAAGTCGCCGGTAAAGCTCATCTGCACGCTGGCTTTGTCTTCCTTGCCTTTGTATACGGTCTTGGTGATATTGCCTTTGGGAGCGCGGATGCCCAGGTCTTTCGGCGTTTCTTTTACAGCAGTACCTGGCAGGGAACCGATATACTCTTCCAGCAGCGGGCGGATGGAATCCACCTGGAAGCTGCCTACGAAGAAGAAGGTGAAATCACCTGCATTGGCAAAACGCTCTCTGAATACATTGTATGCCCTGTCCAGTTTGATCTGGTGGAGCTTGTCGAGCGTAGGTCCTGTGCGGCGGACATTATAATTACCCATTACGGCGGATACGGTATCCACAAACACGTTACGGATATTGCCGTAGCGGTTGGTGATAGCCTGCTCGCTCTGGCGGATGATATTGTTGAACACCACGGTGTCCTTGCGGGGAACAGTGAAATAAGCATGGATCAGCTGGAGGGCTGTTCCAAGATCCTTCACGCTGGAACCACCCTGGATGCCTTCAGCTGTTTCACCGATAAAGGGCATTACCTGCACCAGTTTACCGTTCAGCAGTTTGGGCATAGCGATGGGGTCATAGGAGCCCAGGCCTGAGCTGGCCATGATACCGGCAGCGTTGGCGGCCGACTGGAAATCAGCATCACTGTAAAGAGCAGTGCCACCATGGCTATAGGCCATGAAGCTGATCTCGTCATTCTTGAAGGTAGTGGGCTTCAGGATCACGCGGGCGCCATTGCTGAGGGTCAGCTCGGTAACGCCGATCTCGGAGATGGTTTTGGTAGCCGTCACCTTACCAGCGGGCGGCAGGGAAGGCAGCAGACTGCCATCGGCAGCGTTGTCCTGGTAAGCGGTGAGGGTTTGTTTTTCAGCAGCAGCGATCCAGTTGTTCACGGTCAGTTCTGCGGGCAGGGAAGCTTTGGCAGATTCCGGTGCGGTAACAATAATATCCCGGTCGGTTTCTTTCAGCCATTCGTTAGCCCTTGTGTTGATAGCTTCCAGGGTAATGGCAGGCAGGATCTCCTGGATCAGTTTCACTTCAGCTTCCACGCTCATGGCGGCGCTTCCGCTCAGGAAATTGGCCTGGTATTCAGATACGTAATCGGAAGAGTTGATCTTATCCTTTTCCTTCAGGCGGGAGGTCATGGAAGTGAGGATATTGGTCTTGGCGCGTTGCAGTTCAGACGCAACAAAGCCAAAGCGTTTGATACGGGCGATCTCTGCCCAGGCGGCGGCAAAGCCGGATTCCAGCTCATTATCGCGGGCCACCAGCTGCAGGCTGAGGGCGTTCACGCCACCGAAGAGGGAACTTATGCCACCACCAAACTGGCGGAAGGGCGGATTGGGCTTTTTGGACAGTTCGCCGAGGCGGGCGGCCAGCATCTGGGAGAAGAGGCTGTTCACGATAGCCGTATTATAGTCGGCCACGGTTTTAACAGGCGATACTTTTCTCTTCATCAGCAGCTGTACAACGGTCTGGGGATATTCAGAATCCGTAACGGTGATGAACTGGTTCTTGCCTTGCAGGGGGATAGTATATACGGTCCGGGGTTTTACCACGGAAGGTTTTTTCAGGTTGGAGAATTTGGCTTTGACCATTTTCTCTACTTCTTTCACATCAATATCACCAACAACGATCAGGGCCTGCAGATCGGGACGGTACCAATCTTTATAGAAGGCGCGGATGGTGGCCGGGGTGAATTTATTGAGTACTTCTTCGGTGCCGATGGGCAGGCGGTCGGCATAGCGGGATTTGTTGACCAGGATGGGGAAGGTTTTATCCTGGATCCGCTGATCGGCTCCTTTGCGGAGCCTTTTTTCTTCTATTACTACGCCTCTTTCGCGGTCAATCTCTTCAGGGTCGAGGGTGGCGTCCTGTGCCCAGTCGCGCATGATCTGGATACCGTTGTTGAACAGTTCCTTGTTATCGGTGGGAATGGGCAGCTGGTATACGGTTTCATCGAAAGAAGTGTAGGCGTTCAGATCGGCTCCGAAACGGATACCGGACTGCTGAAGGTATTCTACCAGTTTGTTCTTGGGGTAGTTTTTGGTGCCATTGAAGCTCATATGCTCCATGAAATGCGCCAGGCCACGCTGCTCTTCCGTTTCCAGGATAGAGCCGGCTTTTACCACCAGGTACAGCTGGGCCCTCTTAGCGGGCTCGGCATTGTGCCGGATATAATAGGTAAAGCCATTAGGCAATACGCCCTTGCGTACGGCTGTGTCCAGGGGCAGGTTCTGCGCAGCAGCGTCCAGCACCGGTAACAGGAAAAGGGCATGGAAAAAAACTTTTTTCAGTAACATACAGTTTGGTGGTATTTATAAAAATTGGGTGTCTCCAATGTTATTAAGGCCCGCAATTGTACGAAACGGTTCGTAAAATTTTTGATAAAACAGTAATAATTACATGAATGGTATGTGTTTAGGGGACACAGGCTATAAATTAGTACGCTGGTGGTCGGCAGGATGGCGAGCCGCGGCCAGGGTCGGGGGTTTGAGTGCAGCTGGAGCAAAGGAAGGATAGTATAGGGAAATATAGTGGAGCCGGGCAACAGGAATACTATGGAACTACCGTTGCGTCGCACTCTTGTACGCCTGGAGCGCTATGCAGCAGCGGATTGGCCCGTGGCGACACTACAGTTCCCTTTCCAGCTGCATAGCGGACAAACTGCACAAGAGTGCGACGCAACGGCGGCTTAATAGCAGTACTATCGCCTGGCTCCCCATTGCTTTTTTGTAAAAACCGGCAGGGCTGAGTAAGGATCAGTCGTTATTCTTCAAAAAAATGCCATTTTGGATCAGGCTCCCGGCTTCAAATCCCAAATTCAATATATTTGGCTTTATCATGTAGTGAACCCTTTCAAACCAGGAAACGAATGAGCGTGCCAGCTGTATCCCCTACCCTGCTTCAGACCAGACAACATTTTAAGATCCTGGATGGCCTTCGCGGCATTGCTGCGGTATCAGTGGTCATTTTTCATTTCATGGAATTTGTGACCCCGGACTACAAGGATAATTTCATAGCACATGCTTACCTGGCGGTAGATTTCTTTTTTTGTCTGTCGGGCTTTGTGATTGCCTATGCCTATGATACCAGGCTGAAGCAGATAGGCGTACTGAACTTTTTCAAGCTCCGGCTGATCCGGTTGCATCCCCTGGTGCTGATTGGGTCCGTGATCGGGCTGCTTGCTTTTGTTTTTGATCCCTTCAGCAATCTGTATTCCCTGTATTCCGGCAAAACACTGCAGCTCTTCCTTGCCAGCTGCCTGATGATCCCTTACCCTGTAGTACCGGAACGCTACTTTAACCTGTTCCACCTGAACCCGCCTGCCTGGTCGCTGTTCTGGGAATACGTGGCCAATATTTTCTATGCGCTGGTGCTGGTCCGCCTGCGCAACAAATTCCTGTGGGTACTGACCCTGCTGGCTGCTGCCGCCCTCTTTTATGAAGCGTATGACTCCCGGTTCCTGGGCGTGGGCTTTGGCGGCGATAATGTCAGAGCAGGTGGTATCCGGGTAGCTTTTTCTTTCCTGGCGGGTATGCTGGTCTACCGGTCCAACTGGATCATCCGTAACCGGTTTGGCTTTGGGGGACTGGGCCTGCTGCTGTTCATCGTATTCCTGGTGCCGTATGCCGATGCTACCAACTGGCTGGTGGAACCACTGATGGTAGTCCTTTATTTTCCTTTCCTGCTGGCGCTGGGTGTGGGCGCTGTGTTATCTCCCCGCTGGGAAAAGCTCTGCCGTTTTTCGGGCGATATCTCCTACCCCCTGTATATGGTGCATTATCCCTTTCTCTGGCTGTTCCTCAGTTATATTGAAGTACACAAACCAGGTATGGGCCAGATGACTATCATTACTATTATTGGTGTCCCGGTGCTGATAGGGTTGGCTTATCTGGTGATGGTACTGCTGGACCTACCGTTAAGGAAGTGGCTGCGAAGGCAGGTATAACAAAATAACTATTCAGTACTCTTGATTATTTCTCCGTCCCCATCCAGATACAAAGTTTTAATGTATGTAGTGGGAGTGTTGAATTCTTTTCCATCGGGTTTCCATTTAAAGAGACAGATGGATCCATGGGGTATTTTTTTATTCGTGGGTTCACCAATCACCTTACAGGCAAAAGTATCCTTTCCAGGTTTACGCTCACCTTCCGGCAATATCAGCCAGTCTACTTTTTCTCGTTTCTGCGGAATAAGCTGTCCGGCCGTTATTGTTAGGTCATAAAACGGCACTGCATTTTTATTTGGCGCAAACTTCACCACAGGCTTATTGTAATTCTCCTTCCTTCGATTGGTATTTGAAACGGGGATATGCTTTTTAAGATATTTTTTGAGCTTTTCATCGCAGACATATATGTATGTTCCATCAATACCTCGTTGCAGGAGGGTCATATAAATATTGATAATATACCGTTTAAGCCTCGCAGGATCAAAAACCCCAGCTTTGCCATTCCTGTCCGCATAATTTTTTTTCAAAATTATTATTTCATCCTTTTCCTCATCATAGGATATCTCATGGCCAAATATGACCCCACAATAATTGAGATCATATCCCTGCGATGTGTGGATACATCCCACTTCATTGATAGCATTGGGTGAATTTATCCAGTTCTTTGTTGCCGAATTCCATCTTAAAAAGATTCCTTCAATCTCAATATCGAACAACTTTGGATTTTTTCTTGATACCCAGCGCCACGAATATCCTGCAACCAGCCTTGCCAGGCCTTTCTCTTTATCTCTGAGTTTTATTTGGTCAATCATATCCTTCAAAGAATCGAATAGAAGGAAACTATACTTTTTAGCACGGAATAATTTTCGATTGTGCCTGAAGGAATTATTCATCAGATCATGTACGTACTTTACATAATCTGTTCCACCTTTGCACCTGAGTTGGCTTTTTAACTGAAGCGTATTGGTTGATGACAACTGCTGCAGGTCTTCAAAGCATTTATCGGCCACATCGGAAAGCCTTATGGATTGATTTTTATCATAAAACAATAAGCGTCTTTCACTCTGTTTCAGCATCCAGTCCAGCTCCGTATGTATTTCCGGATCTAAATCTAACCGGCGGCAACCATCGCTAAAAGTTCTATGGCTGGTTCCTATACCTTTTATTTGATGCAGACGGTGGGCCTCATCCACGACTACAATATCAAACTCGTCTTTGGTGATATCTGTAGGCCCAACAACCATGGTACCCTCTAGTCCTTCCACTTGTCCAAACACTTTCTGAAGTGTATCCCTGAAGGAAGACACAGGAACAACAAGCGCCATTTTGGGTTCCGGATACCTTTCCTTGAGGGCATATACAGTTTTAATAAATTCAGCTTCACTTTCTCCAAAGTCATTTAAACTGATATCCTCAATATTGGTTTTGAGCAATTTAAAAAGAAAGACTGCCAACACCGATTTTCCTGTTCCTGCGCCTCCTTCAATTACTGTAGTTTTAACTTCTTCACTAATCAGGCTCTTCATAATACATAGCAAACTATAGCGCTGATCAGGGCTTAGACTCTTATAGGGCGAATATTTGAAAACATCTAAATTACCAATGAAATTAAGTGAGTTTTTTACGATCTTTTTATCTTTTAACCCCTTCCATATCTCAAAGAACTGATGCTCGTATTTTTCCTTTCCGTAAAAATTATGATTAGCCAGACCAAGATTAGCATTCAGCAGTTTATACTGTTTATCACCAGCCATATACCTGATAAGGTTTGCTTCAATATTCAGCGTCACCGATTTATTAAAATTGCTACCGGATATAATATGCAGCGTTGGTAGATTTTTGCGTTCATCCCGAAGGTGAGCATCCATTCTGGCAAACAGATCAGTGGTTTCTCCTACATAGGCCTCCATTTTTTGTGTACAAGACAGAATATAAACAACAGGCCACAGATCCTTTGTATAATAATCGTTATACAGATTGTTAACTAATGCTTTATCCAAAGCATATTCCTTTATTTTAAAAGAACGTGCACGTGTCATAGTTCTGTATACTTGGTGGCATTGCCTTTTGCCTTTTCGATGGGGTATTTTTCTCCGTTCCGCCTGATCTTGTCTAACATGATCTCTTTTATATTGAATCCATATTTCTCAGCCAGTAAAAACGAAAAGGCAAGAACATCTGCCAGTTCTTCTTTTATCTTTTCTTCTTTGACCAGCTCAGGGGCTTTCCATAAAAAAAGTTCCAACAATTCACCTGCTTCTACTGAGATTGCCAGGGACAGGTCTTTTGCGTTATGAAACTGCGCCCAATCACGCTCATTCCTGAACCGAACAAGCTCTTCCATAATTTCCCTTATATCCGACATATCAATTATTTGTATAAGAAGAGGTTAAATATTTTAAATTACAAATTTCCTTGCCGTTCTCCAAATATTAATAAGCAGGTCAACAGGCAAAAGGATAGCCTGTAAGTAGTAAATCAGTCAGGGCTGCCGGTGATACTGCCGGATAAAAGATTGGTATAATTCACATTCCTGTACCATCGACTTATAATACCCCAGGTCAACGCCTTCCCTTCGGGCCTTTTTATAATCAGTCTTCAGGTTAGCGGGAATAGTGTTATAGTTCCATTTACCCTGGGCCTTCAACCGGTAATCGCTATCGTTCTCTTCACATTACTGCAGCATGAAATAGCTAAGGGCCGCCAGTTGCTGCAACGAGATCATTTGCTCCACTACCTGCTTTTTGGTCAGCTGCCGCTTATCAGCAGCAGCAGGCACATGCAGGCGGGTAATGTCCAGGTAGAAAGGATCTCCACCCAGGTAGGTTGTATAGGGTTCTTTATGCCAAACACTATCCGGTATCTGCTGCATAGTGGCCAGCGCTTCCCGCAACCGCTACCAGATACTACAATAAAAAGAAGGCTAAAAGTGAGAGGCCATAGAAACTTGCTCATACCAGACGGTACAGTTTTGACTGCAAACCGGCATTTCTAAAATATAGCTATTCCCAGAATTCACAATAAGCCGGTTTGTTAAAAGCCATAAAATTTCTATAACTATCTGCCAGGGCATGGCCGCGCAGCTCAGTCATAGATCCAAAGCAATACCGGCTTATCCGCCGCATCTATCTTTTCGGCCACCAGTTTCAAAAAAGCCCGGGAAAGGGTTGGGCAGCCATCGCTCTGGCAGATAGGCATGGGGTGTATGGGCCTGGATGGCACACAATCGTGCGCATGCAGCACCACCGCCCTTTTATAGGCATTGCTGTTGGATGAGTCCAGTCCATGCAATTTATAGGCAAGACCGAAGCGGCCATGGTACCGCTGCCCTATTTTGTATTTCCCCGGCGAACTGCATCCACTGCCCACTACATTTGAATATTTCCGTCCATTCAACCAGGTCTCATTGCACCGGCCATGGGTCACCAGCCCGGACTGAACAATACTATCTTTTTGCAGGTCATACATAAAAAAGCGGTCCTTACCGGAGGGCGCCGACAGATCCGCCATCAGGCAGAACTGCTGGTTATACCTGTGCTGCTTCAGCCAGGACTTAATGGATGCTGCTTTCTGCGTGGCGCGGGCCTGGATCGTTCTGTCAGCGGCATTATTGGGTGTAGACCGGGATGGATGGGTAACTGATGAAAAATAATTGCCCCGCACAAAGTACCAGGCAAAGCCGGCACAGGCGCAGGCAAAAAGCAGTATGAAAAGCGCGCGCATGAGGTGAAGGTTTGAGAAGTGATGCACCTGTAACTATTCTCCATAATCCGGCAGAGGACATAAGCCCCTTCTTGGCAAATCTTTAACAATACCCGCACCAGGCAGGCCCTGTTAAGGAAAGCCCAAAACAGCCGGATTGTATTGCCAGGCTTATGTAAAAACACCCGCCGGCGAATCTGCCTGTAAACAACTATTATGAACAGACTGTTTTTACTCACCACTGCCTGCCTGTTGGTTACAGGCGCCATTGCTACCGTTATGATCCGGCAGCAGCCAGTTACAGAAGACCGGTCAACCTCCGGTTCCATTGCTTCTCCTGCCGCCATTGATGCACAGGATAAGGGGCAGCAAACCCCGGCGACTACTGTGAAAGAGCATACCGGAGCAGCCGCTTCAAAAATCCAGGTGGCCGTCCTGCTGGATGTGAGCAACAGCATGGACGGCCTGATTGAACAGGCCAAGGCCCAGTTGTGGAATATGGTAAATGTATTGGGCAAAGCCACCTGTGATAATATGGCCCCTACTGTTGAAATTGCCCTGTATGAATATGGGCGCCCGGCCAATGGCAGTAAAAACGGCTATATTAAACGGATCAACGGATTTACCCGGAACCTCGACCAGCTATCGGAGAACCTGTTCCGCCTGACCACCAATGGTGGAGATGAATATTGTAGCCAGGTGATCTACACTTCCTTAACAGAACTGGAATGGGATCCTTCTTCCAGCAATTATAAGGTCATCTTTATTGCGGGCAACGAAGATTTTCACCAGGGCTCCGTGTCCTTCACCAGGGCCTGCGCAGAGGCCGGGAAAAAAGGCGTCATTGTCAATACCATCTATTGCGGGGACCGTTCAGAAGGCATCCGGGAACACTGGAACCTGGGTACAGAATGCGGCAAGGGCAGCTTTACCAATATCAATCAAAATGAAAAAATTGAGGATATCGCCACCCCTTATGACGATCAGCTCTTTGCCCTCAATGAAAAACTGAATGGCACCTATATCAGTTATGGAGAAACCGGCGCCGCCAATTACGAGCAGCAGCGTGATGTGGACAAGATGAATTACAGCAACAACAGGTCAGCAGCAGCAAAAAGAGTATCTGTCAAAAGCAAATCAGTCCTGTACGAAAACTCCCAATGGGACCTGATAGATGCCAATACAAAGGACAGCACCATCATCGCAAAAGTGGATACCAAAACATTGCCTGCCGACCTTCAGTCCAAAAGCCGTGCAGAACTGAAGACCATAGTAACCACCAAAAGCAAAGAGCGTACACAATTGCAGAAAGATATTGCCAGTCTTTCCGTTAAAAGGGAAGGATATATTACAGCTGAAAAAAACAAAACCGCTGCCGGAAAAGAGCAACGTACACTGGAATCTGAAATAGAAAAGATCATCCGTGAACAGGCCAAAAGATTCAACATGTTGATCAAATAAAAGAACTTCCGTATATCGGGCCTGCAAGAGGCCACTTATCACCTGCACTGCCATCAGCATACATGCCGGTCAGCGTAAGCAATCAGGGAAGACCTAAAAAAATGGGACCATTCCCTATAAAAGGAATGGTCCCATTCAACAGTTTTTATATCGTACTTATTCTGTTTTATCCTCATCAGCTACAGCATCCTGCCAGTTATCCCATTTGGGTGTAGCCGCATTATAACCATCATAGCCAAAGTTCTGCGCCAGCTGGCCCCTTGCATTGGAAGTAATAGCTGCATTGGGGATTGGCCAGAAAAGATTCTTTTTGTCCATGGTATAGTTGATAACGCTGATACCGGTACCATCAACCTGTACAGTTCCTTTGTTATACATGCTGTAGTGATTGATGCGCTGGTACCAGTAGCTTCCGCCTGCCGCATCTACGCCACTTTGCTTGTCGTAATTTTCCAGGCTATATACATTGCCCCATTCGTCAGGTCTGCCGCTGCGGGCAAGGCAAAGTGAAATACGTTTTAATTCTACGTTGCGCCATTCTTCCCAGTACAGTTCCCGTGCGCGCTCGTTTACAATATCACCAATGGTAACAGCGCCCTGGTATAACTGTTCGCATTTCGCCCTGCTTCTTACGGCGTTCAGATCGTCCTTAATGGTCATATCACCGGGGTTCAGGTAAAATCTTGCTTCAGCCCTCAGGAGATAAGCTTCTGCGAGACGATACAGATACCAGTCGGCCACGCTGCCATTTGTGGCGCCTCTCAGACCGTCAGATCCGCTGATATTGGCTTCATTGACGGGATCATCCAGGAAAAATTTGTAATGGGGTACGTCAAACCACCGGCGGATGGTGTCAGTACACAACAGATCTCCGGCAGCATTTCTAAGCCGCAGGGTATCTCCAATCCTTGCAGACGACGGATGGTTCACACGGTAATCCGACATACGGATCCAGTTACCAACTTTTGAACTATGGCGCAGGTCCATTGTATCCATCTTATCATTTACCGCCCACAGGGTATGGGTAGAAAAATAAGTAGGACGGAAGGTGGCTATACCACGACCAAACGCCCGCATATAGTCATACTTGGAATTGTATTGCGTGCTGTTACGCTTCGTATTCTGTAATGCCTGTTTGTTATCCACGTCTCTTACCCTGCCGTCAAAGACAAAGGGATACAGGATACGCATGGTCAGCATCTGAACAAATGATTCTGCATCTGCACCACGATTGGGAATGCCCATGATCACCTCTTTGTTAGTGGCAATCAGCTTATTCTCGGCACGGTGCAGGTCCCAGATCACGTTACGGGTAATAGGCCATGTCAGGGGTTCGCCACCATCATTGAAAGTACCGAAGTTGCTCTGCATCAAAGAATAACCGGACTGATCAATCACAATATCCAGCTGGTCCTTGGCTTTCTGGTATTCGCCGATAGCCATATAACATTTGGCAAGCAGCATCCGGCATGCACCCTTATTGACCAGGCCAATCAGGCTCATAGCGCTTTGATTGGGTACCCATTCTACAGCAGACTCCATATCACTGGTGATCATTTGCAGGATAGCATCCCGTTTGGTGCTGCGGTAATTGAGCTTGGGCACTTCTACGATCTTGGTGATCAGCGGCACATCGCCAAACTGGTTCACCAGGGCCATGTAACGGAAAGCCCTGTGAAAGTAGGCCCTTCCTTTATACATCTTTTTGGTTGCATCGTCCATTGTCTCCACTTTATCAACATAGGAGATGATGGTGTTGGCATACATGATGCCTTTGTAAGTTTCCTGCCAGAAATACCAGATGCTGTTTGTTCTGTCAAGATTGTTCAGCACGGTCTCACTGGTAGGTGTGAGCATATTGGCCACGTCACACAGCAGGCTGCGTTTGTCAGTAGCGCTGGCCACCATCAGTTCGGAAAAAATATATTCCGTTCCCAGGGTGAGCATTTCATTATGCTCAGTGGCGAAATACAATTTAAGGTGCCGGTCGCATATGGCCATTGATGCATCCAGGCCTGATTGAGTGGTAAAGGTAGCGCCAGGCTCATAAAAGGACAGCGGGTCAGGCTGCAAAAAGCTCTTTTTACAACCAGCTGCCGCCAGGGAAATAACTACCAGTACGGCCAGGGTTCTATATGTATTTTGAATTATCTTTTTCATATCTGCACGTTAAGCATTTAGAAAGTTACATTTAAGCCCAGGTTAAACACACGTGTAGCCCAGGCGCCGGTTTCAGGATCACCGAATTCCCAGTCTTTTGACCAGGCACGAACGTTACGGACAGTACCGAAAACCTTCACCTTGTTTAAATGCATTTTAGAGGTCAAATAGGAAGGCAGGGAATAGCCAACCGAGATATTGTCCAGGCGAATAAAGGAGCGGTTGTACAGCATTTGTGCACCAGTGGCGCCTGTAGGTCCGGCAGCCTGGATCCGACCGTATTTATTGGTAGGATTA
The DNA here is from genome assembly GCA_029202545.1 of Candidatus Pseudobacter hemicellulosilyticus. Taxonomy (GTDB): domain Bacteria; phylum Bacteroidota; class Bacteroidia; order Chitinophagales; family Chitinophagaceae; genus Pseudobacter; species Pseudobacter hemicellulosilyticus. The sequence continues at coordinate 335,879 of CP119311.1, forward strand.
TCGATGGTCCAGTATTCTTTCTGTGGCAGGTTGGCCAGGGCATAAGTCAGACGACCACCATCATCATCATTGTTCAGGTAATTTCCAGATAAGCTTTTGTGGCCCATATAGGAATAGATATTGAACGAGATGCTGAGGTCATTCCATAATACAACCTCGTTACGTAATGACCAATGCCAGGGTGGTGTAGTTTCACCAAGGAATTGCTTGTCATTATTGTTATATACCGGCGTTCTGGATCCATCAGCATTGATCACATCGTCATCAGTATAGCTGTTGTCCACTTTCACGTCACCGGGTTTCTGTCCATGCCTTTTTGCTTCATCGTACTCATTCAGCTGCCAGATACCGGTAACCCGGTAATCCCAGATAGCGCCAATGGATTTACCAATGAACCAGCCGTTTGTAATATCGTCCATCTCTTTCCTGCCGGTCACTTTACCGTCTGCATCTACCACATCCGCATATTCATAATAAAGATGTTTGATCCTGTTCTTATTGTAGGATATGCCTAAGGTAGTGGTCCACTGAAGCGTTTTATTGCGGATATTAACAGTATTCAGGGCAAAATCAAAGCCTGTGTTGTCCACCTGTCCCAGGTTGGTAGTGATATTATCAAAACCGGTAAAACTTGGCAGACGCTGGTTCATGATCATATCCTGGGTCTGCATACTGTAATATTCAAAAGACCCGTAAATACGTTCATTGAGGAAACCAAAGTCGAGGCCAAAATTCCAGGAAGCTGTTTTCTCCCACTGCAGGTTTGGATTGGCCAGCCTGTCAGCCATCAGGTAACGATAAAGCGACAATTGACCTGAAGAGTTGATATAACCCATCATTTTACCGGCTCCTTCATACAGGTTAGCCAGCGCCAGGTAAGGGTTGGCCAGGGAGCGGTTACCATTTTTACCATAAGAAACACGCAGTTTACCATTGCTCATGATATCGTTCCACTTGAAGAACTTTTCATTTGTAAAGTTCCATGCCAGGGCCAGTGAAGGGAAAGTGGCATATGGGTTGGATGTACCGAAAGCTGAATAACCATCCCTCCGAATAGAAGTGGTGAGCATGTAGCGACTATCATAAGAATAGAACAGGCGGGCCAGCAAACCATCGGCAGTCTGCCTGGAGTCACTGCTGGAGTAACTACTGTTTTCCTTGGTGCCATTCTTGGTATTATGGAATCCCAGGGCGTCAGACGGAAGGATCTTACGGGCCTGGATAAGATCTGTCCAGGATTGGAGTTCCTCCGCTTCCTGCACCAGCGTAATGTTTACGCGATGCTTCTGAGCAAAGGTCTGATCCCAGTTGATGGTATTATTGAGGGTCCAGTTAAAGCTCTTTGACTGTTCGCGGTTTGCGCCCCTTGTAGTGGGATCAGAACCGGGCAGATCTGCGGACATGAAATAACGGTCATAGAAGAACTGGTAACGTGGAGAGGCATTGAAAGAGTAAGTGATATTAAAAGGCAGCTTGATCTTAGCGTTCACGATAGCATTCAGTACCGTGTAGCCTTTTTCCAGTTCCAGGTATTTCTTCTGGAAATCGTAGTTATACCCCCGCTGGCTGAATACGTCGCTCAGGGGAAACTGTACAGGATTGCCGGAGGCGTCTGCATAATCTGCATAAGGGCTGTTACGCAGCATCTGATCCATATCAATATCAACGTTACCATCCGAGCGGTCCTGGAAGTTCACGTTGGCGCCCACTTCAAACCAGTCAGTAACCTTGGCATTCAGTTTCAGGTTGGAGCGGATAGCACGGTAATTATCGCTGACCACCGCACCTTCATTCTTCAGGTAACCCATGGAGAAATAGTAATTGAGCCTGTCGCTTGCACCACTGATACTGGTATTGAAATCCTGGTTGATGCCGGTACGGAAGGTCTTATCAGCCCAATCCGTCACTTTTCCATCCAGGAAATTCTGCAGTGCATTTCCCTGAAATCCTAACCTCCTGGCCCAGATGCTCTGGTCAGACTCACCGGACTGGTTGCTGGAATAAGCACGCCAGGCATCCAAGGTAATATTATCAGGCAGCTGGTCGGGACGCATAAAATAGCCGGGTTTGGCGCGGTAGGCATCAGTCTGGTAGGCCTCATACGCATTGGTAGCAGCATTAAGGCCATAGGTAGCGGTAGTAAACCAATCCTGGCGATGCTGCATATAGGCTTCTGTATCAAATCTTTTCCGGTAGGTGCTTACATCGGTAGCGCCAATATTCAGCGTGGTATTGATAACGGGCTTACCTTTTTTACCGGTCTTGGTATTGATGATGATCACCCCACTGGCAGCCTTTGAACCATAAATAGCGGCTGCGGAGGCGTCCTTCAGTACATCGATCTGGGCAATATCGTCCGGGTTGATCTCTGAAAGCTCACCATAAAAGAAAATACCGTCAAGGATGATCAGGGGATTATTGTGTCCGCCGTCAGTATATACAGAACGCTGACCACGCACCTGTATATTACCACCGCCTTTGGCAGAAGCGTCATACCCGATCCGCAGACCGGGAGCGCCACGGAGGATATCCTGAACGGTCTTGGGGTTTTCGTTGGCGATGTTATCCGGGCGGATCTGTGTTACGGAACCGGTCAGGTCTTTTTTCTTCATGGAACCGTAACCAATCACTACCACGTTTTCAAGCTGGCTGTCGGAAATCCCCATGCTTATATTCAATACCTCTGTGCCTGTCACGGCTACTTCCTTTGTATTAAAGCCTATAAAACTGATGATCAGGGTCTGTCCAGCCTTGGCGTTAATGACAAACTTGCCATTTTCATCCGTTTTTGTAGTAGCGGTACCATCTTTTACATTTACCGTTGCGCCCACCAGCGGCGCCCCGTCTGTGCCCTTAACAATACCTGTTATAGGGTTCTGGTAAACCACGGTCTCCTCCACCTTGACAGCTTCGCTGCCCTGGGGGTTGTCCGCTTTCCGGATAATGGTAATAACATCATCCTTTACCTCGTATCCAAGACCAAGCGGGCTAAGCGTCTGGTCAAGGAATTTTGCCAGGGGCAGATCAGTGCAGGACACACTTACCAGTTGTTTGGCGTTGATCAGCTGCGGGCTGTAAACAAAATTTACAGCATAGTCCTTTTGCAGCTTGCTTAACATACTGTCGAGTTCAATAGCTGTTTTATGAACAGATACCTTTATCAGGAGAACGCCCTGGGCTTTAACTGTATTAGCCAGGAGATTACCCGTTATGCAAAGGGCAAATATTAACTGCAACAGAGTAAATCTCCTAATCTTTAAGAAATATTCATATTCCATAAATTAGTTAGTTTTTGGTTACTGTAAAATTGCTTGGGACAAAAGGGGGCCTGCAGCCTTGCTGGCTGTATGATGAATGACTCATATGGCTTTAAAGTTTAGCTGGAAAAAATCATTGTGCTACCGGCTTTGAGTTGCTGATTAGTTGGACAATCGTTTCATTGCTGTTTGGGATTTATGGTGAGAACAGTATACATCATGCGAGCATCGTCGCGTACTTCCTTTAACTTATAGAATATAAATAGGGGGCTTAACTGAATCATTGAGGAGTAAACCGACCGGATGACAGGCGTCTTCCAGCGCATCATAACCTGGCTTTTTATCGTTTTTAACGCCCTGATACAGGCAGGGAGAACAGTCAAACAAGCCAGCAAGCAACCAAAAATTCTCATTTTTTTGAGCATAGATTTTCACAGGCACTAATTGCTTCATCCAGCTTTAGCCGGAATAAATTAATGCCACAGCAAGCAATTGGCAGCTTTACAATGACGTCTTATGTTATTACGTCACTATTGACTCGCTACCCTATTTAATAGTAGATACAGCACCCGGCAAAAAATACCCTATCCGGCGAAAGTTTTTTTTGAAAAATTTATGATTCCCCAATTGGTAGTAATACAATGAGCAGGGGCAGAACGGGCAGCCCCGCTGGCCTATATGTTAGCTGCGCTTATAAAAGAGATTGATTCTCAATAGAAAACATGATCCAAGGAACAGTTTTCCCTATCCCTGCTCCTTTCCCAAAGGAGGACTTTATTATATTTGGCTCCCCTAAACACTAACATGGACCCCTTATACCTTCGTACACAACCATCCTATCGATCCTTTTCCTTTATAACCTGGGCACTGATAACCATTGGCCTATGGGCTTTTGTATGGATGCATGCTTTTTCAATGGACATTACACATGATGAGGCTTTTTCCTTCAGACTGATCCGAACTAATTATTTCATAGCGCTCCCCGGATCAGCCAACACACATTGGATCAATTCCTTTTTTATGAAACTGTTCAGTCTGCTCCTGGGAGATGAACCCGGTTACCTGCGGCTGCACAATGTGCTGGCATTTCCATTTTTCTCCTGGGGTATCTGGCGCCTGAGCCGGCTGATCAACAGCCAGCCGCTCCAATGGGCGTTTATGGCTGCTGCTCTTTTCAATCCTTATATACTCGACTTTTTTTCAGTAGCAAGAGGATATGGCATGGCCATCACATTCCAGGTATGGAGCCTCTTTTATTTTGTAAAAGCAGCAGGCCGTCCATTTGATTTCCGAAGCTGGCTGGCAGTAGTATTGATGAATACCCTCACAGCAGGAGCCAATCTTTCCTATTTCTATACCATCATGGCCATGGCAGGTTTTTATACGCTGAATCTTGGGTACAGGCAATTCAGGTTACAGCGGCCGATTCACAAAAAGGAGAAACTGGTATTCCTGCTTTTTGCATTGTTGCTCACACTTGTACTGGCCGACCTGCTATTCATCAAATATTACGGTCATGACCTGGAATACGGTGGTGCGGATATGATCAATTCCATGTTCCTTACTGTATGGCAGGGCAGTCTTTATTATGCTTCCTATAGTTTCCTGGCGCCATGGCTGGCCTATATTTCCTTCCTCTTCATCTGTGCCGTTTGTCTTTACTATTGCATAACAGCGCTCAGACACCGGCAATTGACAACCGGTTTCCTGCTCTGTCTGCCCCTCCTGAGTATCCTGTTGCTGAGCAGTCTGTTTAACCTCGTGACGGGGACGCCCTTCCTGACAATGCGTACAGCCCTTCAATGGTACATACCCGGGATCTTACTGATCAGTTTTTTCCTGGGCGAAAAAACAGCGCTGGCAACCAGGATCAAACCTCTGCTGTCCATCTGCAGCTTTTTAGTGGCGGCAGGCATTGCCATGCATTTTTATACAAGGGCGGACAAAAGCTGGTGTTATGAATGGATCAATCAGTGCAATACCAGGGAGGCGATCTATACTATTTATGCACAGCAGCCGAAACATCCCTGGCTTACGGCCTATACTTCCGGCGTATTTACCAATTACTATCATATAACTGACAGTACTCACCTCTCCCCCTGGCCCGAATTTGTTCCGTTCGAAAAGAACGATCCTAACAGGGCCGGGCTTACAAAAAGGCTGGCCAATGCGGACTGGATCATATCATCAACCCCTTACCTGCTGAACGAACTGCAGACAATAAACAAACAATTTGAGGTCCTGAAGACTTACCCTGTAACCCACTACCAGTTGATAAAAGTATTGCCATAGAACTGAGTGGGCGCCTACCTGTATTTAAATGCGCTTATCTCAGCGAGGCCTGGCTGCTGCTGGCTGTCGTGCCCTGTTTTGGGAACTATTTTAAAATACCTGAATGTACTTGTCTGCGGCAGGGCCATGACCTGTTCGTTGAGTTTGTTGGCCAGTGTAAAAGTCCCCAGGTCGGTCCAGGCAGTGGCGTCATCGCTGGCCAGGATCTGCATGGTTTGTATTTTCCTGTCGCCACTTTTTTGCACAGCGGTAAACCCATCAACCGCCAGCCGCTGGCCCATATCGATGGTTACAAAATGATCAGGGTATTTGGTAGGATTGGTGGAATACCGCGCAATCCAGAAGGTATTCACATCGGCATCCAATAGCTTAGCCGTAACGCGGTCATTGACCGGTTCTCCCGAGCTGGAATCCTTGATGACCCAGCTAGTTCTTGGATAGTTATCGACCAACCGTCCTTCTTTCCACCATATTTCACTCCTGTTATCGGGCAGGTACTTTGTAGTGACCATAACTACCTGGTGCTGGTCCTTTACAAACAGTGAGCTGTAATAGGCCCCGTCAGTGGTGGGCAGATCAGGCCAGGGATCGCTGATCCTTTCAAAATTCCGGGCCACACTGTTGCCCCTGTATACTAACATAGTGGCGCGTCTCCAGTCGTCCACCACGCGCCCATCATTCTCCTGGAAGGCCAGTAATGTTTCTCCCGTGCCCAACTGAACAATATGGGGCGCAGCACCAAATTTGTTTTCTGTTATAGCCAGCCATCTTCTTTTATTGTCCATCGTGCCATAATTCTGATAGTTCCACCTGGCCTCCATGGAAGACCATAAGACATAGGGCGATTTGCTATCCCTGATTGATTCAATGGTGAAAACCATCCCTTTGTTATCTTTCAGGATCAAAGGAGTAGGCATGCCATCGCGCATCCCGGTAGCATATGCTACCGTTATTGGGGTAGACCAGCTAAGGCCATTGTCTTTGGAACGGGACATCAGTATCTCCTGCTGCACATCGCTGCTGGGAAACCATTTTGCCTCACTGGACCAGAACAATTCTATTTCTCCATCGGGCAGCTGGATCAGGTAGGGTTCCCAGTACCGCCCTTTCGATATGTAAACAGGTGCGCCCCAGGTATAGCCATTGTCCTTACTGATAGCTATCTGAACATCATTGTGGACATTATCATCTACTTTGGCTTTACCGCCAAAGGTCAGCATCAGCCACCCGTTTTGCATGACCAGCAGCTCAGCATTGGCAAATCCCCTGTAATAGGAGGAATTCATGCCATCCAGCAGGATCTCAGGGGACGACCAGGTAACCCCATTGTCGCTACTGCGCCGGAGAACAATATTAACCCGCGTATTACTGGCATCCGGGCCACAGCCATAGGTCAGTAACAGATCCTGGTTGGGCAGGCGGTACATCCGTCCATAGTCGGCAAAGTATACATCATGAGACAGCTTCCTGGTGCTTCCATGGTCCCATTCAATATTTACTAAAGGTTTATCTGTAGCCGTTGGAGGTAGTTCATCCGGGAAGGGTGCTGGCAGGGTATCCGTCTCAGGTATTTTGGCGGTTTCCGTGTTATTCTTCCCGCAGGCAGCAAAAGCCAATAGAACAAAAGCGCAGGCAATAGTTACAATTTTCATATGCATAGTTTTTTCATTGGCATATTTATAGGCGGCATTAGCCGGATATAAATGATGCTAAGGACAAGGCATGACTATTTATAGGACAGCCTTACCGGTCAGACAATCGTTTTGAACCATTCTATCTAATAATAGATACAGTGAATCGAAAAAAATACCCTTCCAGAAGGATCTTTTTGTCTGCGGGGGAGGAAATTTTTCGTGTATGCGAGTAGGGAAATGAGGGGAAATGCATTTATATCAATGCAGAAAGTAGTGTGAAATAATGGACAGGTGATAGTAATTTATAATTTCTTATAGCGCATATACATTACCGTTATTTACCGATGCAGAAATTACCGTCCGCTATAAATCAGCAAGTTAGCAACTTTGAGGGACAAATAAGGGACACTTTTAAGCAAAACAAATCCAAACATTTACAAGCAAAAATAAACTAAAATCTTAGCGCTTTTTTATGCACCTCAATTCAAAAGCATGTTTTGGTCCCTCAAAAAAAGCCCGGATGCAAAAAAAATCTTAGCATTTCAACATCAAAAATGACCAACGAAACCTACAACCCTCCTACGAATGTTGTTCCAATCCGAGATTTTAAAAACTTACAACGAACAGATTCTTCTGAATTTTAATCAGCTCTTAACACTACCCGGCTAAATTAGTATGATAAAAAAATGGCGCGCTAATTGTCGTTCCCTTGGAATGGCTACAGATGACACAACGATTCCTTTTCGATTGGGAATAAAACGGCTTACTCGGCCACGGGATGGCGAGTTAAATCTTTATTATATGCCGCGCTCAACGTCCATGAGAAACGGCCACTTCGTTCATAAAAGTCAAAATAAATATCACGAATTAACACCGCGACCTTCACTTTTTTCGGAACCTATCGAAATAATCCAACGATCCCTCGTGTCGGGTTTCGGGATGACGATCCCCTTTCACCCAATCAATTAACTTGTCCTCTTCAAAATATAACTTTTTCCCCTTTTTTATATAAGGTATCTCCGAATGACACACTTTCACATAAAGGGTAGAAACTGCAAGGTTAACAACCTTTGAAGCCTGCTCAATTGATAAAAGACGGCTATCAGGTTTTTCCCTTTCCAACAGCTTTTGGACCAAGGTTTCTATTCGTTGTACCTGATCCTTTAATTCCAAAACCACGCCAGGCAATTGCTCCAAAGACAACTTCTCCATATTCAATAACCTCCATTTCTTGAAGCTATATTTTTAATAGCCTTTCAGCCTCTATGGCCGTTTAAACCGTTCACTCGCTACTAACTGTCATTTTCAGTCTGCTTGGCCTACCTTTATAATATGACGGGTGGTAATGGATGAACCCTAAGCTATGCAAATCCCTTATCACCGCATGAAAGGTTGCTGTCCCTGAAATTTTAGAAATGCGTCTCAACTCTACACTGTAACAGGCAAGTTCGTCCCCCTCTCCTTTTTCCAGCCACAATAAAAAAATGGAAAGAAACACCGCCAAATGTGATTTGCCAATTCGAGGATCATCCATCATCTTCACATAAAATCCCTGCAAAACACCCAACTGGATGGCCTGCCTATCCTTGAGGACATCCGCAGAAACAACATGCAAGCGGGTTGATTGAGCTTCCATTTTCCTTCTTTTTCTAATTACGTTCTATGGCTTTATGCCTCCCCTGACTTTTTTGAGTACAGGGGTACTCTTGGGATGTACAGGCTTTTTTTGCTTTGTATTAGCCTGCTGCTTCTGCTGCTTTTCGGCTTCCTGCTGCTTCTCCTTCTGCTGCTTTTTAAAAAATTCCTCTTCCTGATAGATTTTTTGCATGGAAGTTTTTTGATTCGTATCCTTATCAATCAGCACTAAATTTCGGTTGATCGGGTTGATCTCCACCAAAACCATTTTCGTATGATTCCCTACTGAAAGCTCTACTTCAACCCTCGCCCCATTTTTCATTTTGTCCGTTACCTCGTCCAATCCCATTTGCGTTCCAGGATTGTGCCTCGGTAAACGCGCTATTTCTCCCCAGATATCGAATCCTGGCACATGTACCTCCTTCATAGCAATCCGACCAAGTGCATCCCGGTCATTCAGATCCGGGATAAGCCACCGATCGCTGCCAACATTCAGCGGCCGCCCCTGCAAAATATTTTCCGCCTGAGCAACGGAAAATTTTCCTTCCGCTTCAACAAAAACCTGCAATGGTTTGCCACCATCTTTCAGTAAAGTGACCAGACAGCCCTTCAGCGATGGCCGGTCGTTCCCGTCTTTCTCGACGACAATTTTATACTCCAGCGTATCCACAGCATTCAGCGATTTGTATTGAACAGTCTCAAAGTTCATTTGCCCGTTACGGACGCCGGCTAAGACATCATCTTTGTGCCTAATACCAATCCGGTCCAGCTGCGCCGATACTGCATTTTTTCCTTTTGTATTAGGTAAATCATTGGAATAAACTTCAACAGTCGCTTTTAATAATGACCCCATCAATCGAAAAAAATTCACGGCCAAACGGGAATTTGGATACATTGCCTTTTCCATTCCCCGCATTTGATCTTTTAGGATTTTCCTGGTAAACCGTTCATCCCTGGTTTCCCCAATAAGTTTCACCGCAACCAATTCACGGATTTTTCTCAGTTCCTCTTTCCGGAACGCATCGCTTTTCGAAACATTTTCGGACAAACCAACAAGTGTAAGTTGCTTCCATTGCCTAATCTCGTCCCAACCCTTTTTTACACGATCTTCCATGCTAAATAAAATTTAAAAGGGGAGCTGCAAGACAGCCCCCTTTTTAGAAACCATCCTACCTTTACAACGCTACGAACGGGTAACTTTACGCCCGGCCTTCTTCGGGGCAACCTTCTGATTGTTCGTCTTTTTTTTTGCAGCATCCCCGACCTTCTCCGAACGTTTGTCATTCTTCACTGCCGCGGTCTCCATGTCATTGGCCTGCGGCTTAGCTTTTGCGTTGCTGATGGAGGCTTCACGTTTAAGCGTATTCCATATCGGCTTGCCTTCTTGGTCTTTATATTTCAACGATTTGAACTGCGCCTTAAAATTCACAATGACAGGCACTTTTTCACCATTAATCATGACTTCTCCGGTTGCATGCTCCCCTTTGCGAAAACGATCTTTAATAGCAGCCCGCGTATGGTAACTATCCATCCCCACCAAAGACGATTTCCGAAGAATGTCATCCAAGTCGATATCCCTTGTTCTCCGGATAATCGCATTGCCTTCATTATCGGTGTTTTTTTTGTCCACATAGGCCCAACCGGGATAGTTTACCTTTTTCTCGTTATCGAAAAATTCTTTCTCAACAGAAGATTCGTTTTTTACCAAACGATAGACCTCTAAGGGTGAATACGTATTCTTAAAACCAGCCGGAACTTCGACACCTTGTGGATTCTCCTGACCGAAGGTTAGCGTATTGATATATTTGTTCCAATAAACTGTGTCCTTTTCCGGGCTGTACCTAAGAATCAGGGAAAGCTCCATTTTGTCCACGTGGGATTGCTCCGCGGGGACAATCTTACCCTCAACATTCACGTACATGGTATGCGGTATTGCCGCCTTCTTCTGCTCCTGCTCAGGAACATCCTTCCCGTCATACATTTTCCCCAATCGCTTAGCCTCTTTAATGCCAGCCTTTACCGCCTCAATGGTGATCCCTGATATTCCAGCATACCCCATTTGTTCGACCAAATAAATGTCATTTGGTTTCCGTTCTTCACTGCTCATAACTCCTTTAATTTTTGAATAGCTTATTAATTTAGCCCGGTCTCAATGGGCTTCCACATACAGGTTAGATTAGCTTTGCCCTTACCAGATCCTTGTTTTTCACCTTTATTGACAGGTGGCGGCCACCTCCGCGCTCCAACAACTGGATCACAAAATTCTTTTTATCCGGTATAGTGAACTTATCTAAAACCAGCACCACTCGGTGCCTTGATTTTCCCTCGATCCGTTTGATATCCCCGTGGGTGTAAACCGGTAATACTTCCAACTCCTGAATCGCCGTCCGTTTCGATTCCTTCCGGTCCCGGATATACATACGGAATTGGGAAACATCCAAGGCCATATGGGAATCGTTTCGGAATTCCAGCTGAAGGAAAATTCGGTCATCGTGGATATACACGCCCTGCAGGGATAGCTCAGCGGCATACAATCGTTTCCGTGGACCTTTGATCGACCGCTGTTTCTCAGCTACAGCTTTCATCACGCGAGCCATTTCCGCTTCACTGGCTTCACCCTGCGAAAGAATTATCGCTGCACCTGGTGAAGTAGCCGCTTCAATCCGGATATTCAAGAGTGAAGGCGCCGGAGTAAAGAAAACCATAAACGAATAAATTGCCCCCTCCCCGGTCAAGACCGTCAGGTTGGTGGGTTCAAAATCCGCACTACCCGCCTTGACATGAAGTACATTTTCCGCCCCAGGAGCTTTCAGCACCATTAAACCGGGATTACCCCTATCCACTCCCTTTATGCTGTACGGAAAAATTAGGTTGACGGTTCTGGAATCGGAAACACCGATATCAAATGGTTCAATAACCCCTTCCATTTGCGTCCGAACAACCTGGGATTTTACGCCAATCGCCCAAAACAAGAGGACGATCATGACACCTGCACGATTTCTTTTCATCACAATTTTTATTTAATTCTTATTTTTTGCATCCCGGAGCAAAACCCGATGCCCCGCTTTGACTTCCACACGTATGAGGCGGATTTTCTTACTCAACAGACTTTTGCCAACTTCGATTCCCGCTGAAGCTGCCTGCATGGTAAGCGAAGGGCTGAGCATACCCATATTCACAGACTGAAGCGCCTGGTCCCCTCCCTGCTTACTGACATCCCGGGAAATGGCGCCCGGTACATGGATTCCGAGTAACCCATCCAAGTCAAACATGGCCAACTTTACCGGAAACAGCATATCCTTATACCGGATGTACTCAATATTCGCTTGCAGTCTTTCCCCCTGAAGGCTGACGGTGCCAAAAAGGAAATTACCACTGGGAATAAGCGTCCCGTTAACATACATATCCTGCAATTGCCGGAGTTTGATTGTAGCCCCACTCACCAGCGATTGTGTCTCATGGATGACTGCCGCGATAGCACCATTGTTTTCCGCAGGATCAGCCGTTGGTGCCAACCCGTAAAATCCGGTGGACGCGTGATCCAGCGAATCCGGCGGCGTCCTATTGGCGCCGGGATTTGTAGCGACCAGCAACGTGACCGGAATAACCTGTTCTGCTGGCGTAACCTGGAAAATTTGTCCACGGTTCTCCGCTGAACGTTGCTGTAGCCGATCCCGAACGCGGTCCGGGTGCTGAATATCCAGCACCTGCTGCAGAACCTCATTGATCTGTTCCATTTCCGGATCCGGGTCCGAAGGCCGGGTCTGCATAGTAAGCATCATGTCTTCCAATTTGGCTATATCCTGTTTCAAGGCGAGAACCTCCCGACTATCCGATACCGGGTTACCGGATTGCCGCACAGGTTCCTGGTACCGTGATTCCTCCATGGCCTGGGTCAACGCATCCAGCCGGTCGTATACCTTTCTTTCATTTTCTTCAGCAGCACCGCTACCGGAATATCCGGCTTCATCCATGGGCATGAAGGGCAGCAATTCGGATCCGTATAGGGATTCTTCCGACAAATACGAAGCATAAGGGTCTTTCTTTGCCAATTCCGCTCGTCGGATTGAATCCGCTCGGGCGCGTTCGTAAAATGCCAGTTTTCCTTCATCTTTCCCCACGGTTTTGTTCACGTCAGGCAAGTCAACATTCAGTCCTTGGTAAGTCACTTCTTTTGCCTTGTTTGTGGCGGGCAACCCACCCCCCATCCCGTTGAAGGCCAGGGTCAAAATTGGCAAGACCAGTAACGGCAAGACCAATAGTAGACTAAGTTTTCGGCGCTCTTGAAGCGATAATCCATCCTGCTTTTTCATAACAACACTTTTCCTTTCTCACATTAAATAATATCACTTATCAATCTCTAATCTCCCAATGACTTTAGCCGACCTTTCCACTTACCGATGCTATCGGGCAGACCAGGGTTTTCCCGCAGAATACTGTCCCTTTTTTTCCGGCCAGCTGGTGACCTCCCCAGGCTATCCAGCATATGCTCCAACCCTCGGATACGCCTCTCGATCACTTCCCGCTCATTCCGCTCAATCTTGGGTGATAACGATAATCCCCCTTTATCGAGCCGGTTGATAACCGGCTCTACTAACAAGGCCCCGCAATAGGCACCAACCAGCAGTACGACAGCGACTAAAATAACCTTCTGTATCCCCAAGGAGGTCTTACTCGACTTGCTTTGCAGCCATTTTGCAAGCTGCTGCTTTCCATTTTCCCATTTCCCGTTCCCTTCCATCATAATCTTTTTTTAATGCTTATGTCCTTGTTCTCCAAAATTTTCCAACGTTCGATCAGGAATCCATGCGGATTTTCTTTACTGCGTCCTATGCGACGAAGGTATCCTTCGGTAATGAGCAAACGCACCACTTCAGTTGAAGGCCGGGTAATATCCTGCCGAGCTATGCACCGGAAATGGAAGGGCTTTTTGGAAAGATCCACGTAGATGCTGTCAAATGCGATGGTTTGAGTTACATTTCCCGAAACGATTCCGTCGAAGTAGTTTTTCTCCCTAAGAATGTCATACTGCTGTTTCGCTGATCTATCCGCCAGATCCAGCGCACTGTTGATGGTCTTCTCAATGTACTTAGCATTCGGATTGAGCGTAAAAAAATACCGATGAAATGATTCTACATGGCTTCCTGCCTCAATTTCAAGAACATCCTGGCCATCCTGATCCGTCGAAGTTGCCTCATAAATGTGCTGATTGGATAGGAGAAAAATACGGCCGTCTGATTTTTCGCGCTGTTGATAAGACAAGTACGCCATCCAAATGCCGAAAAATACCGATCCTAAAATTGCGATGATGGCAACCAGCCTCATTTGCCTAAAGGCGACATCTATATTCTTCGCTTTTCTAAACATAACACAACGCCTCCTTACCCGTTTCCCTTTAATTTGTCAGCGAAATAGGGCTCACTTTGCTTCTGCGACGCCATACCCGAAGAAATGGCATTCGACATATCCCCCATAGCATCGGCAGCCATGTTTGCACCCAGACTCGTACCCGCTGAGCCATAGGCCATGGCCGTGCTTCCCATACTCTTTGCCGTGCTACTGAACACCGAACTCACCTTCTGCTGCAGGGCGCCACCACCCGCCGCATGAACGATGTAGTTGGCTACCGATGGAACGGTGGTATACCCGACAATCCCGATTATCAAAAAAATGAGATACCCCACATCTGTCGCATTGAACATACTTGTGTATCCCGTCATGCTAATGTTCTCCAAGTCCAGTTTGATCATTTCTTCCTGGATCTCGCTGATCACCGCACCAAAGATGTTCGCCACAGGAACCCACAAAAAAATATTGATGTATCGTGCAACCCAGACCGCCAGCGTATGATGCAGACCATCGAACGCCGATAGCCCCAGCACCAGCGGACCAAGAATGGTCAAGATTACCAATTGGAAGGTCCGAAGGGTGTTGATCGTCAGTGCAGCAGCTTCAAATATAATCCGTAACACTTCGCTGATCACCTCCTTAACCGCGTTACGGAATTTGTAGCCGGCCTTCTCCGCTGCAAAAAGAATGTCGTTACCGACCACGCCATACCAGCCTTCCTTCTTCGGGGATTCCTGATAGGTGTATCTATACCATTCGGCGCGATTGCCATCCCCATCCGGCCCGACATAAATCCGCCATAGCTCGGTTTTCTTTAAGGCTTCCTCTTTTTGTGCGAGCAATTTTTTCACCGCATCATTGGAATTTGTTACCATGGCGCGGGTACCTGTTTCAATGGGCATTAATACGCCCCTAAACAAAGCAATTAAGCCATTGAAGTTGAGAATACACAAACCAATAGCAAAGGGCCGGAGCAACGGGTAGAAGTCAATCTGTTCCGCATTTGCCAAGTGTTTCCAAACCCTGGAAGCAATCCACCAAAGTGCTGCGAACCCCGCCAAGCCCCGACCGACATTGATAAGCGCCTTGCTATGCACAATCAGCTTATCATGGATCTTGCCCAAAACCCCGTTTAAGCCCTCAATAGATTGTCCCAAGTCCTGTCCAAAACAAACATTCGGAATTACAACCACCATCAGCAACAGCGCCGTACCTACCTTCACACACATATTCTTATCCTCCTTTTTAGATTACACAACACTTCCTGTTCTAAACCGACCCATTATTGTCCATAAAGCGCCCTGAGCATATCCGCGCTCCCTTTCTCCTTGGCTCGTTGCATAGCCAGTAAGGAGGCTTCAGCATTAAATTCACGCAAGAATTGAAGTTTGCCGCTCATTTCCTTATCAATCCGGTCAATGATCCGTAGCCGTTCCTCATCACTCATTCGAAGTTGTCCCGCGGTAATAACCAATGTCAATTCATCCAGATGCTGTAAAGACTTCCGCAATAGATTTCCATAAACGCGTTCCAGGTAGTCAAGCTCTTCCGTCCGAAAAACTGCCGTTCCTTTAATTTTTTTGAGCGTATTTCTGTATTCCCTTATTAGCTCAATTTGGTTCTGGATGATTACCGGTACCTTGCGGTAATTAGCTACCTGTGGGCTCACCGCCAACAGACCGTCAAGAAAAATTTTGTGAATACTGAAATTCCCCTGTGTCAAATTCTTCACCGTATTATATCCACCGTTGAGTATGTCGTATCCTTTTTTCATATCGTCCAAAATCGCTTTGAACTGCGCCAGTTTTTCGACATTCAAAAGCAATTGTGCAATCTCGTCTGCCTGCGCCTGCAACCTGCCCGCGGAACCCATAAACCCGACAAGTACCAGCAATACACATTTTCCTATATGCCTCATGATCATTTTCCTTTTTGATTATTCCCATATAACCGGCCGACGAAATCCGTTTCTCCTTGATTTTTTACCCTGGAGAAAGCAAGCAGATTGGCATCTCCACCAAACTTTTGCGCGAACGTATGATATGACAACATTTCGCCGTGCAGCTGTTCAATGCGCGCAATTCGTTCAGCGTCCTCCATTTCCAGCACACCGGAAGAAATGAGTGTAACTACTTCATCAAGAACAGCCGAACAATCGCTTAATAACCTCGCATAAACATCCACCAGGTAGCTCACCTCGTCCGCATGCAACATGCCGCCCCGCTTGGCCGTCGTGATGGTTTTGTGGGAAATCCTTGCTATTTCAAGTTGCACCTGAATAATGTCGGCAACCCTGCCATAACGTGCGACCTCCGGATTAACCGCTTTGAGGGAACTGAAAAATTCTTGATGCAGATTAAAATCCCCGTCCTTAATCCGACCGATGGTGTTCAATCCGTTCCTATATATCGTATAGCCTTCCCTGGCGTAACCGATATACACCTGTAGCGCAGCGATTTGCTTTGTCAGGTATTCCTTCTGGGTTTTCTTTTGCTTAAACCATTCCTTCCACAACGTGGATTGGGCACTCACGTTACCTACAGCTGCCCATAACACTAATGCGATCACCAATAACCTCTTCATATCCACTTCCCTCGTTTTATTCGTTTCCTTTTGTTCACCTCCTTGTTTTCATTGCTTAGGCGGACGGCCTGCTGCGCAACCATCCTGATCGCTTGTCCACAGGAAGGAATCTCTGCCAAGGTCGATGGCCTCAGTTCAACCTGCGATTCCTGCGATTCGCCCAACGCCCGGCTTGTGATTACCATACGGGACAAATGAAGCCCTCGATCCCCATTTCTTAACATCTCAAATTTGCACCTGACCTCGGTGGATTGGTCCTTGGAAAAGTAGGCAATGGTACTCAAGGTCACAGGGACCGGCTCATCCCGGCTATCCAATTCAAGCATCCGCGCTACATTGGCACTCAGCCTATCCAACGTAAAGGCTACGCCACTGTCATTGACTTCTATGTAATTGCGATAGCCCTTTTCCCAGAACACATCAATCAACCTGCTGGTGGAATTCCATTCACCTGTTGCCGTCTCGTTATTATCCATCTCCCACATATTATTTTTACCATCTGCTAAATCTGATTTCACCTCATCCCTCGATGCTGCTGTTGGCGCCGGGATGGTTCAGGCCGCTCTTCTTTTGGTTGAATTTTTAGCGGGTGGTTGACTAATCTGATTGATTGGCTGCAGGTAGGAATTATGGTCAGCGGTAGGGATTCCTGTCTAAGTTCCACAAAAGAAACGGAAGACAACTGGTGATTCATGATTCGCATATCAACCCGGTATGCCTCATACACCCGATCACGATATAACTTGAAAGAGCAGGTAACAAAGTTGCTGAGGTTTTCCGACACAAAAATCTTGCTTTTTAGTTCAATCGGGAACATCCCATGTGTCGCCTGCATGACCTCCGGCATCACCGTATGGAGCCGCATCTGATCGGGCAAGAATGCAATACCCGTGTCACCAATTTCCACGAAATTCCAATATCCTTTTGCGACAAGCGCGGCGGCAAACTCTTCCATAGCTTCCGTCATATATGTGCTATTGTTTTCCATCCTATCCATATCCCTACTCATTTTAAACCGTAAAGCAACCTTACCATTTCGATTTCCTTGGCGGAACCAGCCCGTTGAAGGCGAAGTTTTCCATTCTGGGCATTGAACCGAACCAGATCGGTGTAATTACCGTTGACATGCTCGGCTACCTCATTGATAACCTCCAACCGTTGTGCATCACTCATTTGAACGCGGAAGGAATTGACCACCAGGGACAATTGGTCCACGTTTTTAACGGTTTCGGCCAGAATACCCGTATATACTTCTGCCATGAAGGTGACTTCTTCGGCCGTAAAATGCTGGTCATCTTTAATTAACTTCCACACCCGGCCATACTCATTAACCAACTTCAATTGGGTCTCAGAAATATCCCGTATGCGCTGGTAGTAGGTGATCAACAGCTTGACCTTGCGCAGTTCATCAAAATAGCTGGCATACTGCTCCCGTTGACGCTCGGACCAATCCGAAATTTCACCCAGCTTCAATTTCGACAGTGTATTTTCCAACACCTTCTGCGCATTCTGAAGCCATATTACCGCATTTTGCTGACGCTGTATCGCCAGGTCCAACGCCTTTATGGCCTTGACCACCGCTGCCTTGATGACTTCATAAATACCTGCATTGGCTTTTTGCGTCGGCGTACAGACCAATGCCAGGCAAAACAACAGCATCACTATATTCCGTAACTTTTTCATTTCCCCTCCTGTTAATTCCTGTTTGCGGTTACTTCTTCCACCAATTTTTCAATACCTTTCTCCATACTGCCAAACCTCCGGGCATATTCCAGAACTTTCACCCGCTCCTTACCTTCGGTCGTATAGGCGAAATATTCTGCCGGACACAGTTCGTTTTTGAACACTTTCATGATCTGCCCGCCCACGTCAATAAATATTTCCCGGTTATCCTTGTTTACAGACAGTAGTATGGTTTTTCCTTTATCGGACATCCCCAGCGCGGACTGCAGCTTATCAAACTTGTTGACAAACTTGCGCATGTCCATCTGGATCTTCA
This sequence comes from Candidatus Pseudobacter hemicellulosilyticus, assembly GCA_029202545.1. GTDB lineage: Bacteria > Bacteroidota > Bacteroidia > Chitinophagales > Chitinophagaceae > Pseudobacter > Pseudobacter hemicellulosilyticus. The sequence goes on from CP119311.1 coordinate 354,628, forward strand.
CATCCGAATTGTTGATGATTGCATCCTTAATAATTTGTGAGGAAATTAAATCGTCCAATTCCTGGGTGACCACATTGGGTATCCCGTTGAACTTCCGCATGGTCTTAAATGCGTATTGGATAAATTGCGCCATGCCGGACTTTGTGATCGCTTTCCACGCTTCGTCGATAGTTAATATTTTTCTCACGCCGGGCAGCTTGCGCATCTTGGAGATGACAAGCTCTACACAAATCAGCGCCACCACGCTAAAAATTACCGGGTGATCCTTAATATTGTCCAGTTCGATGACCACAAACCGCTGGTGCAGGATCTCCAGATTTTCGTGCGCGTTCAGCAGATAGTCAAATTCGCCACCATCATAATAACTTCTCAGCACATACAAGAAGTTGTCCACATCAAAGTCCTTGTCCTTGACCCGCTGGGATTCCAGCACCCGCTTATAATCCGCTTGGAGGTAATCATAAAACGTATTGAAGCAGGGAAACAGGCTCTTGTCCGCTTCCAGCTTCCGATAATAACCCTGCAGGGCATTGGACAAGGCCACATACTCACTGCGGAACAAATGCTCATCATCCTGTTTCCAAAGCGCAACCAGGAGGGATTTCAGGCTTTCTTTTTTTTCCGTGTCCAGCACATCACCCGGGGATAGGTAAAAGGGATTGAACTTGATCGGGTTGGATTCCTCATAGGTATAATAATAGCCTCCCACCAACTCGCACAAACCGCGGTAACTGCCCCCGATGTCTATCGTGACACAATGTGCCCCCTGATCATACAAACACCTTAGTATATGGTTCACCGTCATGCTCTTACCTCCGCCCGAGGTGCCGCAAACGATGGTTCCCAAATTTGAGCTGAGACCAGCAGCCCGTGGCCTATCATAAGGATCGAACGTAACCGGAACGCCGAACCGATCACAGAACCGGATGCCCGTACCTGCAGGATCACTCCGGTAATTGGTTTCCTGGGCCAAAAAACAGGAAGCCTGGGCGGCAAACGTGTCAAAGCAATCATTCATTGGAAAATCCCCGCCATTGCCCGGAATACCTGCCCAGAACAATTGGGGGGCACCCCAGGATTCTTCTTTGCTGGTGGCGTCGAGTTGTGCCAATGCTGAGGCAACACCGTTTTTTCGATCCTTCAGTTCCTCCTTGTCATCCGACCACACCATGATGTTAAAATGGGCTTTCACCGGCAGCCGCTGCTGAGAAAGCGCTTCATTAAGGAAAGCATTGGTCGCATCCCGGCTGATGGTATTCTCCCGGCTGTAAGCCGAAAGGGACTGCAGACGAAGGCGCTTGCTTTCCAATCGTTTGATGGTTTGATGTGCATCCTCGACAATGATATACTGGTTGTAGATGTGGTTGAAGGGCAACATCAGTCCAAGGGAAGCGACAAACCCCAATGGAAATTTCGTGTGATCCGTGCTATACTTATCGTACGTGATCCGGCTGCCGCAGAGCGCGGGTAGGTCTTCGGCATTCCCCAGCGAAAAAAAGTGGCAGTGGTTTTGCCCGATCTTGATTCCGTCCTTGAAATCCATATCCCGGACAATTTTCTGCTTGCCGGCCCCATTCAGGAAAAAATACCGTTCCAACAACCCCACCTGATGTTCGCTGCTGTAGAGTTCATCGGCAGTTAACCGTTTCATCTTCACGTATCCGCTGTCGGTCATGATCTGGCGGAACTGACCGCATGCTCCCTCGAACGCTTCCCGGAATGCCGGTTTAAGCGTTTGCTCAGGAGCCACATGGGGCCTGAGCAAATTGGAAAACATGCTGCTGGATGGCTTTCGGCCTTCTGCACATTTTGTTAGAAACAGGTATGAGGAATGGCTAAGGTATGGGCGCCCCTCGAAATGTTTATTCGCCGCTTTTGCCAGAAAGCTTTCATTCCCTGTACTTTCAGGCACCTTGTACGTACTTTCCAGGTACCAGTCCTGTTTATGCAACACGCTATGTTTGGGCAATACCTTTATGGCTTTTACCCAGAACTGATGCAGGGACTCATAATCGTCATCACTGAGCGTGAAAATCTCCGGAAGCTCCAGCTCAAAAGCAACCGTGATATCCCCTGCCTTACTTACAATGCAATCGTGTTCAATATCCAGCACCGGAAACAAATCTTTCAACCACTTTTCCATACTCACCTCCATTTCTTACTACACATTCATTTAACCCATGCCGCGACACATGTCCCGGCAGGTCATCTTCCCATACCTCTCCCTTTGCCTTTCTTGCCTTCGTCGAGTTTCCATTTTTTGTTACGCTCAATTAAGCGTGGAACATCGGTCTCTTCCCAGGGTATCACTTTGGCCCGATATTCAAGTTTCGGCGGAGTTTCCATCAGGTAGTCCTTCAAATACGCACAGTCCTTTCCGTAAAAACCAATTGGATCCAGTGATTTAATTCCAGGAAACTCCACCGCAATGGTATCTTTTGGAAATTCAACGATCTCCCGGAAATCCAGAATCTTCGGCTGTCTACCGACCTGATCGTAGGCTATGCGTACCTTATCGGCGTAATAATCATTATCGGAAAAACGGATAACGGGAATATCGACGGTGGGACGGAAAGCCCGCTGTTCAGTATCCACCACGTAAGTATTCCCATCAATGTCCAATATAGGCAGAACCCCTTCCATCCTTTTTCGGACAACCTCCTGATCCACGATAACCTCATAATCAGACTTGCCCAATACGGCTTCCGGCAACTTCCCATATTTGGCTGCCATTGCATCCGGATCCAATTCCGTTAACCACTTGACGGTTACCCAAACTGAATTTTCTCCCTGACTACCTTCCTTGGAAAAACTACGCCGCTGCGTATCATACCAAAAGCCATAACCATCGTCCAAGACACTCATGTTACTTATTGCTAAAGCATTCTGCTTGTTAGCCTGTTCCACCAACAGGCCATTACTGGCGTCTACAAGGAACACCGTTCCTTTCAATGCTATTTGTGGAAGTTCTCTTTCCATGCAACCTACCATTTAATCATAATCCAATACCCTGTTACCGCATTCCGCTCGTCTGTACACTACCGTTTCGGTTTTCGACCTTTGCTTTTTTTCGCTTTTTTCGCCATTCTTTTCTTATTTATTTCAATGCTTGTCAGAACACCACTTTCTTCCACACCGACTTCCTTTGCTATGTGCAATAACTTTGGTGGGAATTGCATAGCTGTAAGTTTCAAATTAAGGTTCCACTCACGGCTATAGGTTACCGGGTCCAAAACGGCCAACGGAGGTATGTCGATATAGACGATACCTTCCGGAACTGCTGTAATTGTGTCATGGTCGAGTTCAGGCACCACTTTTAGGATCGGATCGTACGGCACAACGATACCTTCGAGGGGACCGTAATCATTAGACAAGTCAATACCCGAGTCAATAGACTTACGCAGCGGCCTCAAATAGTCGCCGTCCAATTCGTACTGTTCGCCAAGGATGTCCACCCTAACGTGTTTCCCTTTTAACATCCGGTTCAGGGCATCTTTATCGACAATAATATCAAAATCACTTTTGCCGATCACCTCATCGAGGGGCTTATCGTACTTTTCTGACATGGTTTGCGGATCATAGTGTGCCAACCAGTTAACAGTCACATATTCGGAACCTGAATAATTAATTAAAGCTCCACTGCTCTTTTTGAACTCAAATCCATAACCATTTTCCAGCAGATCCATGTTGAAAATAGACAGCTGCGTATTCGGATAGTGTTTCATCCGAAAACAGCTGCTATAGACATCCACCTGGAAAACATATCCCATAATATCGAACTCCGGCAATTCCCTTTCCATCCTATTCCTGCATTATGTTTCTTCTACCCGCTTATTTTTTGCAACCTCTTTCATTTTACGCAGCAGTGCCCATTTCATCCGCCGCCACTCAACCGACAGCCACGTTAGCGCCTTAGTTTCCGTCCCTTCTTTTTTGCAGGTTTCTGTTCCATCCTTTTGCGGTTTTCTTCTATGCGTTGCAGTATCCCGCTTTCTGCCCAGGGAATGACCTTTGCTTCATGTATCAGTTTAGGTGGGTGCCGCATGGCAGCCATTTTAACCTCGTCATCTAACTCACGGCGATAACCCATAGGGATCAATACGTCAATTCCTGGTATTTCGATAAGTACCAAATTTTCAGGTATCTCTGTTACAGAATTCATATCAAGACGCTGTACCTGCTTGAGAACCGGGTCATAGGGTAGTCTGTAGCCAGTTGTCCAACGGTCTACGTCATTAAGGCGAATACCCGTTGAGTCGAAGCTGCCCCGTGGCCTTAAATAAGGTATTGAAGAAAAGAGGCGTTCTGCAATTTCAAACGTTTCTCCAAGGATTTTTACCCAAGGCCGTTCGCCCCTCAGCATCCGATTGAGTAAACGCTTATTGACAATAATGTCGAAATCACTTTTGCCAAGCACTTTGTCCAACGATTTATGATACTTTGCTGCCATCGCCTCCGGGTCGTAATGGGCCAACCAACGGACATTCACATGTGGATCGGTTAAATGCCTGGTCATATCCCTTTCTTCCCGACCATAATGAAAGCTGTAACCATCTTTGGACAGCTTCATATTGAAAATAGATAGCTGCCTGCTTGGGAATTCCTTGACCCGAAAACAGCTGTTTTGTACATCAGCCTGAAAAATTATCCCATGCTGCTCGAATTCCGGCAATTGCTTTTTCATGTGTATTCCGTTATCCCGTATGCTATAAACCCTTCCTTTTACCTTTGCGCTTTTTCAGCTTAATCAACAAACTGTTTGCTATCGCAGTCATCTGACGATAATGGATCACTTCGGAATGATGATGAGCCTTGGGTGGATTCAATTTAATCCGTTTATATAAATCGAAACCACGCTTCTTGTTAAACCCTATCCGATCCAATTCTTCGAGCAGTGGCACACGCACGATCTTGTAATCTGCCGGCCTTCTCAAAACTTCTTGAGGAGTCGCATCCACCATACATCGCCTTTCCAAATTGTACGGGATTTCATAAGCATGCAATTCCTCAAACCGTTCAAGATACGCTGTGGTAATGTTTGGCAAGTCAAGCCGATGTAGCGGTTTTAATATGCCGCCTTCAATATCCACGGTGTAAACCTGGCCCAGAATCTCTATCGTTGGTAATTTACCACGTAGCCGTTCTTTGAGTACCTCCTTATTAACCAGCACATCAAAATCATTCATTTTCTTGATAATGGCCAAAGGCGTTTTATACTTCATTGCCATTCCTTCCGGATCAAGTGCTGTCAGCTGCGGAACATGGAATATCACAACGCCATCGCCATTCTCCCAAGGTTTGGCGATACGGCCCGTTTTATTGTTGAAATGCAGGATATAACGGTTTTTTTCTTCCGGCAGATCAAAGAGCCATTCGAAACTACTCGCATCTTCCTTCATAGCGATTTGTGCCGTATCCACATCCACCGTGAATACCACACCATTCAACTCAAAGTCAGGCAATTCTCTTTCCACAACTGACTAATTATCCTTTTTATAGAACACACTCCGCTCAATGCTCCGTACGCAATTAGGCACCATTTTTCTCGCCATGGCCTTCATCAGTCCGTATTCCCCATATTTTTTGCTCAACGCAAATATCCTGACCGTTCCAACCACACCGATTATTCCTGTTACAACCACACAGACATATTGGTTGATACCGATTAGGTAAAGGATAACGAACACGAGGAGCAGACCCATGATCACCCCGCCCAGGTACCAGATGTACTGCGCTTTAAGCCCGCGGAACTCGATGGATTTATTGATCCCTTTGTTGATCTGATAGATACTTGTTGCTGCCATCACATTCTGATTTTCTTTTTTGCTTTTACTTCCTGGTTTTCCGAACCCGGCATACGCACAATCATGACAGTGCCATTGGACAAACCCGCCTCCATCAACGTCTTTAGGGAAGCAGGAGCGGATGGCCCAATGGATGGCGCCATGATCGCCTGCCGAGGCTGCTCAGCCGGTAGCTGATCCTGTCCGTCCCCCTCACCAATTCTTATAGCGTTTATTTTGTCGTTGATCTCGCGTCCCAACTGTTCTGCCTCCGCCTTTTTATCGCTTAACATCGTTTCTTTTTCAAATGGGCGTCCCAGCATCGCATTCAGCCGGAGGATATCTTCGGCAGTATCCTGCAGGTCCTTGTCATATTTTTCACGCAACTCCACGCAACGATCAATGGCATTCAGGAAATTCCGCGCAGCCAACTTTAGATTCCCCATGTTCGGGACACCATTATTGTAGGTGTACCGTATCCCGGTCTCAGGACTGATGGCCGCCAAGCGGTTTTCCTCAGTGGATACCTTTCCAGCATAATCCCGGCTCACCACATGCTGGATGACCAAGCGGAATCCATAGAGTTCACCCAATGGCTTTTCTTCAGACTCCTCCCGACCGGGCTTCCATTTTAAATACTGATCAACCACGTACCTGCCAATCACTTCAGGGTCGGGGGAAGATTCGCTGTACAGCTTGATTGGATTAACTTTGCTTCCATCCTTTGCCAACAGCAGAACCGATTGATAACGAGCAACATCTTTTTCCAATTTTCCAAGGACGTTTCCGATCTCGCCGCGTTCCCGCCCAAGTCCGTCCAATCGTTCCCGAACCCGTACCTGCTCCCTGAAATGCAATGTCCGCAAGCTTTCCAGGCTCAATATTTCCTGGTCCAGCTTTGCTTTCTTCAGTAAGGTTGTGTCACCTGACAAAAGAGCAATATATTCACTGATCACCATACCCGATTGTTCATCCATTGCCCCCTCATCAATTCGGCGCACATTCACCGAATTATTCTTCAGCTGATTAATGAAAATGAGTTTATTCTTAATCAAATTGAAACGATAAGCGTCCAGCGACTGTTGGGTGGCATAGATAAACTTCCGGACCTTGTTCCCGTAGTGGTCCCGGGCAACCCAGTTGCCTTGCCTGGCGCCGCGACCATCACGCTGCTCCATGTCGGAAGGACGCCAGGGGATGGTAATGTCGTGCTGGCCCACTACACGATCCTGCACATTGTTGCCCACCCCCAGTTTATCCGTGCTTCCGATCAGGATGCGAATCTCACCACTTTTCATCTTCCTGAATAGCTCCAATTTCTTCGCATCCGACCATTGGTGAATAAAAGTAATTTCCGCCTCCGGAATACCGCCCTGGGTAAGTTTATCCCGCAAATCGTTATATAGATTAAAACCATCCGTACCGGGAGTACCGGAATCGCAGAAAATCAATTGCGTCCCCTTATAAGGTGTACTTTCCTGATAGATCTCGATGACCTTCCGGCTGCAGGCGTTGACCTTGTTACCGGGATGATCCCCAAACAACTCGGGATTGATCAGCCGCATGTCCGTAGCCATCTTAGTCGCGTAATTAGTAGCGATCAGCATGCGGGCTTTCTGCTCCGTCGCAGTCAACGGAAGGCGCCCCAGCAAAGTTGCATCACCATTCCGGGCAAAAGCCACCAACTGCCTTCCAAACGCCAACTGCTCATCACTGGGTGGTAGGTTAACCAGAATTTCTTCAATCTGGGGCTTTTCCAGTGCAATATGTTTAGCCGTTTTGTAATCCGCAATCTCGGCGTAAAACGTAGCCAATTCCGGAACTTTGATAAATTCCCTGAAACGCTCCTTGACGATAATTTCGTTTGTTACCCCTAACTCAAAATCCGTGGATTTACGGGCATAAACGGCAGCCCAAGCATCAAAATTCACGATGTCCTGCCGGAGCAACTCCTTGGGGCGCTGGTATTTGAAAAGCAGGTATAATTCGGTCAGGCTATTCGATATGGGCGTACCGGACAGGAAGGTGGCACATTGATCACTGTTGAACCGTCCCTGAAGTTCCCGAATGGCGTAAAGCAGATTCAGTGCCCGCTGGCTGCCGGACTGGTTACCCAGTCCAGCCACCCGGTTATGGCGTGTGGTGAACGTTAGATTTTTGAACATATGGCTTTCATCAACAAACAGGTGGTCCACCTGCATGCTACGGAAATCCACCTCTTTATCTTTTTTGTGCTCAAGGCGATGTTGCGCCTCTTTTAGGGTGGCCGCGAGGTTTTCCTCCCGGATACGCAAACCTTTCAGCATCACCTTGTGGATACGCTCCCCTTTGGCTTGCAATACGCTCAGGTCTGCAGACAGATTCATCAATTCCCGTTCAAGCACTTCAACCATGATCTCCCCGGATTGGGGGATCATGCTAAACTGTTCATGGGTCAGGATGATACAGTCCCAGTTGTTGTTTTTAATTTCCTGAAAAATGCGCTTGCGTTGACCAGGTGTGAAATCTTCCTTTCCAGGAAATAGGATTTTTGCTTGGGGGTATGCTTTACGAAAGGTTTCAGCAACCTGCATCACGTTTGCCTTTTTAGCCACAATCATGGGTTTATTGGCGATACGTAGCCTCCGCATCTCCATGGCCGTGATTGCCATCAGCAATGTTTTTCCAAGCCCGACTTCATGGTCGATAATTCCGCCCCGGTTAACGATCAGCCGCCATGCGCCATCACGTTGCGAATTATACAGCTGCTTAACACCCAGGTTGGTCAGATCCAGACCCGGAAACGTCAGGTGGCTTCCATCGTATTGCCGAAGGCGGTAGCAGTTAAACTGATCGTTATACTTGTCCACCAGTTTCTGCTTGTCTTCATCCGGGAGCCCTGCCAGCCAACCCGTGAAACCCCGGCGGATTTTTTCAATCTTTTCGTGTGCCAACCGGGTGGATTCGTTATCCGCAATCCGTATCTTGTTCCCGTCCTTATCCGCCACCTCATAGGTGAAAAATGGTGCAGTATTCATGAAGGCATACTCCATCAGACTGTTTCCATACATCGTTTGTCCACTTTTGGACCGGATGACGAATTCTTCCGTAGCCTTGGCATTTCTATTACTCAAATCCACCTTGAAAACATCCACCGAGGGCAGGTAAATGACCTGGACTTCAGACTCAAAAACCGATGCAGCAAACCGCTCGTAGTACGTCGTGGGAATCCATCGCTCGCCCAGGTTGAAATCCAATAATTCAAAAGGTATCCTTTCTGGTTGCACGTTTTTCAGTGCTTGGATACACCGGTCAATTTCCGGATCCAGGTCCGATTCCCTGGCGTGTTGGGCCTCCCGAAGTTTGGCAACGACATTCCCGGACAGATATTCGTCCGCTTCTTCCCATTTCCCGGTCAGCGGGTTCCGGAAAATGGCCTCACCAAGCCTTTCTCGCACAGCGGATTCACTATCGGATAGCACGGACGCCATGAATGGAAGATCCACCTTACCTTTTTCGTTCAGGCAATGGGCCATCGCTTCCAACGGATCTGCTGTTTTGAATGCTTCCTTAGGCGCATAAAGATTGCTGGTGAACACGTCCGATTTTTCATAGCCGTGTTCGACTTTACGTTCCAGTGCCGCCCCCATGCTACTGCCAAAGGCCAGGTCAATGGCCAGGCGTTTTCGGTTTTCCGGGGAACTTAGGTAACCATACTCCTGCTGCAGTTTCTCATAGCCGGTATTCATCCGGGCCCGTAATCCATCCACATCCTGTCTTCCTGCACGTTCGATCTCCATCAGCTCCAGGTACGTGTCCCTGAGGGTAATGTAATCCAGGTAAAAACCAAGATGTGATTGCTCGACTTCTGCTTCAAGCCGTGCGGTGGACCTATCTCTGGATATTCCATGAATGGTACCAAGCCTTCCTTGATGGATGATCAGCGTACCGTCGGTATGAAACTCCCTCACGCCGTTCACCTGATCGGATAATTCACGGGAAAGGGAAAAAAGCCGGGGGGTTTCCGCTTCACCCGAGACCCGAAACACGTGATTGAATTCCAGCAAGCGGTAGCTCAGCCGCTCGGTCAGCTCTGCCAGCTTCTCGGCATTGACCCAACCGGCTTTCCCCCAATTGCCTTCCGCATTTACGTAAAGCCGATACAAGAAACGTTTGTCACTCCGGTGACGTGCAGCCACCACAACAGCCAGTTCATGGTCAGGTTGGTCTTCCATCCGGACGGTGGCAAGAATACGAGCCGAATGGGGTTGGACCACGCGTTTATCGTCCTCGGTCAGGTAGTCCGTAGCGCGGTTCCCGCTGGCTGCCTGTCCATCGAAAAGGCCCAATTGTATGGCCGTTGGCGCCTGTTTCTCCGGCATTGGCGTGATCACCAACCTTGGGCCGGTAGTTACGTGTACGGTATGCGCTTCCTGCTGCTTATTTTGCGGTTGGATAGCCTGGCTGAACCGTTCGACATCAAACCGCTTATTTAAATCACGCTTCAGTAAATCACCCAATGAGGGAGCAAGTGTCCGTAAATCGCCCTGCTGCCGAACCGTCAACTGTGCCTCCCCATACTGGTTTTGTCCTTCTTGGACCACATCCCCAAGCATCACTTCCGGGTAATGCACGAGGTAGCTGTTAAGCGGATAGGCGCCGAATTCATTATCCAGCATCATCGTATCCAATAGCAGGTGTTCTTCGGGCGATAACTTGTCCTTATGCGCATGTTTCTGCACGATCAGCAGCTGGCAAGGGGCTGTGGTGCCTCCTGTGTCACCCATGAGGTTTTCCGGCAACACGGCAAGGCTAACAAAATCCGCACGGTCAAATAGGTATTTCCGTGCGGGTAGGTTGCCCGGACTGTTTAGAAAGGTGTCCGTGGTCACGAAAGCCATCAATCCACCGTCCGCCAGCTTGTCCAGGCCCTTGGCAAAGAAATAATTGTGAATCCGGTCCGTCAAACTACGGTCCTTGCCAATGAATTCCGGATCAAAAACCTTTACGCTGCCAAAAGGGATGTTGCTGATCACCAGGTCTGCTGGCTCATCATCCACACCCAGGGGATGCTCCAATCCGCGCACCCGGATATGTGTAGGAACCGGCAAGCTCCGGGCAAGCACGTGAAGAACCCGCCCGGTTGCCATATCCTTTTCTATGCCGGTGATTTGCTGCAGACTATCCAGCGCGGGAATACCGGTCCATAAAAAAACCCCTGCCCCCGCGGACGGATCAAGCAGGTGCTTGGGCTCGATCCCGGCTTCCTTAATAGCACCATAGATCACCTCCGGTATAACCTGCGGCGTATAGAATGCCGTAAGTCCACTGTTTTGCAGGGAGGCAACCACCTCACGGTAGCCCTTTTCGCTGGAATTTGAACGGATTAACCGATAAAGCTCCTGCATTTGCGGAAAGAGTAGCATATCCCGGTCAGTAGCCCCCTGGACTTTCCAACTTTCAGCATCCCCATCCCCGAACTGGATTACGCGGATACCGCCAAAACCGCTGTAACGCTTCAATGCCTCAACCTGGCTTTCGTCAGGGATCCCCTTTCCACCAAGCTGCAATGCGATACGCAGCGCGCTGATGTTATCTGCTAAACTCTGAGACGCATTGTAACCCATAACCCACCATTGCCACTTCCACTAATGCTTTTTGCTGTCAACAACCTGCTTTTTGCTGCGTCCTTTTTCAAGGTACTCAGCAACTTTGCCAATGATTGCGTACCGGATCTCCCGGTCATCTTCATTGGCCGTGCTGAAATGCAGTTGCTCGAATGTATCCTTACAAAACTCCACCAGGTTTACCGCTTCGTAAGTCAGCATACCGGATTCACGCAGCCGTGCATAATCCGTTTCAAACTCCTCACTGATCACCGTGGTGAGGTAATTGAAGCGGGATGGTTTCAAGTCCGCTGTAAGATCCTCCATGCACAGCTCATGGATAGCCATCCCTTCCTTGCCTTCTTCCAGCAGGCGGAGTGCCAGCGGCATCACACCACTGACTTTTTCTTCCAAATACTTCACCACGCCATATTCATCCTGCAGCCTGAACATGAGGTCCGGATTGTTGTTGACGATATAAGCCCAAAGTTTTTCTTTCAAGACTATAAACATGGTTATTGGATTTATTTAATTTTTAAGCTGTGATTCCGAAGAACGAACGAATGATCAGTACCACTACAACCAGGAAGATGCAACTTCCAAACCAGCTCGCCGCGACTTTCGACGTGTCCTGCTCCCCCGCGTTCCATTTTTGATAGACTTTGACGGCGCCGATCAGCGCTAAAACAGCACCGATGCCATACATCAGCTGTGTGCCAACGTCGAAGTATCCGCGAATCTGCGTATTGGCGGAAGAAATACCTTCCTTACCATCCTGCGCCATGGCGCTAACGGTACACAGCACAAATAATACAAATAACACCAGGGGCCGCGCCCCAAGGATTCTCACAATCCTACACTTCATTTTTTCCATATCCTTCTCACTTTATCATTTCCACCCTTGTTCGAAAAAGGGGAGCAGCCTGCCGTTCCATTCATCCTCCCTATTCCCACACCGGCTACTGCTCCCCGGATTCTTCAAAATGGATGGCCGGCACCCGCACAACACTGAAATCCACATAACCCATCCATCGGGTACCGCGCCATCCGTAAACCTACTCCTGGTTCCACAGCTCTTCCAACTCCTCTTCCTGAATGACCAAATCACAAAACTCTTCGGTATACTGGCAAATGAAATTGTTCAGGGCGTGGCGGAAGGCAGGACGATGTAACCCATCGTAGTTGGCCATCGCGTCGGCAATGCGCTTGAGCAATGCCTGCTTGTCAGCTCCTTTTCCTGCCTCTGCCAACACCTTGCGCAGTTGCGCGATTTTCACTTCCAGCTCATTCAGTGCTTCCTCTGCCTGTCTTTGCTCATCCTCGCTAATGCCTTCCTCTTCTTTTTCACCGGCTTCTTCCCCGGACTTCTTTTCTCCCCCCAACCGCTTGGTGAACCAAGCGATTAACGTCTTGCGATACAGGATCGCCAGGATCAAGTAATAGATTAAAACCGAAACCAGCACTACTGCTAAAAACGCCCCCCAAGAAATTCCTTTAAACATATCTTTCGTTCATTCGTCCACGATTCACCGGCAACTACCGGCCTGACTACAGGGACAAAATTGCGCTATTCAGGAAGCGATCATTTACACCGCCGTGTTACTAACAGCGACTTTTTTTTAATCCATATTTTTGGGAGAAATAATACCGGATTGGCATTTGAAGGTGGTTAAAAACAAAAAAACCGGCCTATTGACCGGTTTGCTCGAATTCATCCGAATTACATACAAAAAACTAAGGAATTAACCACACACTGTCAGGTTACTAACACGACGCCAAGATCAGCGTATGTCCGTGTCATCCATGAACTTTTCCAGGTTAACAGGCAGGCTACTGGTGTAGGGTGTCCGTATTTTCCGGATACGCTGGCCCTGCAGCACACGGTAAAAATTTCCAGCGTCCACATTGAGCAGGCGTCCCAGGCCATTCATTAAAGCCTTCACCTGCACCTTTCCCCGATTGATCGAACGCGACGCAATCAGGGCGTAAACCAACTCAATGAATGCCGATTTCGAATCGGTCCATACCAATTCCTGCTGGACCATGGGTTCAGGCCAGACCGCTGTACCATCCAACCCGGCCAAGGCGCCGGACAGAAAATCATGTACAAGCTCGAACGCCTGCAACTTGCCCAGCTTGTAGCTATATAGCTCATTAACTTCCGAATCCAGTCCGGGAAGGTATCCAGGCACGAGTTCGAGCGGATCGGTTTCACCCCCCTGGGCTTTGAAAAATACCTCATCAAGATCCGTTCTACCCAGCCGGAAATAGTTATAAAGTGAGAGATTCCGCTCGAAAAAAAATCCGACTCCTGCAAGGGACTGGCTGTAATAGGTCTTCTGGAATTCTTTGCTGGCAACCGGCTTGTTTGTCTCAATGTGATACACCTCGCTGTGGAAAATCAGCTCTTTCAGAAACTGCGGCTTAACTTCCTTGAAGTATAGGATTTCCTGCTGTTCATCAAAATGAACGTCACGGCGCCTGGTCTTGAGTTGCTGAAGCTTCCCGGAAGCGACCCGATAGGATCGTTCGGCGCGTTGAATCACATTGGAAGCCTCCTGGTCGATCTCCTGAAGCTCTGCTTTCAGCTCCAAATAAAGATCCTGCATCATTTTATCCATAGTTTGTTATAATACACCCCGACTTCCAAGGGATTGCGTATCCTCCCTTTTTACACCAGGATTTGTTAGTGATCACACCTGTCAACACAGCCGGCCTCAATTGACCAGGCTATTAACTACGGCCGGGAACCCCCGGCAGATCACCACATATCATTAACCTATGAACATCGAAAACAAAAATAGTCAATGACAAAGGTTAATTCAAAGTGATGACACACGCATATTTGTAACATATTAGTTACAAATACACGAACTACGCTTATCGGTTATATCTGGGCGATGTCCGGCACGTAGCATATGTTGGGATTCCACCCGTACACGTCCCTGTTTTATCGGCCAACGAACCGGAAAGCATGACCGCACATCGCGTTTTTGGGGTACATGATGATTACCACGTGCATCATTTTATGTTGCACAGCGCATTTCATCAGGAGCATGATTGATTTAGCCGCCCGCGCTAAGTAGTTTTGTTTGGAATAAATTTTGCTTCAACCGCTGGAACATGCCATCGCGCTGAATTTGACAACCTATGAAAGAAACACTATCCAACCTTGAAGCCTTCGTCCGTAACATGGTCAGCCAGCCGGCTGTAGGCAAAGAAAACACCGTGACACTGCTTGAGGACATCCACGAAAGAACCATCATCCTGCAGGACAAGATTACCGACTATATCACAGCCAACCAGCAAAATCCCAACAGAGACATGATCTGGTTTATCCAGCTATCCATTGTCAACCTGTCCGATCATGTATTTGCCTCCGTAGCTGCTGTTGGTAATGCGGCCGACAAGGCCGAATCAACTTGGCTGGAAATCATGAGCGCGCTGGAAGGCATCCTGGAATTCATCAACAAAATCTTCCCCCACTATTTCAACCCGGATTGCAAAATACCGGACAACCTGTTGCGTGAAAATCGACCGCGGCTAACAGCTGACGGCGATAAAATTGCGGACGCGTTCCTGCGCAGGTTCAATCTGACGCACACGGCCGGCATGATCCGCCATTATTACCACGGTTTCCTGGTCGGAAAGCGGGCTTATACGTTCCGGCAGATCCAGTACGCAGAAAAGCTTGCTGAAAACCTCATCCGGGCGCTGGACGATGAATTTGCAACGGAAACCGATGTCCTGGAAACATTTATTTTCCTCCGGTTCAACCGAACGGAATTTATGCGCCACCACAAATACCTGATCCGCGAAATCGTACACGCCGATCAGCCACCGCCAACACGGATGAGCCAGTTACTCCTTTTACGCCATACCATGGAAGCTATCGGAGAAAGCACAACCTGGATTTACCGCTCATCCAGACGATCCCCAAGGGAAGAATTCATAGCCAGCCTGGACGAAGGCATTGCCATCCTGAAACATATTGAACAGGAATGGCGGGCTAACGCAGAGAGCAAAGAAGTCAAATACTTCAGCATGAATCTCACCCTTCGACAGCTCAGTCATTTAGTGAAAATTCATATCCTGGCAGGGCTGACCCCGCACAAGAATTTCTCCCAGCTGATCGCGCTGATAACTGCTTTTGTCCATCCCTCAGGGATGGATAAAGTTGATCCGGAGAACGCCCGGACCAAAGGTCTGTCACCCGATAAGCCGACAATTCAGGGGCTGATGGACTACCTTACCAAATTGGTTGAAACGTTAAAGGAACATTACGGGGAATTCTTGATCTGAATGGCTACGTGCCAGACCGTGTTGGAAATTAAGCCCGGCGCATCGGCCTGGTTTGATTGTGCAACTTGGTCACTGCAGCATGGATACAGGCAGCTACGCGGTTCATTGCCGGCCTGTCCAATGTTGCAAAACCAATTTTGATACCGTGGTGTGAGGCATACGGACGGGCGTAATAATAATAGTCCGGTACAGCAACGCCCATTTCGCGCAACGTGCTACAAAACGCCCGCTGGGAAATCTCTTCCGGCAAACTCACCCACACCGATAAACCACCCACCGGCAGGGAGACGGAATACTCGCGGTTTGCAAAGGAAGTTAACCGGGAATACAGGTAATCCCGCTTCATGCGGTACTCCTCCCGCATCCCTACCACTTTTTTTGCGAAGTCCTTATTAAGCAGCATGTCAAAAGCTGCGTTTTCGAATTGCGGCATGTCCACTTCCACCGCCAGCCGGTGTAACCGCAATTGGCAAATCAGTTCCTCCCTTGCGATGATAACGGGGCTAAAAAGGGTCTGAACCGGCAAGGGAGCCAGCGGACGCAGGTATACCGCATTAAGCCCCTTTTGCAAAGCCCGTAATGCGACCGGTTCGTATGGGGTTTCTCCATAACATAAGCCGTCGCACAGGTCTACTTCGACCAGGGGAATATGATATTGCTCAACGATCTGCAGGATTTCAGCGATACTATGCTGATCCATCGGCGCTCCGAATGGGCAACGCACCCGTGGGGCAAACACCAGCACCGAAACACGGCCGGCTCGGCAAAGCCCCCTGAACCGGTGGATGTCCATACCCTCGGGCCGCTCACCAAGCATGATTACTTCCTTGCTGAATAGGGATAACGACCGGGTAAGTGGAGATTCCATAATGCCATCGACCGCGACCGATTTGGCATCGAGCATCTTGCCGATCAGGATCATGGCCATGCTCCATGAATTGTAAAAACATAGTTGGGTATTCTCAAAGTGCATGAACGGAAATTCTGCATGATACTTATCAACCAGCAGCTTTTCTATCAGTTGCCGCCGGTTCCCATCGGAAGGGACAGTGGGCATGGTTCTGACAGCAAAAAAGCGTTGGAATTCCTGTACGTGAGCGGGATGGGGATGGCCGAAGTCAAGCTGCAGGAGATCTTTTTTTGGCTTGCTCACATAAATCCGCTTTTTTGAGCTGATCACTGCACCCAATTCCATCAATTCCTTGATTACCCTGTTGATGGTAAACCGGCTGACACGAAAGATAACTGCCTGTTCTTTTACCAGCGGAAATTGATAGCCCGGATACAGATTTCCCGACTCAATGTGTTTCAGAATTTCGCTGACCAGGACGCGGACACTGCGGTCAGCCGAATGGATATGGTTACTGATGGTTAATAGCATAAGTTACAGTTTATGGCCATTAATTGCTACTAATACCGCCACCAAGCAAACGATTTATTCCATGATCATTTTTGTGCTTAGCTACTGATCCAATACTAAATTAACATTCCCAAGCGGTTTCTCCTAACCCTGTCCAATTTTTCATCGACTTGGTGGCAGCGGCGCATCCCGGAAGCCTTACCGTTGTGCGCTAAATGATTAAGAATAACCCATTATTAACAATTACCATCATATACAACACCTTGCAACCTTCCCGTATCCGTGCAACAAAGTTTGCCGGCCAGACCGATAAGGTACAACTGAAATATGTCCTTGTACCTTGTAAGGTCCTGGATATTTATGGACTATTGCCTTTGGATAACATGCGCACCGCTTATCATGCCTATGGACATCGCTGTCGCGGAACCTGATGGCGCGCGTAAAGGGTATATTCGGGAAACTCATTGACGGTGGTAATGATTAGTCAACCATCAACCGGTTCCGTGGCATTACGCTCCCAGGAAATACCCTTTACCTGCCATTTACAAGCTGAAAATGTCAGTCGTTGTCGGTTCTTCATCATCGGTATACCACTGCACCTGCCCTTCCGGAAAAGAAATCCATCACAGGCAAATGCACCTACCCGCGGGTTGATCCCAGTCAATTTCTCCAACACAAGGACCTGCCGTATCCGCTTTGTTTATACCTTTCACCCCACAAGAAACAGATAAGGGTGCATCCCGCCCGTTTAGAACCTGCGATGTTGCCCTTGAGCTGTGTATACAGCGGCGTAAACCCGAATCCAGGCGATCAGCGGAAGCCCAACTTGACATGTATGATCACGTACTCCAATTACCCCAACCTGAAATACCTCAGTTTGGATATTCCGTTTGATCTGTCAGCGGTAATCAGCGCAGGACACACCAAAGAGGCGAGAGAATTCATGCGTGCTGACCCAGCAATCCGGAAAATGTATAAATCAGTACAGACCTTGAATAGCCAGGGGAACAGGCCGAAGCATTATTACCTGAGAAGCCAGGAATTTGCAATACTGTTGAATGATAACAGCTATTGCAGCAAACGCCGCAATCAGTTCCTAAAACGCATGCCCGCACACCCACGATATGGCGTTATCTGCTTTCTGGATTACACGTATTTTACCTATTGGATTTCCGGGCCGGCCCATCCTGAAAATAAACAAGTTCCGATCACGAGTATGACTGTCGGACTATTCCGCAAGGACTGCCTGCTGAGCTTTGAAGAATGCAGCATCCAAAGCCGGTCGATAAATCTGAACGGAAACGGGTTCCCAGGCAATACCGATGTGGCGTTACGCCGTGAATCGGTTCGCTTCGCGACGGCCGTACTCGGGTACTTGACCAACAGGCAGGTTACGCCGGTTCCCTCCCGTATCAATCATACCGGCGAGCGAATCTGGATGACCTTAAACCCGGATATATACCCGTTGGTCAAAGCGCCGGCAAACAAAACAAAATCCAACATAGACAGGAAAAAAAACGATCACTAAGGTTACAATATCGCCTCATCAACGTTTACCATCATAAAAGCCGTCTCCATGTACCAACATTTCATTTCCAATGGCATCGCCCTTCACCCGGGCGCCCCTGCAAACAGCCAATCCCAGCCACCACTTCAGGCAGATCACCCTCCGCCTCACCGGACCTGACTGATGGGCTACTATTTCATACGACACCATTAAGAAGCTCCAAAACAGGGGATCAAACCGCTGCGCGCATACGATAGGTTTGCGCGTACGGTGGATTTTTCTGTTAATGGCATTGCATCATTTGATCCCGGGAATAATAATCCGGGATGATGTCTGTTACCGGCAATCGAGTAATAACAATACGCAAATACCATCATTTAAAACGTGCATAAATAAATTCCCGATTTGCTTTGGGCATTTAGCTAT
The DNA here is from genome assembly GCA_029202545.1 of Candidatus Pseudobacter hemicellulosilyticus. Taxonomy (GTDB): domain Bacteria; phylum Bacteroidota; class Bacteroidia; order Chitinophagales; family Chitinophagaceae; genus Pseudobacter; species Pseudobacter hemicellulosilyticus. Next base: position 373,591 of record CP119311.1, read on the forward strand.
GTTTTCTGTTCCATAACAAAACCGTCTCCACCATGTCTCCCAACAAATTCAGAATCCGTATGACCGCTGGCCTCATCGGTCTATTCAGCGTCATCGGCGTCACGATTTACCTCACCCAAAGATCCATCGCCAAGCAGCAAAAGATCAGCCCAGGTCTTGCGGAAAAAAAAACACAGTCATTTATCCCGCTGCAACGAGCCGTTAAGTACAGCGACACATCCACCACAGCGTATCACTTGACCGCGCAATATGAGTTTAAACCGGGTGAGCGCCTGGTCACGGATTCCGCCGAGTTTTTCAAAGCCTCACTTCCCGGCGGTGGCATGCTGTATATGGACCCGCTCACGGTTATCCGTTTTACACAACAACATCATCTCGAACTGCTGAGCGGCGAGATCTATCTTTTTCTTCCCAAAGGAAGCCGCTACGAACTGTCCACACCGAAACTTCGTCTTTTCAACGCCGCGGGGCAATTCCAACTCACTGCTTACCCCGCACAACACGCGGCTGCCGCAATCGGCGGATTGGCCTATTACACGGACAGGAAAGCTACCCCGTTGAAGCTGCCTGCAGGTAAAAAATTGGTCGAATCCAACGGAGTAATGGCCATAACGGCGTTGACCAAAGCCGATTATGCAGTGAAAGACAACAAATTCAATTTTGAGGAATTTTCCTTTACCACCAATATGGACAGGGTTGCCCGATGGTACAATGTGCGGTTGCGCTATCAGGGAGATACGGTGGGTATCAACCGGAAATATGTCTTTGAAGGGAGTATGTCTCGTGAAACCACATTGAAGACCATCATCAAAATATTGACAGATTGTGGCGTACCGTTAAGCCTGGATTCCAGCAACCGCCAGGTCATCATCTATCCGGACTCCACACGTAATTAATGATTCCCCGTCAGGCTGCATAACCCAATAGTTCCTTACCTACGCACGCCCAATCCAGTGACTGACGGCGATCATATCCCGGGTACCCAACTTCATAGCGGCCCGGGCAAAATACGTAGCTACTGTACTGGCACTTTTTCCTAAACGGATGGCCACATCGGCCTGAACATCGCCATTGACCAAATGATGAATTACTTCCAACTCCATCACCGACAAGGCGCCGAATCCGCTGCACAGTCTTTCATCAGACTGGCATTTCCACGCCTGAAGCACCCGGTCACCCAAATAAATGCGGCCGGAAATCACGGCATCCAGCATGTTGAGGAATTCCGTTTCACTGGCCAGTTGACTCATGTAGGCATTTACGCCATGCCGCAGGAACCATTTAGCGTATACCCGTTCATGCTCACGGCCAAGTACGGCGATTCCAAGGGCCGGGCATTGTGCTTTGATCGTATCAATGCAGGATATCAATGTCTGATCCTTCATCCTTACATTAAGGATAGCCACATCAAAGGAGCAACCATGCTGACGGATTTCACGTACAAGCTCCTCGCGGGTACGGGCAATGGCAATTTGGCAACCCGGAAACTTCTCATTCAGGAGGTCCCGGGTACCAAGCAATGTGATGGGGTGCAATTCAGCAATCAAAAAGCTACGCATAGGAATGATCTGGGGTTTGTGAAAGAGGCAGCGCCCCTACAGGTTGCCTCTCATTTTGTTTTCTATAGCCCTAAGGCTATGCGTTTTGCGGCGGCCCACACCGGGCGATCGGCGCTTCCGGTCTCGGTAACACCGGTCCTGGAACAAGCGGCCACTTTTAAAGAACAGGCGCGTGAAGGCTACCCATTCCCTATTTATATAACAGTTCCAGGCCCAAAACGCCTAACGCATCGCATAGGTTACTTGGAAAACGTTGATTCCGACTATTAAGGTAATGTTTTCCAAAAGCCCTGACAATCCGATTTAAGGGAAAAGTGGCCATCCGGCCAGGGGCGTATAAAGGCTAATATACGCTAATACGTATCCCCCTAATTACCAACAAACCGCGTGAGGTACAAAACTGAATATGAATGCGTAAAAAGTTGTCAGAAACCAAAAAAACACGTCCGGAAACGCTTTCCCGGAACCAGGTGGACGAATTAACCTATGCTGTCCGTCATTATCAATACAAAGAGGCCATTGATCCGGTGCTGTCAAAAGTGATTGAAGAAATAAAAGTCCATCCCTACATCAGAACCGTGCGGCGCATGCAAATGAGCAATATGCGCTTACATATGCACATCGACAACTTATTTCACTATGCGACTTGCGCCCCGCATTTTGGATTGCCTGCAATTGAACTGAAAATCATTCACCGGGCCAAATTGATCCAATCGCATTTCTTTAATCATGTGGCCAGCACCTTTATTTCAAAGCCCTATGGCCGGATGGCCTCTGTCTTCCGGCTGGTGGATGCAGCATCCGATATAGCCGATCTTAGAAACGCCATTCTGGCCAATAAAAAAACAGCAGCCCGGGCCATCACCGTGTGCAGGCTATTTGTTGAGATACGTCGTAAAATGGAAAGTGACCAGCACCTGACGGTTTCTGAAATCAAACAATTTGCACTCTTCCGGCATACCCTGGTCCCTCCCCCTCCTGTGGCATGGGCGTATACACCACGCGACTACGAGAACCTTTTTTTCCTGGAACAAATGGCGAAAATGAATGATCCTATATTCCGTAAGGGCATCTGCAACCTGATCAAAAATTACCCGTTAAAAAATTATACTGATGACCATTGCTGACATCATCCAACATCCTTTGGACAAGCTGATCGGGAATACCCTGATTTGTAGTTTTGACCTGATCCTTGCTGTCCGCATCTCTAAAAACCAATCAGGTTCCCTTACCGCTTATCAGCAGCAAGTATGGCATCAGTGGATTATTCAGGCAGCTCGCTTCAAAACCGGGGACAAGCCGGAAGAAATCATAGACCTGGTCCACGAACTGAAATGGGGACAGAAAAACCCGATCTATTTGGACCAAACAGCCGACCCCTACGTCCAAATCCATCAGAAGAGTTTTCAGCTGCCGGAGTTCGCACAGCATTTTAAAAAGGCTTTACGCCTCACCATACAATTCAACCGGATCAGGGCCAAATTAGCCGCATCGAAATCCATATCGCAGGAAGATTTGGAAATCTGGCATACATACAAATACACCGCCATCCCATATTCGGCTAACCCCATCTGCTATTCTTTTGCTGACATATCGGCTTTATACCACCTGGAAATCAATCTACGGATGTCTGTTTTTAAAACAATCAATTGGAACAGCATGCCACCGGAGCCTCTTGATCCGTCAGCCGACGAACCATAGACATCCCAGCAGCGGAACCTGAGCAAACCATATCAGCATATAATAATCCTAAAAATGAAACGAATCACCAAACACCCATCGGCAATGGCAGAACGATCTAAACATGCCACAACGCCATCGGTTCAGCAAACCAATCATAACACTGACCCGAAGATAACCAACGCGAATTCCGCTTTTTCCGTTCCCCCTTCCCCAGACCAAGCATCAGACCCTACCTCACCGGAAAAAAACCAGCGCAAGCCCGGCGACTTCCCAATGGCGTTAATGGCTGTACTCGTCTTCAGCATGATCTTTTCCCCATTAATCATTGGGCGGTTTACCAAGTCCGATACGGGGACAAAATCGTCGGTACCAACCAGACCTGCCGGCGCCACGGGCCTGCCTGCTGAATCAGCTATACCCGTTTATGGGGACACTTCCGCAGCGCCTGTTAAGACACCCCAGGTAATTCCATAACGCATGGGATATGACAAGTTTCCAACCGGCATTGATGCGCAGCTTTCCGCATGCCCTAACAGGGACCCTGGGATCCTGGCCGTCAACCAATCGGCTGCTTCGCTGCCGGTAGCTGTGCGCATTACCCAACCCGATTATCACCTTTTTAACATAAACCCATGCCCAAACGAGCTATTGACGCACCGGATCTTCAGCGGCCATATCGTAAAGAATTCAACAACGCGCGCCTTGGCACCCTACTGAACGCTTTCCAGGATTATAAAAATGGTAAGGAGATTGATCAGCTTGACGGTTTAATCATTGCAGACCTGAAAGAACATCCGTATACCCACACCATTCCTGGATTGCCATTTAACAGGATTACCCTGGTTACGTATTTGTTGGTGTTGGAATCCCTCTGTCCCCAGCATATCAGTCGCAGCACCCAGAAAACCATCAACATCATGAATAAGCGGGGAAGAATGCTGAAAAAAGAATGGCGAGTCTACGTCGCACCCGGAATATCCAAATGGACTACGCCGGAAGACCTGGCCCTGCCATTCTTCCTGGTTTCATCGGAAGAACAGGTAATGAACATGCGGGATGGGTTGGCCGCCGGGGAACCCGTTGCCAGAAAAGCCCTCCGCGTGTGCCACCACTATGCACGCCTACGGCTGAAATTAGCACGCCAACGCGTACCAACCGAGCGCGATGACCGGCTGATGAACTACCTGAATGAATTCGCTATTCCGCATTCAGACAATATAAAGGCGTATAACATGAGGGATTTTGCAAACCTCTATTTATTGGAAGGATTTATAAACCTAACCAATCGTGCATTCAGAACTCAGGTTATTGATGTCCTGGGCAATCTACCCAAACTCTAAGACCATGCAAAGACAAACCATCGTTTACCACCACCATGATCAGCTCATCGGGGATACACTGATTTCGCACTTTGACCTGGTCCAGCAAACCGCCCACCAACTCATCAGGAAACAGAAACTGTCCGTCCTGCAAGACCGGATCTGGCAAAAATGGCTGACCGAGTTCCGTGACTTTTCACCAACAGGGTCAGCTCACCTGGTCATTGATGAGATCCAGGAAATAAAACGGCAGCCCCCGATACTTCCCACTTTCGTCAATACAAAGCAGGCGGCCTTCGAGTTAAAGAAGGCATTCCGTGCCATTTTTAAGATCGGAACAATCCGCAACAAACTGATTAACCAGCAACCACTTGACGAGGTGGAAGATAACCTATGGCGCGGCCTTTATTATACGGGCGTACCCCACGCCGGTAATCCTGCTTTCTTTTCCACGGCGGATCTGTTGATGCTCATTGACCTGGAAACTTCGGTAAACAACATGAAACCGGAAATTGATTGGGCGAAAATAGCGTTGATTTATCCGCTTTGATTTCCAGCAACACTGCGTCCAGACGGCGTTATCACAATACCCCATCACTTATAATTCTTATCATCATGCGCATGCACTTAAAACTATCGCCTCCGCTAAAAATGTGTATCCTGATCACCGTCATTGCGGTGATTATCCTACTCAACACCATCAATTTCCCAAGTACGCGTGAAATTACGTCATCACCGGTCACCAGTGACACGGCGCTCGCCTGGGACTATCCAAACCATCCACGTTATGAGGAACTGACCGAACTTTTCAGGAAATTCACGGACGATGCCTTTGCCAAATCGAAGGCTAAATCCCTGTCGATATACGAAACCGACACCACGTTCCGAATCGTCACCCTAATTCTGGTTGTCCCATCCCATCTGCAGACAACGCTCCCATGGCAGCAACGCAAAGCGTTATTAAGGGTTGCCGATTCCCTCAAATATGAATTCCGTAACCAGGTTACGGCTAAGCCAGCGGAATGTCCCATACTTAACATCTGGTTCAACGACACCGTCCGTCATTGGGATCACAATTTTAAGTATCACCTTTCAACGGACAAAGATTCCCTCAGCTATTATTACTTACCACGATATTCAGGCACGCCCCAAGTGGAAAACCTGTAATGCGATTAACCAACAAAAAAATGCACCATGCGATCCTTCACTAAACAGGCCAAACATCCCGTTGCTACCAGTGCCATCGTACTGTTCCTGACCGCCGTGATGGGATGCAGGGATCAGGATAGGCATACAGCTGTACCCAGTGCTGAAAGATCCGCAAATGAGCGGGGCATGCCATTTTTTGAGCGCGTTCGACCATTCCGCCAGGTGCTATTGGACCGCTACCAGGCCGTCACCAGTCTGGTATACACCAATGATTCGACGGTTCATTGCCTGAATATCCACCTCAAGGTTCCTATAGACCAGCACCGGAGTCCTTCCCACCAACGGCCAGCTGAGCTGAGCCTGATGGCAGATACTATTAAAGCGGCTTTCCTTTCGCTGATTGAGGCAACGGATTGCCCGGCGCTGGCCATCTTTTATGAAGACTTGGCAAATCACCTGGAACACGTTTTCCGGTATGATTTAAATACAGATGACAAAACGCCGGCATATTCCACCATGGAAACACCCGACCGGGTAGACATGCCAAAGAAACCGTTTGCCCGCCACGCCATTTCGCAACCTTAAAAACTGACGTATGCTACTCCAACCAATTGATATTGAAGAAATCCGGGACCTGAAATCGACTTGGGGCGAGTTTGTCCTGCGCTTAGCGGGGCTTTGTGAAGGTCAGATCACCGAAAACAGGCATTGGTATTGGCTGATCAAGGATGAACAACAATTTTGTATCGTGGAAGTTAGAAAAGCCGACCCGGACCTATATCCAAGCCCCTACACGCCCAAAAAGAATGACTATGTATTGATATTCAGTCCGGATAAGGACAAATTCGACATCGTATTGCCACAACCATTGCTGTTGGAGATTATCCGGGAGGTGAGCCAACGTTATGCGGCAAAGCGGCTTTGGCTAATAAACCGGTTTTACTCGCATCTCCTGCTTGGACTGCCTCCACTGGCACCCGTACCTACCCGATTCTCCCTTACCCAGACTATTACCCTGGTTATCCCAACAGCTTTCTCCGGCGCCTGATTACATGCCTTGTTTACTCCAGAAAGATCTTCAATAGCGGTCGTTTGGGTACTAAAGCCTATATGTTATACGCCTGTAAATAAAAACCCGTAGCGGTTTGAATTTGATGTTTTCCTATTGCCGGAAGGGTGTTAAATTAGTGGCTCTTCCCCGCTGCATCAGGCTCTGATTAGTTCCTTTTTACATACCCTCTTTCCTCGGGTAACGTTTCTTTTTATATCCACCGGTCCACCCCGGCGCCGGATAAAACCTTATTGCTATGACCAGACTCCATCCACACGACAGCGAGTTAATGGCCAGGATCATCGACAAACTTAACCAGGATCTTCGGTATCCGTTGTCCTTGGGTATGCTCACCACTGAATTCGCATTATCGGCCACCAGGCTGAAAAAATTATTCAAGATCCTGCACGACCAAACCTTTTATCAGTACTACACGCAGCTACGAATGGAAGCTGCAGCGGATATGCTCATCAAACGGGAAAAAACCATAGATGAAATCGCCTTCTTCACAGGCTTCACCAGCATCAGTACGTTCTGCAGACGGTTTCGGCAATATTATGGTGTGAAGCCAATCCAATACCGTAATAACCATACACCACCAAAAGCGGTTGGGTTAGCAGGTGAGTAATCGAAAAATGCGTCCGAATCGCAAATTTTAGCTTTGTACATTTGTTAGATCAGTCGCAGGATTGGTTTTATAAAAAAGATAAATTCGTTGCTTCATGAGGTCGGTGATACGGGATTTTAGGATGCAACATTTGCCGGGCGGCCTTTAAGAGGGGGCTACCCGGTAGGATCAAAACCGGATATCATAGGTCCTTTGGATCATGAAGGGTTGCTCCTCCTGGGCCTATGGCCCTCGACCCTCGGCAACCCTTTCATCAGCAAAACGTTTCACTAATATACACGGGCACCGGGTTTTCACAGAAGACAGGTTTACTTTGCCGGTGCCCTTTTTTGATCCGACCTACCTTTAACCCAAAACCATCGGATCAATGAACAACCTAACCACACAATTGCAGCTGCACGAATGCACGCTTTTTTCTCCCTGATGGCGCAGTATTGGTACAATAGCTTCCAGGACAAAGGCGCCGGATACGACGCGCTAAATTAGCTTACCCAAATACCTCGCCATGTCAATCTCCATAAACCTACGGCCCTGGGCTTTAATTGCAATTCCTGCGATTATCGTTCTGCTGGCGTCCCAGCCAGGCTTATCACACCTGGAAAACAAAGACGCTTATACCTGCCGCGCTGGTCTGGATTTTTCGACAGCGACCTTCACACCTTCGACTGGCACACAGCTCACGATTACCGAAAACCAACCGTGCCCATCCATAAAGACATATTGTGCCGCCAATGGCTATGTGGCAACGACCATACCCAACGATATAAGCTGTGCAGGGGCAAATACGCTGGTTTGTTGCATTCGGATCATTCGTAATGATCCATCCTGCTTCATTCCCAACTTTCCACATAAAGTAGATATATTCTGTAAACCAAGATAATCATATCATAATTTAAGCTATTGCCATCAGTAATCGGTCATTTACATCGACGTCGTAAATGAAAGATACCAATAGTATGATCCTTAATAGGACTCAGACACATGCCTTTTATTCGAAAAGCAGCCTGGATTCCAACAAACATGTAACGGGATAACTTGATAATCCGATCCATTTAAGCCCAACACCTTTACATCAAAACACTTAACCAGTAAACCACTGAATATGAAAAAAAACATCCATCGCCTATCGGCATCAATTCTTTTGGTAAGCATCATAATGACGGGCGCCACCAGACCTGAACTTATCGAAAAGATAATTCCAAAAGACGCTTACACCTGCCAGCCAGGCGTTGATTATTCCTCCTTAACCTTTACGCCTTCAGGTGGGAGTGCGCTTACTTTTTCCGAGAACAATACCTGCCCCTCGACAAAAACTTACTGCGCATCTTTAATATTAGGTGCATTAATCAATACCGTCCGACCTTGTTTCGGCGCGGGAGACGTAATCTGTTGCATTCGTGCAGTACGTGATCCCGAATTGTGTCCAACTTTTTTGTTTCCTTACAGGATCGAAATAATTTGTAAACCCCAAGAAGCATAAACTCATGAAATATTCAAACATGTTATTACCAATGCTTATTGGTGTTCTATCCATTGCGTATACGTATGCTACACGTGTCATGCCGATTGGAAAAGAAACAGTTAAGGACAACTACATCTGTTTAGCAGGTGTTGACTTTTCAAGTGTCACATTCTCGCCTGTAGGTGGCCCACAAACGACGATTTCTGCAGGACAGCCTTGCCCTACCAATAAACTGTATTGTGTAACCAATGGATATATAGCAACCGTGTTACCCACCAACGTCAATTGTACTGGAAACAACTCCGTAATCTGTTGTATCAGGATTCTACGAAATGATGGATTCTGTACCAATCCAATGTATCCGCATAGACTGGAGATTTATTGTAAGCCTCAATAATAATATCCTGAGAACAATCTGGTTGAATATTTCTTTAGTACGCTGAGCTGATTTCACCTGCTTTCTACTTAATTGTCTGTTGTAGGAATCAACAGTGAACAAACTATTTTGCATGCCGATACTTTACCTTACACGATGACACAATATTTAAACCTCAGAAAAAATATGACAGATTTTAAAATTGCGTCCGAATCGCAAATTTTAGCGCCGTATTTTTGTTCTATCAATCGCAAGATTGTTCAAATAAAAGATAAACAGAACGGTTAATTGGCGTTCAGGATAAAATTGCTTAAGGACTAATTAACCAGGCAGTTTTTAAGAGGGGGCTACCTGGTCAAATTCAAAACCGGACTATATTGATCTTCGGGACCATAAAGAGTTGCTAATCCCTGGTTTTCGGTCTTCGACCATTAACAACCTCTTCAAAAGCAAAACGTTTCGATACGATAAAAGGGCACAGCTTGCTAACACGAGACAAGTGTCAATTTGCCGGAGCCCTATTTTTTAATCCCGCCTTACCATTACCATTTAAACCTTCCTATTGATGGAAAAGTCAACCACAACGATTCCAATGCCTATACGGCGCCGTATATTTACCCGCATCGGTACAACCTTCAAAAAGCGAAATACATACGTCGAAATCATCTGCTCGCTTTATATCATTCTATTTATCTACACGGGGATTAATAAGATCCTGGATTACGAGAAGTTCAAATTTGAAATGGGCAGGAGTCCATTCATCGAAAATATGGCCGGGCTGATTGCAGTGGCCTTGCCTGCAGGGGAGCTGATTATGGCCACCATGTCAATCATTCCCCGCACCAGGCTCCTGGGACTTTACCTATCCACGTTCACCATGGCGATGTTTACTGGATACATTTGGCTGATGCTGACATATGCAAGTGACCTGCCTTGCAGCTGTGGGGGAGTGTTAGCAGCAATGAGCTGGAATGATCATCTATATTTTAATGCGGCCTTTACACTCCTTGGAATAGCAGGTATAATAATCTCCAACAATAAGAACGTACTCAACCCCATCCCTAAATCTTAATCATCAAACTTCGACAAATCGGCCATAAAAACAATCGTATTTCACGTTCTATCTGTTTTGTCACTTTTGCTATCTTGATGGATCATGCCAGCATCTTAATACTTTTTCCGTTGATCCATCGAGTAATATAAACGGATAGAAAGCCTACAAATAATTAAAACAATATTATCCTCACTTTGCCAGAAAATAACTAAACAAATCCGATCTGTTCATTAAGCAAAACCTTTATAGTAAATGCCATTCAAACCGTAATAGTAAATTATTGAATCGACTTTTTTCTCTTAATGTACATTGAGCAGGTTAATGCAGCCGTACAACTGCGAAAATCCCATACCTGATAAAATGGGAATTACATTTAACAAAAAAATAAAACAAGTATGAAAAGTATCAAATTTGGCTTTCTCGCAACTATTGCAGTTATTGCAATAGCAGCCACAGCAGCAACTCGGCCCGAAGTAATCGAAAAAATTGCTCCCACGGACAATTACACTTGCCGACAAACCTTGGATTACTCAAATATCAAATTTAATCATGCTGGGGGAACTAACGTCACAGTGACGACAAATCAAACTTGTCCAGGAACTACCACCTATTGCGCAGCAATAGATCCAACAAGTCTAACCCCATTAGCCAGCTCCAAGGTCTGTGATGGCAGCAACAACTTTGTTTGCTGTATCCGTGTGCTCCCTACAGATGCAAGCTGTACCAATCCTCTTTATCCTGATAAAGTGGAAATCTTTTGCAAGCCGAATACCGCTCCATAATTAAAAGCGGGCTATTGACAAGTTGTCGATAGCCCGTTTATTATTATTTGCAAATCTAACTTATGTTTAAACAAAAATCTATCATCATCATCTCTATGCTGGCGTTGGCAGCACTATTTCTCACAACACTATTCTGGGGAGCGAAACTACCAAATACCTATAAAAATGGATTTACAAGAATATTTTCTTCAAAGCCTATAACCGAAATAAATCGAACACAATCAAAAGAACCTTTTCTCAATATTTCAGGAGTAAACAACGGCCAAATCCATTTAACAGTCCCAAATCCAAATTGGGTAATTTCCATAGATACAAGTTTTAAAAAAATAGACACCGTTTATATAGGGATACCACAAGAAAATGGCAAGGAAGTTAAGACGTTCACAACATACGTAGATTCTACATCTGTAAAAGTACTTGCCAATAACATATCTACTTTATTTTACGGGACGATCAACAAACCAACGTTACAACAAGTAAAACTCGAAACTTTGCCATTCACACGCTCAACAATTACCAACAACGCTATTATTGTCCGAGCCGTTGATAGCACGTATAGGAATCAAGTGTTTCATAAAATTGACCTCAAATCAGGTCGCTTAATTCAAACAGAGAATATTTTCAAAATGAAAGATGATGGTGGGTTAGATTCAGATGGGATTCTAACATATGATCAATTCTCTCATAATATAGTATACATAAAAAACTATGAAAACAAATTTTACCTAATTGACACCAACTTAAATATTCTGTCAACACATACGACAATTGACACTACATCCGCAGTTGAAAAATTTGGCAAAATAATCAAATCAAAAAATAATCAAATTGATATAAAGCCATCAACGTCAAGAGTAATTGTAAATAACAAGTGTTCAATTTATAAGAACATATTATATATCCTTTCTGGTTTAAAAGCAGACAACGAAAATAATCACCAATTTAAAAACAATTCTGTTGTTGATAAATATTCGTTGCCTGATGGGCAATACATTGAAAGCTTTTACATTCCTAACATTCAAAATCAAAAATTAAAGGACTTTTATGTAGGTCAAGAAAAAATATTTGCATTATACAAAGACCAAATTGCAATTTACAAATTAAAGTAATTCAATAACTTAATAATACATACTGTATCATTAACAAAAGAACACAATATGCCTAAATGGAAATAAACACGAACCTAATACTTGCAACTGAAGCCCTTATTCTTTACGCCGATAAAAGTAAAAAAACGTATTAAGAAGTATATTTCGGTTAGTCGAATGCATTCATATGTACATTGACAATGAAAAGCTACAAGCTTTCCTTAACAAAGTCCCAAATAGCTTTGTTATCATTGAACCTGTTAACAATACGTCCCTCACTATCCAATAGAAAGTACGTCGGTAGTTTCTCTACGTTATATTTCATATTTGCACCATCGTTTGTATCTATAACGTTAATCCATGGCAAACTTTCTTTTAATACCGTGGACCTCCACGACGTTTCCATCTTATCTACGGAATAACCAATCACCATAACACCTTTTTCTCTAAATAGTGAAAAGTTTTTTTTCATTTCAGGAAACTCCGATCGACACGGACCGCACCAAGATGCCCAAAAATCTATTATTGTAAAATTATAAGAACCGACAAGCTTACTCAATTTAACTAAATTACCATCAACAGAAGTCAATTCGAAATCGGGCATGACGGATCCAACTGCCAACAAACGTTCCGTATCCATTTTACTCTTCAAATCTTTTCCATATTTACCTGACAATGCCTTCCTCGATAGCGCGTTAAAATACCTAAATAATTCTTTTGACTCAGAAAAATACCTAAGTAATAGCCAGGGCGAAAGGTAAGAATCTGGATGATTTAGAATCCACATTATTCTATATCCCTGAAGCTCCCTTATTTGACTTTCAGCATATTCACTAATTACGATTTTTTTCCCAGTCGCATTGCTCTCGTTCAAAAATCTATTCTTTACGCCTTCCAAAATTGCACTTTCCTCATTTACTACCTGAACATATTCATTATGCGTCGAAGAACCAATTATTTTGACCGCATCATTACCCGAACTTCCAAAATCGCACACAATATCAATCTTATCATTCTCAACGAAAACAGGAACAATCTTTTTAATACCTGATTCAGTAACAATACCCAATAATAACATTTCACCTTCGAATGGCAATCTGCCCAGCATTTCAAAATGACTATCTACAGCTTTCGTGCTGCAAATCGTGTCGTTCTTCGTATCCATTAGAAAAATAGTCGAACCGGTTTTCACCCCTTCAACAGATCCCGTTATTTTGAACCCAAATTCATAACCTTGACCGTAGATACCAAAAACAGAAACAGCCAACAAATAAGACAATATGACAATTATTTTAAACATGTTTTTTTACATTTTGCTGAGTAACCTATCATTTACTACTACAACATCTATTAATCGAGTTTCTTCAACCAAATCCATATCATACTTAGCAAGACCCTTTCGAACATCTTCAAGTTTGTTCAAATCACCATTAATCTCTAAATCCACCATAACACTATCGCCGAACTCAGTTTCGTCAATAATTGGCATTCCTTTATACCCTAACGCATATCGTAAAGCCGATGTGAACACACTTATTGGAGAATTTTCTATCTTAAACACCCCACTTTCATAAAAATAATTCAAAACAGTCTTTGATTGTGAGACGTACTTTTTCTTATTAGAAATTCTTTTAAGCACATAGCAAGGAACATATCTCTCTTGTATAGAAGCTGTAACAAACAGGTATCGTTGTAAATCTTCCAACATCGCTTGAGCAATTATAGTTCTGTTATTCCTTTCAGAATCTGACATTCTATCAGATGGCAATCTAATTTCGTAATAATAATAGTTTGAATCCATCCAAGTGGAAATATTCTCAGATCCAATGTGTGGCGGAACAAATTTATCAGGTCTCCGCACATCCAATACGATCCTATCCGGATAAAACAAAAACATAGCCGAATCTCTGTACTTTGTTGACAGATTAATTAGGGCAGTTGACAATAATTGTATCCCAGTTCCAGAATACCTGTAACCCACAAGTTTGTAGTCTTGAGTTGAGTCTTTGATCCAGTTATCCCACCCCATCATAGCTAAATTCTTAGTCAAAATAGAACTCGCTAAAATATTCTGTAAAATCTTAGAGTTTTCTTCTTTGAGAATAGAACTTTTATTATTTAAATAAAAATCATTTGGATTAAGCTTGTTAAGCAAAGACACCTCTTTCCCTTCAAGATAGTTTCGTATCTGATCACCTGTCGTGCCTAAATAATTTGTCATACCTTTTACAACACCATCATTTCCTATCCACACATGAAATGGCTCTCCTTCATGAGGAAAAAGAGTATTAAGTATTGTATCCCCAATTACTATTGGTAAATTAGTTTCATTAAGTATTTTAGAACGTGTATTTTGGGGAAACCCACGCTTCTTTAACAATTCTTTGCTATCTAAGGTGTTAACTAATAGTATCTGAATATCATTTCCAAATTCCTTCTGAAGTTTTTCCATCTTCGGAAAATTCGCAATACAAACACTACATCCAATATTCCAAAAATCAAGTATCAATAACTTGCCTTTAAATTCAGACATTAATACCTTATCTGTAGAAAAATTAATAATATTCCTCAGTTCCAATTCTGGCACTTTCTCCCCAACTCTAATCCGAGAATAATCTTTTTGCGCTATGCAAACTAAAACAGTTAATAGAGCACATGAAAAGCAACTTATATACTTAAAAATAAAAACCATATGTATTCATTTTCTTATCCTAAATAATAAATAACCCGCTACTTTTCGATATTGATAACTCTAACCTTTGTCGGAGGTAAAAACATCATATTCTGCGTCATACCTGATTGTTCTATAACATCATCAGGAATAGGAAAAGTATATCGCTTGCTTCCAGGAAGCAAAGTGATAAGCTCGTCATCAACAATTCGATCAATTGTAACATCAAAACGTTCATCAGAATTTAACCTGCGCAAATCACTCCACCGCAGACCACGAAGGATTAGCTCCTTCCGTCTTTCCTGTAAGACATACTGAAGGGCCTCAGTTTCGCCAACTGCAGTGTAATCTTCGAAAAGCGAAGTACCATCTACTGACTTTTTGTAGCGCTTCTTAAGCAAATAATTTAAATCATTAAGTCCTTCATCAATTTTCCCTAACCTTACTAAACATTCAGCTCTTACCAAATACATTTCGTCAACTGCCAAACCAGCAAATAACTCGTCTGCATTATCATTGTAATTGCCTTTAAATGTTACAAGATTATTGTTCTTACTGAACAAAATAATCTTTCGTAAATCATTCTCATCATACGAATCGTAAAAAGTCGAATCGACAAGGTAATTGCGAGTCAAAAATCCTGATACTTCACCAGTGTACAATACATCATGAAATAATACTTCTTTAGGAAACAACCCAAAATTTGGCTGTGATTCACTTAATTCTGTGAAATCTATCAAATCATTTTCGAGTTCTAAAGAACGATTAGAATAAACATATGCACTATCATAAATACTCATACTTAAGTAAGTCCTTGCCAACATGGCAAATGCAGCAGCCTTATCTGGTCGTGTCGGATATGGTGTATCCTTAGGTAAATAAGTCGCCGACGTCTTCAAATCACTTAGAATTTGGCCATAGGTCTGCATTACGGTAGAGCGTTTAGACTGTTCAGCTAAATCTATATTGAGTCGCAAAGGAATTCCCAGCTCACTGCTTGCAGTATTATTGTTGAAAGGGTTACAATAGTGTTGTGCAACAGACCAGAATGCTACTGACCTATTAAACAAAGCCTGGCCTAAAACAAATTTATCGTCCTCTGAAACAGGATCAATTCTCTTAGTCATCCCGTCCAAAACAATATTGTTGTTAAAAATCCTATTATATATGCCCAGCCAGCTCACCACATCTCTATAGGGAAGATCATGGCTCCACGTATATGCATTTTTTGCTATTGCGTCTGCAGAATTCCAAGCGCTCTCATCTACATAATGGCCATCAGCAGCAACTTCTCCGAGACTTATTAAAAAATTATTCATCCTTACCGACTGATCTAATAAGGCTTGAAAGTCCTTATTGGTAGTTGGTACCGCTTGTTGAGCATCTGCTTTCACTTCAAGCCATTCCTTATTGCAGGAATATAATGTCATTACTAAAAGTGTAAATATATAGATACAATACTGATAAGTTCTCATATTCAAGGTGTTTAATGATTATAACCGACTTCCCAATTCACAAGGCTAATATCTCACGGACAAGCCTACAGAGTACTGTTTTCCGGGAGGGATACCCATATATCCAGGATCCACTCCAACATCGTTAGCTTTCCAAAGCAATCCTAAATTTGTGGCATATCCGAAAACCTCTATACCTATAGGTACTCCGTATCTTAAGATGTTAAAACTATAAGACAAGCGGACGTCTTGCAGCCGAATGTGATCTGCCCGTTCAACAAGAACCTCAGAACGAGCATAAAATAAATCCCTAACATCATTTACTCCACCCGGAATTGAAGGAACGAATGTCTTGCTTTCGTCGCCAGATTTAGTCCATCTTAACTTATAGTCAATGTGTCCACCGCCATTGTTTATTAAATTTGTGTAGTTAATCGAACTTCTTCTGAAAAAATATCCTAATTGATAGTTTATATTGAAGGAAAATGCAAAATCTTTGTAAGAAAAGCTATTCATAACGCTACCAAAGTATTTTGGTCTCGAAGTACCATGATAAATAAGATCTTCTGGCTTCGTATTATTTCCCATCAAAACAGTATTGTAATCGACAATTGTATCTCCCACAAAGCCTTTGGGATCACCATTCATAGCATCCAGGCCTCCCCACTTGTAACTATACACTCCATTAAGAGGTTTACCTACAATAGGTCCACCAGAAAATACAGACGTGGCTGTCGGTATTAGCTTGTACGATGTCACTTTGTCAACATTATAGCTAAAAAGGAATGCCGTTCCCCAATAAATAGAACGATTTAAGTTTTTAGTATTTATTGTTATATCCAGGCCTTCTCCTTTATTACTTGCACTATTCCCTGTAAAACTTAGCCATCCTGTAGTTGGATCCAAAAAATCTTTACTTATTAAATCAACTCCTTTCCTTTTATAATATTCTATTGTTCCACTAATACACTCACGGATAAACTGAAAATCAACACCTAAATTTAGTATTGAAACCTTTTCCCAACTTAATGACGGATTCGGCGGTGTAACTATTTGAGACCAAATATAATTGGTTCTATTGTCTGGTATACTGGAATACAACATGGTTGGAAATACTGTTGCATCATTCTTCATATTTCCATTAAAACCATAGGAAATCCGGAAATTTAACGAGGGCAAAAGATCTAAATTATAGAACCCCTCTTTGGAAATATCCCATTTAAATCCAGTAGACCAAAAAGGCGCCACCTTTTGATTTCTTAATACTCCGAATAAATTCGCTCCATCCTGCCTACCACTTAAAGACAAATTATACTTTGATAACAGAGAATAGTTAACGTTTAAATAGTAGCTCCTCAATCGTGTAGTCCTACCTCCGTATGAATTACCAGTGGGGATTTGCAAACTTCTTCCCAAGAATCCTCGAAGTCTATACCGGTTTACAAAATCAATATTTGGTGAGTAAGTAGACGTCGTTGCATTATACCCATACCAACGATCAGTATAGCTCTCAAACTTGTTTTCACTTGTTTCAAAACCGCCGATCGCAAGAAGTGAATTTTCATCCCATGACTTAATAAAATTTAACTGTCCACGAACATTCCAATTCGATTGCGTCGAGTTCCCAATATTCATTACTCCGCCAATCGGTACTGGTCTTTTTACAATCCCAGTTAAAGCATCAATGCTTGTATATGAATTTATAAGATCGGCAGCATAGAAGCTTTCGTCATTCCAATAATTTCGTCTATTAGAATTAATTTTTTGATACTGAAATTTCACCTCCGCACTCAAACTTTTTAATATTTGATATTTGGCACCACCACCGACTCGCGCATCATAACTTTTCGATCTGGTTTTAGAATTATCTATCTCATTCAAAGGAACGAATCTCCAATCCAACAATCCTGGATAACTGGCGGTATCAACAAACGGCAAACGATACTTCATAGGAATTGGAATGGCTTTTCCTTTTCCATCTACCAAGCGTGTATAGGGAGCAATATTGTTGTTGCCATCAGGTATATAATTTGAATATGAAATGTCAGAAAAACTTTGCTCATTAATTATGTAATTAAGAAAGCTATTAATCTCCAAATTTTTAGCTGCTTTAAATGTATTGTCAAACCTAAAAGATATTCTATTATTTTTGCTTTGTTCATTCGGCCCAACACTTCCATTGTAACCAACGGAAGAATAATATATCATCTTATCAGATCCTCCAGAGAAGTTTACCGCATACTGTTGTTCTACCAATTCTTGTAATAAATACTTCTTAACATCATCTTTAACATTACCCCGCTTTAACGAATTGATCCTCTCTTCAGCTTCTGACTGAGTGATTGTTCCTTTTCTTTGCGACAACAATATTTCTGGAACCTCCTGTATCACAGGAAAATAGTCAATACCTGCATAAACATCATCATAAGCATTATAGAAGCCATTTTCAAATAATCGTTTTTGAAATTCAATAACGTCCTCTGACCCCATAAGTCGTAAGTACTCCATATCCGGCCTTTCTCCGATCACAACGTTAGCAGTCCCTTGAATAAGAGGTTTACTATTCAACTTCCCTTTTTTGGTATTAATAACTATCACTCCATTGCCTGCTCTCGCCCCCCAAATACTCGCCGCCGCCGCATCTTTTAAAACCGTTACGTCAAGTATATCGTTCGGATTGATATTATTGATTACAGCTGATCCTGTAGACTCATCATAAGGAAATCCATCTACTACCAGTAATGGTGCTACATTCGAATTTATCGTGCTAATCCCACGGATACTTATCGGGTATTGACCTGGATTTACATTTCTTGAATCATAGTTCAATCCACTTGTCACATACCGAATTCTTTCCAAGACATTCCCAGAGGTCGAACGCATCAACAACTTGTTGTCAATTTTTGCATAACTGCCAGTTGTCCTATCTCTTAACATTTCTTGATAACCAGTACTTACGGATATTCCGACTTCTGCCAATTCGGAAACTCTCTCATTCATTTCGGCGATTAATAATTTATCTCCCTCGACTATTATCTCCAAACTATCATATCCAATACTTGAAAAAGTAAGTTTTTGATACTTACTCACATTATCTAAATTAAACGCTCCATTTTTATCCGAGATTGTAAACTTACCTGTAGTCCTTATTGCTATACTCGCTCCAATAATTGGAAGTCCCTTCCTGTCAACAACTTTTCCTTTAATTGAAAAACTGCGTACCGTATCTTCCTTAAAACTGGCTTTTTCTTTTGTAACTAAGCTGCCAACTTTATGAATTACAATAGCTTTAGATTTCAAACTATACGTCAATGATTGTCCTTGCAATATTTTCTCCAATGCTTGCACTAATGGTACTTTGTTTACTGAAACTGTGACTGCTTTTGAATTCTTGATATCTTCATCTGAATAAACAATTGCTATGTCAACTTGCTTCTGCAAAGCTTCCAATACAATCTCAAGGGGCTGACTTGAAAAATGAAGAGTTATTTTGGGTTCTTGAGGCGGTCCTCCAATTGTTTTGTGCGCGGTAATAAATACCAGCATGGCAGATAAGCAAAACCGAATCGTCTTTCTGTAAAACTTTTGCATACATTTGGCTAATTAATAATGGTTACGTGAATTGTTAACTTTCCATGTAGCCTGAGCATTTTTGCCGGGAGTGTTAGCGCACTCCCGGTTTTACTTTTAGTTACATGCTGATTTTGTAAAACACTGACACAGGATGGTTCAATGGCCTTATGGCGTAATTAATTGCATCAAACGGCAAGCCTTTCGTGGTGTGTGAGATTCGTGGAAATGAAATAAGGGACTTGTGTTATTGGCATGAAGTAAATGCCGTCTGATTCTACCTCCTTTCTACTGTATTGAACAATCCGTAACCAATATATATTTCCCTGAATTTAGGGCTTATCGACGATTACGGTTACTTTTTCTTGCGCATTTTTATCACCTGTGATGGTGAAGCGGACCTTTTTGGAAGCCGCCAGAATCTCCAGCAATTCACTCAGATTGGCTGTCCTGGACAAATTGAGTATCGAGAATGTTGAGCTGGGCAAGGTGTGGTATTGAACATCAACCCCGTACCACCTGGATACGTCTTTCATGATCTCTTCCATGCTGGCCCTGCGGAATAGGAAATTTCCTTCCTTCCAGGCGATGGCTTTGGAAAGGTCCACGCCGTGCGACACTTGGAGTTGATCCCCCTGCAGGGAGGCCTGCTGGCCTGCAGAGACCGATGCTTTCTTCGTTTTGTTTGTAGCAATCGTTATGTTTCCTTCTGTAACCGTGGTGACGATCATCGGATCGTACGCATTGATGTTAAATGCGGTGCCCCTGACGGTGATGGACTGGCCATCGGTATCCACAATGAACGGGATAAGTTTTTGGTCTTTGGAGCTGGCCTTTGCCACTTCCATATAGACTTCCCCTGTTACGACAATCCGCCGCTCAGCGCCCGTAAAACGGGTGGGGTAGGAAATAGAGGAAGCCGCATTCAACCACACCCGTGTTCCATCACTTAGGGTCAGCGAATAGGTGCCGCCCTGTGGTGTACGGATGCTGTGCTGTTGCGGCTTCCCAGTTTCAGTACCATTGGGAATAGTGAGGACAAGGGCCGTAGAAGAAGCATTAATATCTCTCGACGCGCCATACCATTCTTGCAGGCGTTGGATATTGGAAGTTGATGCTCCTGAGTCCAAACCAACAGAACTACCGTCTCCAAACGTGAGGACTGCCTGATTCGAGCCTGCAGGAACATCATGAACGTATTCAACAGCCTTATACTCCCGGGGAGCTGACCGTTGCATGTATAAATAGGTAAATGTACTGATCGTAAATAATACCGAAGCTGCCGCCAGGTAAGCGATAAGCCGGCGGTTACGCAGGCGCCGTACATCCCGGTGCCAGTCCGCATCAACTCTTCCGAAAAAACGGGACCAGATTTCGCCTTTTGTCCTGGCGCCGTATTCGGGTCCGAACAATTGATGACGTTTCCGCAACCACTCGATAAGTTCCACGTCATTCTGGGACCGATCAAACAGTTCCCGGTTTTCCGGGGCTTCGTTGACCCAGAGATCGAGTTCGGCCCGTTCTTCCGGGGAAAGCGTTTCCTGGAGGTACTTAAATAACAGAATACTGATGCGCTCTTCCATCTCATGTTGCATTTTGTCCGATTGCCTAACTATAGAACGAAATTGGCTTCGAAATCTTCCCGTAAATTTTAAGAAAATTTAACCGACTGCTAATATTGAAGAAATATTTGATCTAATTATCCAGCAAATTTGGCGCGGTAAGTAGTAGGAATATCACGTAAAGGTTCATATCCTTACGCCGAAACACAACCCGCAATGCACTGATGGCCTGAGATTTGGCCTTATGAACCGCAGAAACAGGTAAATCAAGAGCTTGACAGATTTCATCAGTCTGTAAACCTTCCATCACGCTCATCCGGAATACTTTTGCTTGCCGGGCAGGTAATCTATCCACCTCCTGGCTGATCAACTCGATAAGTTCGGCTTGGATAATCTTCCGCATCAGATCCTGGTCGGGTTGCAACAGATCTTCAGGCACATCCACGCTACGACGCATGCTCCGTGTAGTCAGCGAATTCAGGTAATCGTAGCAGGCATTGCGGATACTCACATACAAGAAGGATTTTACGTTTTCAAAACTTGGAAAATCAGCACGTTTAGTCCAAATTTTCACCATAGCCTCCGAAACGATGTCTTTTGCGGTTTCCGGGTCATTGATTAACGCAGCAGCAAAATTGGTGACAGGAGGCAACACCTGGTCAACAAACCAGGTAAAAGCCTTACGGTCCCCATTTCGGAAATCCTCAATCTGATAATCTTTGCTTGCCATCATCGCCCATATTAATAAATATCCAGCTTCAATTCCGTCAAACACAATTAGGCTACAACGTAGCCTTCACAATTTCAGGGCGGTTAATGTGTATGGAAGTGGCAAGATAGTGAAGGACTGGCAAATACGATAACTCCGCTGAAACTTATTTTATGAATTGTGCCGCAAATATTAAAACAAATTTACTTATATAATAGTGGTATTAAAAATATTTTATATAATTCTTATTCCCCTTGGGATTGCCTACACTACCGCCAACGTGTACATGTTTTGTGCAGCTATTTTCCAGGCCCTCCCTCCTGTTCAGATCACGTTGCTTCCAGGTTTTGCCGCCCCTTGGTAATTCTGAATAATCCCTGTTGTCTGCTCACCAGGCGTTAACCATTATTTTCTTTTTCACCAGTAATGCTGTTGGCTGTTAGCCATTCCATGTCCTGGACTTCCCGCTCGCCTGAATCAATGCAACTCCCGCCGAGGTATTCCTGCAACTCCCATGCCTACCAGCTTGTGTTTCTCTTCCGGCCTGTACCTGTGGACTATGGTGGGAAAAGAGCAGCAAAAATAGTGGCCGGGGGCAAGGGCGCCGCATAATGTCCGCCTTCCGGCGGCCACCCTTCGGGACTTATAGGCGCCCGCCATGCCCCCTGTGGCCACTATTCATTCCGCTGTCTTTTCTCCACCGTCCACAGGTAGATGGCCGGCGGGTGAAAAGAAAGAGAAAGTTGGTTAAACAGATTTATTCACTTAAAAAATTTTATCATGGCTCACAATCTCAATTTCAACGAACAGACAGGACGCTACTCATTTTTCAGCGTCAAGGAAAAGGCATGGCACGGGTTAGGCAAGATCGTGCAGGAGTATCCCACAAGTGCAGAGGCGATGCGCATTGCCGGCTTGGATTATCAGGTGGAAAAGTTCCCGCTGTTTGCAAAATCGGAAGACGCGCGCGTCACAGGTGACGCGTTACAGTTCGGCAGTTTGGAACTGCCGGTAGCGTCCCATTTTGCGACAGTGCGCACGGATAACAGTACTGTGCTGGGGGTGGTTGGCAAGGATTACGAAATCGTGCAGAACGCGGACGCCTTTGCTTTTTTTGATGCCATCGTGGGCGGTGGTGAAGGTATCCTGTACGAAACGGCGGGCGCGCTCGGTAATGGCGAAAGCGTCTTTATCACAGCGAAACTGCCGGGGTATATCCGCGTGGGAAACGGGGATGACGTAACGGAAAAATACCTGTTCCTCACAACCACCCATGATGGTACCGGCAGCATCACCGCAGCATTTACGGCCGTCCGGATCGTTTGCCAGAATACATTAAATGCTGCCCTGCGCAACATGTCCAATGTCATCCGGATCAAACACACGACAAACGCCAAGTCCCGCCTGGTAGAAGCGCATAAAGTCATGGGCATGGCCAATACTATGGCCATTGAGCTTGAAGGCCTGTTTAATCAGTGGGCAACCGTACGCATCACAGATGCCCAGGTAAAGCGGCTGATCCAATTGGCTTTATGCCCCAACAATGAGACACTGGCGCATATCAAAGCCGACAATGATAAGGATATGTCCACCATCTTCAAAAACAGCGTGGAAGAGGCTTTTTCCTACGCAATGGTATCCGACACGCAGCGCCTGGAAACAACCAAGGGTACGGTATTCGGCGCGTACAATGCGATAACGGGGTATTTCCAGAATGTCAAATCCTACAAGAACGAGGAAGCCAAACTCAAATCCATCATACTGAATGGCACCGCCCAGGGTAAGGGGCAACGGGCGTTCGACCTGTGCGCCGACTTCACCAAACAGGGAGCCGAAGCACTCCACCTGAATTAATAACCAGAAGGCAGCCGCCGCCCGGCGGTTGCCTTCATAAATATATATATCATGGAGTTTAAAATACAGGATCACCTGGATATTCCCTCAGAACAAACGTTATCAGCCATGAAAATCATAGATAGAGACGGACTACAAATAACCGTCACCGACCTGGACAAGGCAATACGGCAGGCCGGGCAATTTATGACGTATCGCCATGATCCCCCGCAACCGTTGGCCGATGCCAGACAGCAGGCGTATTGGACAGACCTGTACAAAAAGTTACTGACGTTGAAACAGCATCAGCCAGCCACTAAAAAACACTAACGCTATGGGACAGCCATTTTCACCGGAACGCCTACAGCATATCCGAAGGTTGAGGAAAGCCCGCAGGCTTTTTGCCCAGGGTCCGCTGTTTGCCTTGCAACGCATGCAGGCGGATTTCCCAGGATATACCCAGGATCAGCTGGTGGAAGACCTGCGCAGGCGGACGCCACGAAAGAAACACCAGGGCAAAATAGCGCTGGCGCGGTACGGCCGGTATTCCCGAATGATGGTGTTGATTGAAACATACAAGCGTACCCGGGATGCGGCTGCATTGCTGAAGGCGCAGACCCTGCGCCGCTACATGACCCATCCCTACCGGGTGCGGCTAACGTTCCGCAGCGAAGCGTGGGAATATTCGTTTTGCCCGCTGATCCCTTACCGTGCGGTAGAGGAACTCACCCAGCGGTTGGCCAGCTGTAAAACTCCGGAGGAGGCAGAACCTATGGTGGAAGCGTTTAGGACAGCCCACCGGCTGAGTTAAAAAACATTTTTCAACAATAAATAGCATCCGATGAAAGAAGTTAATATTGGACTTTGCCAAAATCACGGACTTGATTCGAGGGCTAACGAGCAACCAATTTATTCAAACCGGGACACCAATTTGACCAGGGACTGCCATCAGGCCGAATTATCCCGTTTCCGCCTGTTTGCCGCTGGGCTGGGTGTGCATATTCGCAAAAACAGCATCGACATTAAAAACCATGCAGGTGCATTTTCCACCGGCTACTTCTGTTCCTATGTCAGCCTAAACAAACTGATCAACGCCCTGAAAAATAAGGGTTGGAAGGAATATGCTTCTTCACTTTCCCTTTCTCCCTGCCCATGCAGCGAACACCTGATCAGCCTGATAACGAAGCGGATCATTAGAATTGAAATCAAAGCAGAGACCATTGATTTGAACATACCTATACGGCTTAGTATGTACATCAGGGGCCTGCAATCCGCCAGCCAGCAAGGGGACTTGAGCGTGGATATACAAATCTTGGAAGGGTGGATACGCCGATCCTTAAAAGCCTTAAACCAAGCGTTATACCGCAAACTGCAAAAAAACACATGCTGTTGATCAGTATGCTGCCGAGGCGCGAAAGCTGGCAAATAGCGGTGTTGGGTTTACTTAAACCGGGCAATCACCGCCTCTTATTCTGAAACGCAATACAACACTTATCATGAATCTACTAACGATCACCTTGAACACCATTTGGCAGCACCCCAACGGAGGCTGGGTTATGCTGATTACTGGACTGGCCATCCGCCTATTAATCCAGCAGCGGAGATTTAAACGCAGGGGCCTGGGCGGATTACAGCATTTTAACAATTTTTTTGTGGGCCTGCTTACCCTGTTCCTGGAATGGGTGCTGAAGTGGTCAGCCATCGCGCTGATCGTGATGGGCATTATCAAAATTATTACCTAATTCAAAAACGCTTAAAATGAAGTACGAAAAAAACAATGCTTTTGCCGATTGGCTGTACAATCGGTATGTGGAAGGCATGCAAAACGGCGAATATCACCGGGCACCACTATACACCCTGGTGTTACGGCAATACATTTCCGCACTGAACCGCACACGCCATACCATCCAAAAACGGCATGCCGAAAGTTTGCTCCAACGGATAACGGACGCCAATGCTGAAAATGCCGCTCACCGCTTGAAAAAGACAGCCGCTGAAGCCTTAAAAGAAAAACTGGACAGACTTCACCGCGACGAACGGATACTTCGTATGGCGCAAATTCCCGAAGAAGATGTTCAGGCAATGTTAACCATCAAAATGAACAAGTATGCAATCCACTAACTTTTTCAGCCTAATCAGGGGACTGAACCTAAAAGGGAAACTGAACCTAAAAATTGAAATCCTGCCACAGGATTTGGTCATCGCTCTTTGGCTCGATACCGGTGAATGCAGTGATCCGATAGCCCGGTCGATTCCCCGGTTAACCATCAACGGAACAGCCGCGAGTTTTGATCGCGATTTTTTCGACACCATCACTAACCCTATTCAGGAAACGGACCGCCTGATCTGTGAGGTGGGAACCTACCAAAAGGAACTGGAAAAAGTTCGAAATGAACCGGCAGCAGGTAAAGTGAAACAGGAGAGCCAGAAAAAGGATGCGGGTAAGGGTGATAAAAAATATCAGGATGCCCTTAAAAAATCAGAGGACCTGGAAAAAGCGGGGAAGTACCGCGAAGCATGGGCAAAGCTCCCTGACCCGTTGCTGCATCCAGGGCAAGCGAGCGAAATACGCGCGCGGCGCGATGACCTGTCGGCCCGTTTTTCACAACCCGACTTATTTGCCTCCGAAGCCGCACCACAGCCATCCGCGGAACCGGCTGACGCGCAGGATGGGGAGCAAGCAGACAGCTGGCAATAGCCAGCGGGCGGAGCAATTTACGAACCTAAAAATATACGACCATGTTACAGGTATCACCATTGAAACGCACATTCATCATCACAAGGGATAACAGGGAAATCACGCTGCCCGATCCCAAAAAACAATGGAGCGTGGAAACCGTCAAAAACTTTTATGCCGGTCAGTACCCCGAACTCACAACGGCAGCGGTTGCCCATCCCAAGGTCACCGCACGGGCAATCGAATACCGGTTTACGGCAGTGCTGGGAACAAAAGCATAATCAAACAATCACCAATGAATACCATACAAAATGAAACCACGAATTATAACAGGATGCGTGAAATCACGCCTATCAGCGCAGCAACGCCGGCTATCCAGGCAACTGGGCGAGTATGCCGTCCAGATGAAACAGCAAAGGGATGCGGCAGAAATAGCCAGGGACAAATGCAGACCGCTACCACCGTCGATGCTAAGAATGGTTACCTGAAATGCAGGTTCTTTCCCTTGACGATGCCCCACAGGAAGCCTCCGGAATATGGTATTCCGCCCAACGCCGAAACGGACTGCTTCCAATCCCTTTGCCACCTGGCGGACTTTTTGGGAATAGAACATCCTGAACGGGTGGAGTTGCCCTTTCCGCAGAACGCGGCGCTGGCCATCTGGGATTTGCGGGCGAAAGCCCGCAAAATAGGCGCGGCATGGGATAAGCTGGACCTGGTGCAAGGGGACAACCGCTATTTCTTTGAAGCCGAGTATTGCCACAATTTAGGATGGTCGCTATACTACATTCCAACAGCGCCATTATTGGTCCTGCTATGTGATCCCCGGCGAAGAAGCACGGCCCAGCTACTGCTTTCGGTATATGCCTACCTGTATACCCACGCCGGCATTCCCTACCACGGTGATAAGTGTACCTATTTGTATCACCAGTACAGTGCCATGCCGGAATGGCTCGACGGAGCGGAACAGTCACCGGAAACACAAACACACCGCGCGGAAGTCCGGGACGTGCTGCGCAGGGCAAAAACCATGAAACGGATCATCACCTGCCCCCGGCACCTGCACGACTTCCGTCAGCGCCTGGAAGCCTTCAGCCCCAAGGACGCTCTGGATTGGGATTGTCTCACCATTGCAAGAACGGCCTACTCCCTTTACCGTGAATTTCCCGGCAGGTCTTTCAACCGGGCTGCGCCGAAGATGATGCAAGATGAGGAATTGGAGGTGACCGGCATGGCACAATACATCTCGTTCGTGGATGACGTGCAAGGATGGGTATGGAAAGAAATCCTTGAAGGGGTAAACGCTGACTTACAGGAATGTATGACCATGCAGGTGCCGACCATCGTCCACCGGTTCAATGGACTACCCATCAGGTCTGATACATTCAGGTTTGAAGGCCGGCTGTACGAAATGCTAAGGCAACTCATTGACCTATTCAGTAACATAAAAACACCAAACCATGACCATGATCAGACAGGTAGCTGATGCCGTTCGGGGGCTATATGAACCCATTGCAGGAATTGTTTTATTCGGCACGGAAAGCCCGCAACCTGGCCAACAGCAATACTATGCGGAACATTACGATTTTGATGAACTGGGATACCCGATAAATGCGCATCCGCCAACCCTACGAGAAACCCAGCGCATCCTAAAAGCGCTGGATACCTCCACGGGAAAAAAGACTGCCTACCTGATGCCGCAGGGCCTACTTTCACCATCGGTTCTGCATCTTCGTTTGAGCGGACAAGGCCGGGCTATCTGGTATACGGCAGCGCAGCCAAGGCAATTGCATTTCCTGGAAGCGCTGGGCATCCCGTCAGGCATCGCCAAGGTCCCTCCCATGCTGTGGTGTGCAAACCGGACTACACTCAACGTGTTTGCCCTGTCAACCACAGACCGGCCGGAGGAATCAACGCCGCTTTTCCATGCGCCATTTTTTAACCTGTCCTTGGACGGCCGGGTATGTTTGGGGAACGTGCTGGTGGATATTAACACCTCGGCCACACTGGAAGAATTTACAACAGCCTGGGAGCGCTACTTTTTTTGCAGTTTTTTTTCCCACGCCTTAACCGGGTCCATCTTCAGACCCACGGACCTGACCGCCCTGTGGAAGGAACTGATAAATACCCAAGCAGCATTCCCACTGCACAAGCTGGTTAACTCCAAATTCACGTTAGCAAACCTGATAAACTGAAAATATGGTACCGCGTATTCACTTCATACACCATAGCCTGATCATGCCCGGCAACCCGGTCACGGTAAACCTGATCGGTGCCGGGGGTACAGGCTCCCACCTGCTGGAATCCCTGGCGATCACCAACAAGATGCTGATCGAACTGGGCCATCCCGGAATGCAGGTGTCCCTTTGGGACGATGATAGAATAAATGAGGCCAACGTAGCCAAACAACGGTTCGCGGAGAGCGAAGTCGGCCTGTATAAAGCTGCGGCGCTGATCAACCGCACAAACCGCACATTCGGCACGCATTGGAAAGCGATCACCCGCAAATTTGGCATGGACTACCACGGCAGGCCCCCGGAAGATGCACGCGCTTCAATGTACGTATCCTGTGTTGACAAAGTACCCATCCGATTTGAAATCGCGGAGATCCTTGGAGCGCTGGACAAATCTGACGATCGTGCCAATAGGCCGGTCTACTGGCTGGATACGGGAAACTCCCAAAAGTCCGGGCAGGCCCTGCTGTCCACTATCGGCCACGTCCCGCAACCAGCGGCCAGGGGCATGCGACCCGTGGGCCACCTGCCGTTTATCACAGACCTGTACCGGGAGGAATTACTGCAGGCGGAAGACCAGGATGACACGCCCAGCTGTTCGGCTGTGGAATCCCTGGAAAAACAGGACCTGTTTATAAACGCGATCATTGCCAAGATGGCCAGCAACCTGCTGTGGTCGCTGCTGCGCAACCAGGTTACCACCGTTAAGGGATTTTTTGTGAACCTGGAGACCTACCGGTCCGAGCCGATTTTGGTTTAGCGCGCCGCGGCAAGCCCTCCCGCTCCCGCGGGCAGGACTTGCCGCGCTTAAAAAGGAGCAACCGCTAAGCGCGGTTGCAACATTGTAGTGCCCGGCATAGCCGGGCATAACCATTAACGCCGGTTAAACCGGGTGAGCTTAACACCCTGGTCTCATTTCACGCGCAGGGAACGGATATTCCCGTCCAATTCGGTCATCCCGGCCTTCTCCAGCATCTGGGCACGAAACTCCCGGATTTCGGCCTCTGAAGCCCGCAGGATGGCGTCCGGGACCACCCCACCATTCTCCAGGCCCCGCGCAATCACCTCACCCAGCATCAGCACCAGCTTGCGGCTGATCTTTGCCTCTACCTTCACCTGCTCATTCATGCCCGGCACGCTCAATAACGTGCTGAACATCGCTGTCGTTGCATCACTCATCGCACTTCCCTTTTTTTATTTTCACCTGCTTCAAAAGTAGCCAGCAGGAACTATCCCCACCCATTTGATTATTGAAGGGGTGGAATTATCCGTAAGGTGCTTACGACCTTTGTCAAACAAAGCTGGAATGACGCACTATACCGCTATGACCGTCCAGTTATCCGGAAACTGCTTTTCAGTCACGCCATGATTAAAACCATGCGGGCTCAGTTCGCCACTATTTTCGAAGTAAACCACCGCATAGAAATACTTGTAATCCGGATCACCTGTGTAGGAATCGGCGTCGGTTTTGAGTTGGTCAAGATAGGTTCCAAAACTCTTGCCACTCCGCACGTATTTATACTCCACTGCACTTTGTAATTCAGGGATCAGAATATCCGGTTTATAATTCGTAAACTTTTTCTGGAAACGCGTGCTTCCTCCATGTCGCGTACTGGGATAGACCACATCAATGAACCATCTCACCGCGTTATATACCTTCGCCTCATTTTCCGGTTGGGTGTTGGTCTGCGTCAGAATCGACCGTGTATTGTCAAGGATCATACGCAACCTGTCTGTTGACTTTTCCCGCTCCCGGGAGCGCACATCAGGGAAAACCGACAGGAAATCCCTGAATTCTTCCAGGATGATCATGCTCGGTTCATATTCGCTGTACCGGAGCATGGATCCCTGAAGGCTGTCATCACGGTCATATACCGCATTGGCATACCGGCTCCTAAACATTTCCAGATAAGCATTCAGTCCCCTAAGTTCAAGGAAAAGGCAGATTTTGTAGTATAGCCTACGGGTACCGTGAAACAGCCATTCAATATTATCGTGCCGGTCTGTACCGTTGACCATATCCCGGTCTTCGACATGTACTTCCCAGAAGGTTGTATCCAGCTTACTCAACAACTCCCGGATTTCCCGGGCCAACTGTTCGATTTCCATTTTCGTATCCATGCCCTGTAATTTGAAAAGGCGTAAAATACGATTATTGTCGGATACAGGAAACGCCGCTCACCGCTTCAATTTCCAAATGGGTATACCTGAAAGCCTACCAGTAATTTTGTATCACCCGGATTAGTGAACGATTGAATAGTGAAGTATGGGATTTGATTTCGAAAGTGCAAGAAAGATAGACCTGGTGGATTACCTGGCACGCCAGGGCATTGAACCTGCCAGGATCACGCGCGAAACACAGTATTGGTATCATTCGCCCCTACACGCGGATAAAACGCCTTCCTTTAAAATTGACAGGCGTAAAAACCTGTGGTATGACTTTTCCAGTGGTAAGGGTGGGGACCTGATTGATTTTGCAACACAATTTCACCAATGTTCCGTAAAAGCGTTTATGCAGTCATTGCAGGGCAATGCGCCCTTTAAACCCCGTACGTCCCAGACAGATACCCAACAGGAAGCAGAAGAAAACACCATCACGCTTAAAAGCGTCCGCCCACTATACCACAAGGCGTTGCTACAGTACCTCACCTACCGGAACATCCCACACGACATCGGGGTGCAATACTGCAAACAGGTCCATTACCAAATGTATGGCAGGGAATACTTTGCTATCGGCTTCCGAAACGATTCGCGGGGCTTTGAGTTAAGCAATCCCTATGGGAAGTTAAGCTGCTCCCCGAAAGATGTGACCACGATAAAAAATGGATCGGATCAGCTCCTGGTGTTTGAAGGCTTCTTTAATTTTCTTTCCTTCCAGGCCATGAACCGGGAAACATGGAATACCTACGACTACCTGGTGCTTAATTCGGCTTCGTTCTTTGGCAAAAGTATTCCGGCGATGATGGAGTACAAACAGGTCGGATTGATGCTGGACCAGGACAACACAGGACGCCGACTGACTGCCGAAGCCTTGGAGCTGGCCCCCACGTTTACCGACCTGAGCACGCTTTACCAGGGCTTCGATGACCTGAATGATATGGCCATGAACAAGGGCAAACAAATTAAACTACCCCCAAGGATAAAACGATCACCCCGCTAATGGTATTACAGGGTTTCCCTGCTGGCGCCGGAAATGGCAAGATATACGGTTGTATCACAACCGAAAAAACAGGAGGCCTCCGAAGTCGGCCCCAAAAGAAAACCCGGCTACCCGGGAAATGCGGACAGCGAAAATGTGAAGATGGAAAATGTGAACAGTAATCGGAATAAATGGGTCCACGTCAGGCTCAATGAAGCGGAGTTTCTGGCCCTTAAAAAAACGTTTTCCAAGACGCAGACGCGTAACCTCAGTGAGTACGTACGGCGCATTATCCTGGGTAAACCCATGATCGGCACCTACCGAAACAGTTCCCTGGACGCGCTGATGGAAGAACTGATTCGCCTGCGCAAGGACCTGAATAATGTGGGCAATAACTTCAACCAGGCCGTACACAAACTCCACACCTGCGATACCGACCAGGAGATCAAAACCTGGCTGATCACCTACGAAATGGATAAGCGTAGGGTCTTGCGCCAAATGGAGGAAATCAGGGCATTCATCG
This sequence comes from Candidatus Pseudobacter hemicellulosilyticus, assembly GCA_029202545.1. Classification (GTDB taxonomy): domain Bacteria; phylum Bacteroidota; class Bacteroidia; order Chitinophagales; family Chitinophagaceae; genus Pseudobacter; species Pseudobacter hemicellulosilyticus. The sequence goes on from CP119311.1 coordinate 406,114, forward strand.
GTAAAAATGCGGAGAAATGGTTGCAATAGTATCACCTTCCGAGTACCTGTCCGACACGTTCCACTACAACGAAAATAAGGTTGATGCGGGTGTAGCGGAGTGTCTATTGGCCGAAAATTACCCGCTGGACGCTGGCGAAATGACCAAGGGACAGCGGTTTATACGCCTGAAAAAACGGACGGAGCTGAATCCTCAGACGAAGCTGAATACGCTGCACATCTCCCTGAACTTCCCTGTCCAGGAAGCCGGAATGTTCAGCGACAAGGATAAACTCCGTACCATCGCCCGAGATTATATGCAGCGTCTGGGCTATGCTGACCAGCCTTACCTGCTTTACGAACATCGCGACGCGGGCCACCCACACCTTCATATTGTCACCACCTGCATTGATGAAAATGGGGAAAATAAAGGGCTGCACAACATCCACCTAACTTCCAATGTGGCGCGCAAAGCGATTGAAGAACACTACGGATTAATCAAGGCCGAAGGGCAGCAACCCCAGGAATATTCACTGAAACCAGTAAACGCCTCGGTGGTCCAGTATGGCCAGAAGGCAACCAAATCCGAGATTGCCAATGTCCTGGTGAACGTGCTGAAATCCTATCACTACACCACTCTGGGTGAATTGAACGCCTTACTACAGCTCTACAATGTAACCGCATCCCAGGGTCTGCCGGGCTCCCGCATCCACCAGCACGGCGGACTGCAATACCAGGCGCTAAGTCCTGATGGTGAACGCCTCGGCAAACCCGTCAAAGCCAGCCTCTTTCCCTATAAACCTACGCTGAAATTTCTTAAAAGGCGGTACGCCGCGAACATAAAAAGCAGGATGGGGTCCGAAACCGCCCTACGAAAAGACATTGACCTGATGCTCTTTGCCGTTCCGCCGCCGACTTTTCCGGACTTCCTTGCAGCCCTGCGCGCAAAGGGGATTGATACGTGCATCCTCCGTAACGAGCAGGGCCGTACTTATGGAATCAGCTACATCGACCACCGCAGCAAAGCAGTTTTCAAGGGCAGCACACTGGGAGACGAATATGGGATAAACAGCATATTGCGCCGGTGTGCCGCCCCCCATAAACCGGAGTTACCCACCCCAACAATCGCCGGAATACAGGAAAAGCAAACCGCCCACACCCCTGAAACTGCATCGACAACACCCGACCGGACATGGGGTGATCCCGCCGGCCAGGATCCTGCAGACAATACGGACAGCATACCGCGGGAGCGTCTGCTGGAGCTGTTGCTTCAATACGAATCTGTATACGAATACGTCGCGTTCGGGTTCCGGAAAAAGAAAAAGAAGAAGAAAACAAGTAGGGGAAGGAATTAAAGGAGGATTGGATATGGCTTTGAATACTGGAGAGAATGAACAGGCGCTACGGAAAATAACGGACTACACCAGGCTACTTGCCTTTGTCATACTTTTCCTGCATTTTTACTTTTATGGCTACTCGGCCTTCCGTGAATGGCAACTGACCTGGCCATATGCGGATACACTGCTTGAGCAGATTACACGTACGGGATTATTCGCAAACTTCCACCGGTCCAAGCTGATCGCCCTGGGAATCCTGGGCGTTTCGCTGATTGCCGTAAAAGGTAAAAAGTCAGACAAACTCAATTACCGGACAGGTCTGGCCTACCTGATCAGCGGCCTGTTGGCCTACTTCGTCAGCTACTTTACGCTGTACACCGGACTTCAACCAACGGTGACCGCCGCGATTTACATGGCGCTTACCTCATTAGGATTTATATTGATCTTGACCGGGGCAACGCTGCTTTCGCGCATCATCCGGGACAAGCTATCCGACGATGTTTTCAACCATGAAAACGAGACGTTCCCCCAGGAGGAACGCCGGCTGGAAAACGAGTTTTCGATCAACCTGCCTGCCAAATACCGGCTAAAAAACAAATGGCGAAAGAGCTGGATTTCTGTGATTTCCCCCATGCGCGCAACGATCGTATTGGGCTCACCGGGCGCCGGAAAATCGGCCTTCGTCATCCGCCATTTCATATCGCAAGGACTGGCTAAGCCGGACCCCTATACGCTTTTGGTGTATGACTTCAAGTTTCCGGATCTGTCTGTAATTGCCTACAATCACTGGCTCAAAAACAAACACCGATACCCGAACAAATCGGATTGTTATTTCATCAATTTTGATGACCTGACGCGATCTCACCGCTGCAATCCCCTTGATCCTTCGGCTATGGAAGACCTCACAGATGCCAGCGAGTCCGCACGCACGATTTTGCTGGGTCTAAACCGCGAGTGGCAGAAAAAGTCTGGAGATTTTTTCGTGGAATCGGCAATTAATTTCGTGACAGCGGTCTTCTGGTTCCTCCGCCAATACATGAACGGTGAGTATTGCACGCTTCCCCACGCCATCGAACTCATTCAACTTGATTACGACCAGCTATTCAGTATAATACGTACGGAACAGACGGAGGCACTTTTATCACCATTCATTACGGCCTATTTAAATGACGCCATGGAGCAACTTGAAGGACAGGTCGCTTCGGCCAAAATAGCCTTGGCAAGGCTCGCCTCGCCACATCTTTACTACATTCTGTCGGGCAGCGATTTTACGCTGGACATCAATGATCCGGAACACCCCAAGGTGGTCTGCATGGGGAACAATCCGCAGAAAATACAGACCTATGGAGCTGTGCTTTCACTATACGTTAACCGCTTATTGAAAATCGTCAACAAAAAGCGGAAACTCAAGTCCATGCTGGTTTTCGACGAATTTCCCACCTTGACAGCGGACGTAATTCCAACCATCAGTACTGGCAGATCGAATTTAATTTCGGTTGTCCTTGGGGTTCAGGATGCCAGCCAGTTGCGCAAAGATTATGGACGTGAACAAGCTGATGTGATCCTTAATATTGTCGGCAATGTTATTTCGGGACAAGTCACCGGAGATACCGCAAAACAGCTTAGTGAACGGATCGGAAAGACCATGCAGGATCGGCAGAGCCTGTCGATTAATAGTGGCGACACCTCCATATCCAAAAACAAACAGCTGGAATATGCGGTGCCCGCTTCCACCATTTCATCGCTTAGTAGCGGCGAATTCGTGGGGATGGTGGCGGACACACCGCAGCAGAAAATAGACCTTAAAGCCTTCCACTGCCAAATCCAAAATGATTTCGCGGCGATTGAAGCCGAAGAAAAAGCTTATCAGGAAATCCCGGTGATACGGAAAGTGACCCCGGATATTATCCAATCAAACTACGACCGGATCCGCCAGGATGTGCAGGACATCGTGGACATGGAAATGACGCGATTGCTTGCCGATCCTGCACTCCGGCACCGGGTAGTCCGTAAGAATACATAATAACGATCACATGGAACATAACGAAAAGAACGACAAAATCAGTATGGAAATGGCAGTGGATTTAACGGGCTCGTCATCTGCACCGGTGCTGTACAGGGTACCGGTAATGGCGGAACAATTGGACGATACAGCCTACAAGCTGTTGGTAAATGAGGTGTCCCGTCAAATCAGGCAAATCGGGTGGGATGGTGACAAGAACCCGGTCACAGTCGATCACGATAACAGCGGGACAGCGGTAAAAAAATTATTGCAGGACCTGGAAAAACTCGCTTTGCAGGAAAAGGGTGGGTTATATACGGCGATGCTGATTTGGGAGGAGGAAGCATCCCCTGGTTTCAAATATGAACCTGCTTTTTACCAAAAATTCATGGATTTTCTGGATAATACGGGAGGACTATCGGCATCCAGTCTTCATTGGGACCGCCTGCCTGACATCCGGCAAATTTCCCAGCAATTGCAAGACACCTTAGCGCTTGGCCAGACCTTTATGGTCATCCGCAATCATTATTCCCCTTCAGCGGGTTCCGGAATAAAAACGTTTACCAGCTCCGAGCCTGCCTATGAACATGCGTTTATTAAATCTCAGCATCAGGACCCGCACCACATATTGGCGATACAGGACGCCTTAACGGAAGTAATCAAAACTGTTCATAAAATGGACAAAGCAAAAAAGAAAACAAAGCGAATTAATAAACGAAAGGGCCGGAGGAAATAAGGGCGTATGTCATTAATACCAGCATGGAATCCAACAGGAAATCCGCTTCCCAATTGCTAATCATGTATTGAAATGAAAGAACAACAAGGACGCATAGAGCGACTGATTGCCCAGGATGTTAAAAAAAAACAGGAAGATATGAACCCCAAAGATGAAGAAAAGATAACAGTAACTGCATTGGACCTACTATATGAAACGCCCAAGCATGTGAAAATAACCCTTGATCCCCTTGGCAGGTTTTCCAGGGAAGAACGGGATCAACTCGTTGAGAAACTCCATTTGGATATGAAGAATATGGACTGGTACTATGATTACAGTGATATGGACCAGACCTATTTGCGTGGTGGGTTGGCCTGGCAATCCCTCTTTAAGGACCTGGACAGCCTGGTCAGAAAAGCCGACAACGGACTAACCACTGCTGTGGGACTTTGGAACAAATATGCTCCGACAAGTGGGGTCAGGCAGCCTGATTTCCTTATCCGCCTTTCCTTTTTTACACAGGAAACCGAAGAGTACATATTTCGGAAACAGGAAACAGACATACAGTGGCAACATTTGCCGGAAGAGGTACGCAATCACCTCCACAACAAACAGGAGTCCGGAGACAAGTTCCTGCTCATTCCGCGGTTTTTCGTAAAAGAAAAGGGGCCCGACATCCATACATTTAAGGAATTGAATGATGCCATCGAATTCAGTTTCCAGGCGCTCTTGACCGGGCGAAACCACCTGATCGGCAAACTGGATTATGCGGTGAATGAAATTGATCAATTGACTAAAAATGAAAAGAGACAAGAAAGATTGTTAACCAAATTTCCTGACTTGGAGAACGGTGCAGACGCTGTATCGGCTATGAAATCGCACCTTCCAGAAACACGCAACGTTCCCAAAACCAGCAAAAAAAGAAGGCTGTGAGCCAACTGTATAAGGATTCCAAAAGCAATTATTACAATGGACAAATCATCGGAAAAACTCGCCAACGGTATAAACCTAACCAGCGAGAACGGCAAGCAGGCCACGTTTCTGTTACCGGCCAGTCCGCCCAGATTCGACATTGATCGACGCAGGGAGCTGGTCGATAAGATGGAACGACTATTAAGCGCTGGACCACCCAATACCCCCACAACCGACCTCGAAATTGCGATAAACAGCAGGGTAGTGAACTGGGAGGAAATCAAGGACGGCCTGGATACGCTGATCCTGCAGGATCACGGGGGAATAGGTATTGCCCTGCAGCTTTGGGACCGTTATGGTGAATCATTCCATTTCGCTCCCCCGGATATGATCCATCAATACCGTTACTTTCAAAAATCAACATTTGAAAAGCTAAGTGGTGACATTACAGGAATACGCTGGAAACACTTGCCCGATTTACAGGCCACACACAATCGTGTAAATTGTGCATTGTTGTCCGGACAACGATACTTTGCCCTCCGTCAAATTTACAATGAAACATTAACCACTGGATTTAAACCCTTCCGTGATATGGAGGAAGCGACTGAATTTGTTTTCGTACGGCAGCTCCACGGAGACCGTTATTTGGTCTGTAAGTCGGCAATTGCCATCACGGAAATCGAAACAGCGATTAAAGAAAAAGTACAGCTAAAACAATCGAAAAATCGCCAGCGGGGCTTCAGGAAACAGTAAGCATAATACCAAATAAAGCCCAAGGAAAAAGGCCGTCACACATGTAACTACTAATCAAATTGCTGTCTTCCGATCCTGTTAACTCAAGTATTAAATGATAAACGATGAGCAAGATTTTAAAACGTGTGCCAATAGCATACCGGTTGAGCGTCAACATTACCAAGGAAAACTCCTTGGAACGATATACCAGGGTTCCTGAATCGCCGCCGAAAATGACCCCATTGACCCGGTTCAAGCTCATTGAAAAATTGTATTTGCAGATGGGCGTGTTGGACTGGAACTTTCATCGACTGCAAGACCACGCAGCATTCGGTAAAGAACAATCTGCCTTTTTCGACATGCAGCACGGCCTTGAAAAGCTTATGAAACAGGATGGGGCCGGCGTACGGTCAGCCCTTAATCTTTATGCGGAATTTGCTCCAAAAACGGGGCTATTAAATCCGGAAAATGTTTTCGGCTTCGACGGGTTCAGCGTGAAAGCCAGCCAGCTGTCCATGAAACCTAAAACTGGGATCCAATGGGGATTCCTGCCCAAACTCGACCGCCTGCAGCATAAGCTGAAGGAAGGAATTAACTCAGGAAAACCATTTTTTGCAATTAGGCAGGAATACAGCCATCACCTGAAAACAGGGTTAACAACGTTTGCCGATCTTAAACAGGCAACCCAATATGCGTATTCCAGAAAACTCAACGGTGATTTACTTGTGATTCACAAAGCTGAGGTTGCATTAACTGAAATCCATAACACCCTATTAAAACTGGATATGATCAAAAGCCAAAAGACGCACATCCGGAAGAATACAGGGAAAAGAATATGAGTTGGCTGTAGGCGCTTGACAACAGGAGAAAAGCACCTCATTCGGGCCCCCACGGATCTGTCGATTAATAACCAGGTACATTTCACATAACCCGAAATAAAGGGCAAAAACGTTAGGCGTCATACGTGCCGTCTCAGACATAAAAAAGGGAAAGGGCCATGTGTTGGATTAGGATATAAAACGACTTTTTTAAATGTTCACTGGTGCAGGCCCGGGCCTGATACGACAATAATTATGATACATTCAAGATTGACACAATATGCAAAAGCAGGAAAAGATGAGTAACCGGTTTCAAGCGTCCTGGAATCAGTTGCAGGAAATCAAACAGCGTTTCGCGGCGCTATTTTCACCCGAAGCGACACAAAGCAAAGAGTTCAGGAAAGAAATGCTGACCATGTACAGGCGTGCCGCTTCAAAAAAAATGACTAAAAAAACAAAAGATGAACGCCTGTTGAAATCCATGCTCCTGACCGAAGCAAGTAAGCTCGAACGGTCCCTTTTCCCCAATGTATTTGTCCGGACATTCCACAGGCTTTTTGTGGGGGCTGACAGTATGATCACTGTCCACTTCCCTCGGCTACAAACTCCGCTTACCACCAGACACATTCATTCACTGTCCCAAGAAATCAATAATATTAAGTTGAAAAATGTGTGGGAACCTATGTTGGAAAAGCTTAGAAAGGGGGATCGTGAAATTTCCATAGAGGTTGCCGTGTCCCTGAAACCGGATGAAATAGTGAAGTACACCCTCAACATTTCGCCCGATGAAAAAAATCGACCTACGTTCAAAAATTGCGAGATCAGCCTGTTGGAGGAAAATGGAGGTCCAGCCAAGATCCTGTCGCTTCTACCTGGCGGACAATTGGATATCAATAACGCATATGACCTACTGAAAGGCCGGCCGATAAAAGTGGATGCGGAAAAATGGTTGATACCTGACCTTTTGGACCGGAATGAATTAGGACACATAAAATTGAGTACAATCAATATAGCCGACTTTAACGTGGATCGGGAACTTGACCGAATCCTGCCGGCCGGAATGGTTGACAGAGAACAAACCATAAAGGATTTTTCTTGCCAGCTCCAAGCAGGAAAATCAGTGGATTTAGCATTGGAAATAGTCGGGACATACCACCATATACAACTGGAAGCAAAGCCTATAAAAAGATTAGTCATTGTTCTCAATGCGAACACGGGCGAGCGTACCAGCATCGAAAAACTCAGGCGGCAATCTACTGGCCCTAACATTGAAGAGTTCAACAAAGCAGATTTGGGACACCAGATACAATCCGCATCAAAGGCGGTCCAATCAGAAAACGACCAATCCATAAATAAACGCAATAAACCCCGTATGGGGCTATAGCTTAGGTAGAAGCATTTGAGACCGAAGATGTAACTTTAAACAAAGCGAATTATCCATGTGCTTCTCCTGCAAACGATAAAGGACATGAAGGGGCCGTGACACCAAAAGATACGGTCAGATTTATCCGGTATCGGGTTTCAAGGAAAGGACGAAAAATTAAGCAACCATAATGAAAAGACGTAAAGAAACAGGTTATTATATTGACCTTACCCAGCAATCATTGATAAGGGTCTATGAACCTGATCAGGAACCGGTCATTGTACAGCTTGATCAGCCTCAGTTGGCTGACCTCATCACCAAATTACAGGAATCGTTTCAACGTGCCGACTGGTTTTACTATTATTCAGAGGACCCACTTGTTTTTCTTGATGGTCTCAGGCAGGTTGCCGCAATTGACAATGACTTGAAGCAATTGATAGGCCAGGAAAAGGGCGGGCTGCAAATGGCGGCCGAGCTTTGGAACAATCATCACCCTTACCGTAAGCTGCCCTGGCCGGAAACAATGAAACGTCACCTCGAATTTCAGATCTCAATTCAAACGATGTATGATCAACCTAAGACCGCGATTAACTGGCAGATCATACCTGACCTGGGTGACGTTTACCATGCCTTAAAAACAGGACACAGCGAAGGAAAAGATAGCTTTGTCATCCAAAAAGAGTACCGACCCAACCGACAGGACAGGATCAAATGTTTCATGGATTATCAGGAAGCGAAAGCCCATGCGCTCACCCGGAGCCTGCTGGACAACCCACATCTGGTATTCAAAACGGCTACTGCCGTACGGGAAATCCAACATTATACCCAATCACTTTTGCAGAAACTCGACAATCAAAGAGTTGTGCAACCAGAACGGAAAAGGGCCAGAAAACCAAAACAATAATGTGCTATTCAAGGCCCGATTGTCCCGGTAAACGGCACCTTGTTACTTTTCGTATCCCCTTGTTTCGATACCATTCACGGGCATATTTCGCCCCCCCCTTAATGAAGGGGCTTGACTCTGATCAAGATTATTTCAGAAACAAGGACAATAAATCCAGCAATCCTTCAGGTTTTGGGTTCATTGTGCAATGAACAAACCCAACAGTATATCCCGACCAAAAAAAGACCAGTTCAAGGACTTTTACTACTGCGAAAGACCAATCCAGTACGACAACCTCCATGTAGTGATCAAGCTATCAGAACCCAGATTATTGTTCCGGTTCAGCGAATACGGCTATCGGAACTTTAAAGAATTCAGAACAGATTGCCACATGGAATGGCTGGATTCACCTGCTGCAAAAACAGATCATCCCACCCTTCCGATTTCTGACATTTCCACACAGAAATACCAACACGAAACCCTGCTCAAAGAATGCTATGCGTTCATCATTTATTTCACGGAAAAGACAAATATCGTGGAAGACTTTGATCTATTTGGTGATGAACCCTACAAGGAGGACGATTGGGATTTTGATGAGGAAGTGGAGGCCTTCGCAAATGTCGGTATGCACTATGAAAACGCGAAAATCCGGGAGATATTAGCAGAATGCGAAAAACGAAAATCCGGTGTAGATTTCGAAGAAAGCCAATATAACATGGATCAAAGCGTATGACTTCTTTCAGTTAATTTGAAGTAATTGACGAAACGCCATCATGGATTTGGAAGTTCAAAAGCTGTAGATCAATACATGAAATGCCGGAAAACTTCGTAGAACTTCAACAACTATGCTATTTGTCCATTTTAATATTAACTAATTGTATCAACGACTATGTATGTTGCCATAGGTGTGCCGGATGGCCGGATGAGATCCTGGGAGGTTTCAACTTTTGTGATTTCCACTGAAGAGGCGAAAATCAAAAATATGTACCATCACTTGCGTGATGCGATAGATCGGGTTGTAGAGCCAGGTGTTTACAAGGCTCTTTACCACAACGGAGATGGCTATCGGACATTGGTGATGAGCAATACACCCGCCGAAATTATCAGTTTTATCCCATTTACCGCTTTCGCCCTTGGACATGTTTTTGTCATAGGCTTGGGCTTGGGAATGGTCATTCAAATGCTTATCGACAATGCCGCAGTTAAAGCTATTACCATCCTTGAGAAAGACGCGGACCTTATTGAACTTGTCGGCAAATACTACATCGAGGCCTCCCCAAAGGTAAAAATAATACAGGGGGATGCCTTCTCACACGATCCAATCGCCGGGCACTTCGACGCTGTTTACATTGACATCTGGAATACCATCAGCGGTGATAATGTTCCCGAAATGGACGTACTCAAAGAGCGGTGGAAAGACCAAGGTTCAATAGTAACCTGTTGGGCGGAAGCCGACTGCCGGCGCCTTAACGAAGAAGATGATGAGTTCCTAAGATTACGGAAACAAGCCAGGAAAAACTGAACGTTCCTTCCTTGAAGTACTTATATTGCGCAATTCATATTCGTACTTTTCCACCGTTTCCCCTTCCCGATTTATCGGACTGCCTTCAAAACGCAACCTGCTAAAGGATGGGTATCAAAAGTAACCATATAATTAAAGAAAAACATGAGGATCTACTGAAGTTACGGAAACAAGGCTGGCAAAACGGATGGTTACCCCCAGGGATACCTTAACCACACGATTCAGCCGGGCATTTTTCCGCCGTTTTATTCTCCGGATTCTCATATGGCTTCCTAAAAAAATAAGCTATTATTGAATGGGTGTCAGTACTGCATGGACACGTTGAGCTTAAATTGGGTGGGGTTTCTTTACCATAAACAAATTGGTATATTTAAAAATTATTTAATCCCTTACCCATGGAGCGTGAATTCCTGAATACCGAACAGGCGTCTGAAATCGGGCATACGGCTACTGCTATACCCGAAAACGGCAACAATAAACCTACCACGATACAGCAAGTCCAGGTCCCAGGATCGCCGCGCTGGGCTTCCTTGAAACTTACCATTAGCCGAACACTTGTTCGTTTACAGCAATACCTGCATCGCCTGGATTTACAATTGACACGTCACGCACACAACCCCAATACCGAAGGATTGCTGGAAATGACAGCAACCGAAGACGCGCAAGAGGTCGATGTGTATTTGGACCACTTAAACTGGGCACTCCGCCAGCCAGCAATTAAAAATATTGCCCTTACCGGCCCGTTTGGGTCAGGTAAATCCAGCATCATTGCCACGTTCAGGAAAAGGCACAAAAACTTCAGGTATCTGCATCTTTCCTTAGCCAAATTTAAAAAGGAGTATGCACAGGATGAGGCTTGGGAACGGGACGTGGAGCTGAGTATCCTTCAGCAAATTTTCTATCACGAAAAGGGCAGCAAGCTGCCGGACTCGCGGTTCAAAAAAATTACACGGACAAGCAACTGGAAAATAGCACTATCGACACTGGGGTGGCTGATTTGGGGGATTTCCCTGTTCCTGATTTATCAACCCGGCTTTTTTGAACGTTTTTCGTGGTGGGATAACATTGCTATAAATTACAGGGATATTATCTTCACCTTAGCCTTACCGATTCTATTGCTTGGAATAGGACGTGCATTCTATCAGCTTTACAGGACGCTCAAAAAAATACGCTTCAACAAAGTGGCGATCCTCAGTGGGGAAGTGGAACTTGGCAACCAAGATGACACCTCCATTTTCAATAAACACCTTGATGAAATCATCTATTTCTTTGAGGTGACCCGCGTCAATGTGGTCATTATTGAAGACCTGGACCGTATCAACGATCCAGCTATCTTCACCAAACTGCGGGAGATTAATTTCCTGATCAACAACAGTAAGCAGGTGAGTCAGGATGTCAAATTCCTTTATGCCTTGAAGGACGATGTTTTCAGTGAAGAGGCCCGATCTAAGTTCTTTGATCACATTATACCCGTTATTCCGGTGATCAACACCAGTAACGCTGTTGATAAGCTCATTAGCTATCTGGATGGTACCCAAGTATCCAAGTGGTTTATCCAATCCGTTGCGCTGTACATCAACGACATGCGCACGCTCAAAAATATTGTCAACGAGTTCAAGCTGTACCGCAAAGCAATCGGAACCAAACTCGATCCGGATAAGATGCTGGCCATCATTATTTATAAGAACTTAAATCCCACCGAATTTGAAAAACTACACCACTACCGGCAAGGGGAGATTTATCAATTGTTCAGCAACAAAAATAATATTGTAAAATCCCAGGTGAATTTGATAAACGAGGAGATCAGCCTGCTAAAAAAAGAAATAGACACCTATGATAACATTATTTTACAGAATCTAAATGAACTGCGAGCAGTATACCTCATGAAGATTTTCGAGCAGATCCCCGCTTTTAAAGCGCTTACTTTTCACAGCAATGCGATTTCCCTGAAGGAAGCCAACACCGAGGAATTCTTTGAGTATACCATCAAGCACGCTTCCATTGTTGTCCAGCATATTGTCGATTTTCGTGTTAAGACGGAAAAAATAAATATTAACTTCAACCAAATTCAGCAGGAGGTGATGGCCACGGAGACATATGAATTACGAAAAGAGAAGATGCTGAGCGCAATAAACAATGAACGGCAAAAACTGGATTTTGAACTTTACGAACTTACTAAACGGGCAGATACGTTAACCAAAAGTCCACTCAAATATATACTGCGCGAATTCGCGGAGTTTCCTCTTCCGGATAAAATCAAGGAAAACTCCCTTCTACTGTTCCTGGTTCGTAATGGTTGTATCGACGAATCTTACCCTTCTTACATGTCGTACTTTTATGAAGGCGCGATGACCCAGCGAGACCGGGATTTCGTGCTTAGCGTCTTGAACCACGTCCCACTCGACTTTACCGCGGAAATTGATAATCCTGAACTCGTTGCGGCACAGCTTCATTATCCCGATTATGAGCGGGAGTCAATACTGAATTACCAGTACCTCACATGGCTGTATATGAATAAGAAAAGATTTGAAAATGAACTCGATGCGCTATATGACCACCTATTATTTGCCAATCGTGATAGCGTTGAGTTTATAAATGGTGCGCTTGATAATAAACTTATCGCCTATGAATTGTGTACAGATATATACCTAACCGATTTTTTATTCTGCAGAAGGTTAATAATACATGGGGAGCTATCTCCGGCGAAAATCGACCGCTTTTTGTATTGCTTGCTCAAAAAATCCGAAGATCAGGTGATAAAGAATATGATCAGCGATTCGGATTTGCTTGAATACCTTGAAGCGCGCAAAGACATTTTCTGGATGGAAGGTCTGACTTCTGTTCTAACTGAAATGTCGAGTTGGGCCATTAGGTTAAAGATTAAATTCCAATGGTTGGAAGACGTTCAAGGAACCGAGGAACTTTTTGATTTCGTATATGAAAACAATCTGTATGAAATCAACGCGCACAATATTAACGTATTGGCAATAAAAAAGGGATTGAGGAGGGGAACATTACAGGCGGATCTTGAAACCAAAAACTACACGTCGATCATGGATTCCGGCGCCCTACGGCTCCAAGATTACGTGAACAAAAATATAGCAGAATATGTCGAACGTGTAATGCTGCCTTTGGAAAAAAATACCGGTGAAAGCGAAACGGCCATTTTGACACTGCTCAATAAAAACGACGATGAATTATCGCCCGAACTTAAAAAGCGTGTAATTACCAAACAGGACAAACGGATCAACAACCTAACCTTGGTCCCCAAAATACTATGGACGCATATCATTTCTGAAGACAAAGCGGTCCCGTCATGGCCAAACTGTTTTTTTTACTGGAACGAAATCAAGTGGCTGGATACCCCGCTTGCCGAATATCTCAGCAAACCGGACAATTATTTTCATCTGGATGATTTGTATGCCCTGGAACTGCTGGAAACTAACCCGGAGGAATCCCCACAACTATTTAACATTCTTCTGCATGCAGGAAACCTGGATATCAAAGCCTACCGCCATTTTCTGAAGGTAATACCGATTGCGCTGGAAGCGTTTGACGGACTCCCGCTCGACTTAGAACAGGTCGAGGAATTGGTTGGCTCCGACCGGCTCCATTTCACACCCGGTACATTTGAGTATTTGAAAGATAGGTATTCCAACAAGTTATACCGCTATGTGGAAAAGCATATAGACGCATTCCTTGCTGCCCCTGAACTTGCTTTAAATGAGCACGCTTACAATGCCCTGATTGCCTCAACGACCATTTCAGAAGAAATTAAATTAAAGATTATTGAGCGATTACCCATGGAGCTGCTTCGGCAAAGCTATTTTATTGGAGAAACGCTATTAGGCTTTCTCCTCCAAAATCAAGACGCTCTTGACCAGGTGGCCCCTGTGCTTATCATCCACCTTATACACGAACCCTACGACTTCGACCAGCGGAAAGAACTACTTATCCGCTCCGTCCAACGTATAAGCGAAGAAGATAGAACTAAGGTGTTTGCTTGGTTTGGAAATGAGTACAAGGAATTGATACCGACAGGAAAACAGCAAACAAAAATTCCACTAAACGAGCAAAATAGACGTTTACTTGAAAAATTAAAAGATATCAAGCAGATTTCATCTTTTACCAAAAGAAAAGACGAATTCGTGGTGTATTTCCATACGGCTATCCCAGGAAAGGCTTCCTGACAATTAGCGATATTCCCATCATGCCGCTACGGAATCTGCAGCCGCATGTGGGTATTGCGCTTGAAGTTGTTATTTGCCGAACAGATTGCATTTTTCGCCAACAGCATAATGAAACTAATTATTTTAGTTTTATTAAATTTGTCGTGATGATAAGTTTTATTGACACGCTTGGTAGAAATGTCGAGTTGAGTAGGCCTTTTGGCGGCGGAGTATGTTATTACATTATGATCAACTCATTCTTCTGCGGTCAGATTGTATTGTACGCCAAGATCGGTTGGACCGCCTGTCCGGTTCCGAAATCAAACCTGGAATGGGCGGACTACCTGGTGCTGGTAGAAATGGTGGAGGAAGAGGAAAAGCGGTTGGAAAATGAACGTCAACCACTAAATGCCGGGGCTGCAAATTCCGACCGCAACCCAAGGTAAAGAAATGCTATCTTAGCAAAATGAGCATACAGGAAATTGAGGAGTTTTTCAATTCCCACACCATCCCGTCTAATACTAAGCTATACTCAGGCAACACGATCTCCAATCCAAGCCTCTTCTTATCGGTAAGTATTGAAATAATAAAAAGCCGGACCAGTGACCTGAATAAACGTCCAAGTTACTTGCGCATGTGCGATCTCATCAACATCATTTCCGACCAGAGGAAGGCATAGACGTTGCATCCACCTTGGGAAATCGTTGATCCAAATATTACTATACTCCATCAGCCTTGTCCGGCTCCCAGGGCAACACCTTTTAACTCCGTGTTTTTGTTCATTGATTATTCCAAAAGTTCGGCTTTTGTGTTCGGGCGGCCAATTGCGTTCGGCATAAACGCGCAAGGCCCGGCGCGCCGGTCCATTTATTCCGCTGCGCACTTGGCCTGACTCCACAAAAGCCGGCCAGGCATTCCATAATCCTTTCACAAAAAATTCAACGATTATGGAAACCACCAATTTTTCAATTGATTGCTCAAGGGTAGCAGAAATCGAAATTAAGTACGTACGCCAGGAAATTTCCCCTGTCAAAATTGTCAACAGTAGGCTGGCTTATCAGCTCTTTCGGCAGAACTGGGATCAAGGAAATCTGGACTTCATTGAAGAACTCAAAGTAGCCTACCTAACATCCGGTCAACGGGTACTGGCCATCCATAGCCTTTACAAAGGTGGCATTGATGCCGTTCATGTGGACCTACGCCCAATCTTCGCAGCAGCGCTTAAACTTTGCGCAACCAGCATAATTCTTGCCCACAACCATCCCAGTGCAAATGCCAAACCCAGTATCCAGGATGTAAACCTGACCAATAAAATCCGGCAGGCTGGAGATTTGCTTAACATTCCACTGAATGATCATATCATTGTAACCCGCGATGGGTACTACTCATTTCTTGACGAAGGGCTTATATAGCCCTTTTTCCCGAAGACCAACTTTACCGGCTATCTGTCCAACAACAGGTTTTGCCGTTCACAGCCGTCCCCTGGGGCCATTACGGACTGAAACTGATTCACGCCGATGATAGCGCTGACTTTCGTTTCCAAGCCTTTTTTCTGCAAAAATAACGGCAGGAATGCCATGCCCAGCAAGGGCTTTCGCGGCATAAATGCTCGCTGCGCTGCGCTTTATTCCACGACCCTTGCAGGCATATTCCTACCGTTGAAATGCTTTCAAAAAGGTATGGAAACGAAAGCTCTCACGGTTTTATCATACGGCGCCGGCCAGGACAGCACCGCCATCCTCTACCGAATTGTACTTGATCCCGCATTCGGGAAGCAATGGGTGAAAGGAAATTTCATCGTTGTCATGAGTAATACGGGTAATGAACATCCGCATACCTATCGCCACGTTGCATTCATTCAGGATTTCTGTCTGCAGCACGGTATCCAGTTCTTTTTCCTTAGCTTCCGGAACGGTTACCACCCGAATACCTGGCCAACGCTGCAGGGTCAATACCTCCGGAACGACTCCATTATGTCACTGGCCTATCCCAAGAGCTGCACCGACAACCTGAAAATTAAACCCATTTACAATTTTCTTGACCATTTCGTGGCTCAGGAATACTACGGTTATTCCGACAAGAAGATACCTACCGGTAAAAAGTTCATCAAACAATTTGCCAAGGATTATGGAAAGATATACATATTGCTGGGCATTGCCGCTGGTGAGGAATCCCGCGTCAACAAACTCAAGAACAAGAAGATGCAGCACATGCAACTGAATCTGTTCGAAAAGCAGATGGCACCCAGCAGGTCCTGGATGGACATCTCAATCGAACGCCTGTATCCGCTGATCGAAACCGGTATGGACCGGGAAGCATGCCAAGAGTATATCCGTTCAACCGGTCTACCCCTGCCGTTTCCTTCAAATTGCATGTTTTGTCCGTTTGCCAGCAAGGTGGAGATCCTTTGGCTCTTCCGGAATTACCCTGCAGCATTCCGCCAGTGGGTGACCCACGAACAGCGGAAACTTCAGAAATCGGCAGCAAAAGGTGTCGTGAGAAACCTTGGCGTGAAAGGCGATTGTACATTGGAAGAATTCCTGCAGGAAGCCATCGTTGAATTTGGTCACATGACCGATGACCAACTTAACGATTACAAAATGAGCCACGGGCATTGTGTTAAATCAACTTTCTGACCTGATGCCGGCCTTGTTGCCTGTAGGCAATTCCTATCGACGGACGTCCTCAACGGTATTCCATGCCTAAATCACGTAATGAGATAATGAGTACTGGTCTTAGAAATATTTAGGATCGGGCGATCAAGTTATTGTCTTTTTCAACCAAGCGTCCCCGACACGAAGTTCTATTCGGTGGGAAGCCTGCCGTTTTAGAGCGTCAACAATATGTACATAAATCATCGTGGTCTGGATGTTTTTATGGCCCAACAGTTTCGACACGGTAGGTATTTCGGTGCCAGATATCAACTGAAGGGTAGCAAACGTGTGCCTGAAACAATGGAAGGTAAAGCGTCTCTTGATCCCCGCAGCCATTAGCCATCCAGGTAGAATGGAAACAACATCTCGGTAGTCTAACCCTTTGAAAACCTCACCTTCGCCCGGCTCCCCAAGCAGCAGGTAGGCTTCATCTGAAATCGGATGGAATTCAGCTTGTCCTGTCTTGTCAATAAAGAATTGGATATAGTAATTCCCCTTGCTACCTCTAATTTCATCCCAGCGGAGCGTGTGAACATCCGAAAAACGAAGTCCGGTCAGCGCCGAAAACAGTCCGCCACGTTTAATGACATCTGAAATACATGGCGTCTTTGCGAGTGCCTGAAGTTCGTAAAGAAAAAGGAACTCTCTGTGGGACGCTTTCGATGATATTGGTTCAACAAGGTCATACAGATTTCGGGTAAGATATCCGGATTTATATGCTTGATAAATGGTAAACCGGTATTTGGCAAAATAGGATACCGCACTGTTTGTTCCGATCTTTCGCTTAGTCGGACCAAGACTTGGCTTGGATAAAAGGTAATCAGCAAACTCTTCACTAAATGTTTCGTTCAGTTCGCTGAATAGAACCTTTTCACCAGCAAACTGAACAAAATACCGAATAGCACTTTCCCAATTTGGACGACTTGACATCTTTTTTCGTTTGTCCATTTCGGCAACGAAAAACTCCACAAAATTCCCCTTCCGCATACGTACAGAAAGGAATCCAAACTGCTGATTCTGCACGTCAAGCTGCCGCTTTGCTGCTTCATTATAGGCAAGCTCCTTCGTTTCCTTGTTGTGTAGGCGCTCCAATTCGCTTTTAGGTGAACTGAAAAGAAATATTTTTAAATAATATTTGCGCTGCAATCTTCCTGTGTCAGGATTTCTAACAGGAGGATAGATATCCAGGAAAAGAGTTTTTCGCCCTTTTGAAATTGGCTTGTCCCTCAGTGTCACTCTACACATATCCTAATCTATATTTGTTAACTCCTTTTGTTCATGGAACTGTAAATCCTGTCAACGGCCTTTTTCGAATAATAAACCTTTTGGCCGTCCCTAAACTTAGGCACCTTCCTCCGGTTGAAAATTCCATAGAGAAGCCCCGGTCTCTTTTTGAACATGATCACACATTCTTCAATAGCATAACAATCTGAAATTGACAGACCTTTTTCTGCCTCCTTAACGTTCTGCATACGTTCACGTTCATGACCAAGGTATTTTGGTTTATTTTCCAAGCGGTATGCTTTGTCAGCCTCAGCCTTTACATAGAATACAGTTACCCCCCGCTTTACTTTAGAAACCTTGTATTTAGTCATCACCGCATATACGCCATCACGACTTTTACCAAACAAATCCTTCAGGTCCTTGATAGAATAATAACTTACAACACCGGAGGACTCTTCAGGTTCTACCACAGATTCTGTCCGTTCATCAAACCTTTCCTCCCGAACCTTTCTGAGGTATGACTGAAGATCTTCCTTACTCACCCGCGTTTTCCTGGATGACAGTCGATGAACTTCCAAACGTCCCGAATTGATCATATCATAAACAGCTTGCCGCGATATGTCCAAAACTTCGGCTACTTCTGTCACTTTTAAGAAGGGCTTATCCCCAAGGGATTTCTCCTTAAATACCTGCTTCGTATAAACTGTTTCCGTATCACTTTGTCTTATTTTGGATTCCTTTAATTTGACTTTATACATCCTTTGCGCACACCTATGGCTACAGAACCGTGTTACCGTAGTACGTGCATTAAACTCGCTTTTACAGAATTCACAAATTCGCTTCACAATAATATTCGTGCTCATGTTTTCACCCTAATTAAGTACCAATTAGTAATAATAAGTATTAATAAGTACCATTTTGTAAAGTTATATTAATAGATACGCCTCACTATTCATTATATAAATCGTCATTTTCAAAACGAGGGACAAATAAGGGACAAAAATAACAAAAAGATCACTGAAATACACAAACAAAAACGCCTGAAAAAATAGCCATACAGCTTTTTTTCAGGCATTTATGAATTTTGTTTTATTTTATTTATGGTTGTTTTGCGCCGTTACTTCCCGATGCAAAACTTACTAAATATATAATCCAGCTGATCTTCATTTGTCACCTCCCCGGTGATCTCACCGAGGAAATGCAGGCAGCGCCTGATATCCAGCGCCAGCAGGTCGCCGGGGATCTGGGCGTCCAGGCCATTTCGGATATCTATTAAAGATTTTGCTACTTCCTGTAAGGCATGGTAATGCCGGGCATTGGTCACTACAGTACTTTCGGTATTGACAGTGCCCTGCAATACGGAATCCACCAGGCGCTGTCTGAGGACGTCGATATGTTTATGTGCTTTGGCAGCAATAAAGATCAGCTGTTCAATACCGGCATAACGGGCATGTAAGGCTGCGTCCTCCAACTGATCGGCTTTATTGCCCACCAGGAGAAAGCTGATCCCCTGCTGACGGAGATCATCGCGGATAGCAGCCAGTTCGGGAGCGCTCAGTTCGCGGACATCGAAGAGATAGATGACCACATCGGCCTGGCGCATTTTCTCCAGGCTTTTTTCTACACCGATGCTTTCAATCACATCGCTGGTATGCTCGCGGATACCGGCCGTGTCGATGAGGCGGAACAGGATGCCGTCTATATTGAGGATCTCTTCAATGGTATCCCGGGTAGTGCCGGCAATATCACTGACGATGGCGCGGTTCTCATTCAGTAAGGTATTGAGCAGGGTGGATTTGCCGGCATTGGGTTTACCAACAATAGCTACCTGGACACCGTTCTTGATCACGTTGCCCAACTGGAACGACTGGAGCAGACCGCCTACCTTACCATCCGCTTCCTGGATCAGCTGGTAGAACTGGGTACGATCCGCAAACTCCACATCTTCCTGGGAAAAGTCCAGCTCCAGCTCTATCAGGGCGGAGAATTGCAGGAGGCGGTCGCGGAGCTGCTGCAGCACTTCGGAGAAGCCGCCACGGATATTGTGGAGAGCGGCTTTGCGGGATGCTTCTGTATTACTGGCTATCAGGTCCGCCACGGCCTCAGCCTGCGTAAGGTCCAGTTTGCCGTTGAGGAAAGCACGCTGCGTGAACTCACCGGGTTTTGCCAGGCGGGCTCCCTGGCGGGTACAAGCCTGGATCACCTGCTGCTGCACAAAGGGCGACCCGTGACAGGAGATCTCTATCACGTCTTCCCCGGTATAAGATCGGGGGGAGCGGTAGAGGGAGACCACCACTTCATCAAGGGCTTTGTCGCCCTCTTTCAGGAAACCTACGTGCAGGGTATGGGAAGACTGCTGCTCCAGGTCTTTGGAGGGGAACAGAGCATTGACAATGCCAAAAGAGACAGGTCCACTCAGCCGGATCACGCCAATGGCGCCAATCCCGGCCGGGGTGGCCAGCGCAACGATCGTATCATCCCATCCTGACAGTTTTCCCAGCATAGCGGCGTAGATTTATAGCCTGCAAAATTAACGGAAAGGCTACAAAGGCAAGGGAAAAGCTGGTGGCTACATACACCCCTGCGGATGGCAGCCAGCCCCGCGCCAAACAGCCAGACTTCGGTTCGTCCCAAAAAACAGAAAAGGACGCACCTGGCGCCCTCTTCTATCGAACCTACTATTCTCATGGCTATTCTTCGACTAACCGAAATATGATCGGTTGTCTCTTGTAAGATCTTACCTTCCGGCCATTCATGGTAGCTGGCTTCCAGTTACCGCTTTTCCGGATCACCTGCGCGGCCTCTGCCCGTAATATTTCAGGGCCGCTGATAGCCTCTACCCGATCAACCAGACCACTGGAATCTACGATAAACTGTACCAGCACTATTCCTTCTATACAACCCGCCTCTGCTGCATCGGGATAACGCATATTCTCCTGAAGAAAACACTCCCAGGCCTGCCTGCCGCCGGGGTAATACGCTTCAATTTCAACCTGCCCACACATGATTATATCCGGTTCCTTTGCCGCCTTCTTTTCTTCAGCCGGCCCCGGCATTGACGGTAGCACATCCAAACAGGAGTGTCCTCCTGAATGAATTGTTACGATCTCCACCTGTTCCTTCCGATTGCTGTCGCCCAATAGCGTAGCTGCCGGCAGGGGCTCATCAGGAACAATAAAGGGCATGTTATAGCAACCGGTAGTCATCGGAAGAGCGGGTTGTAATGCTATCTGCGGGACGGGAACAGGTGGTACCAGGATAAGAGAATCTGGCGGTAACACCGGGCAGGTAATATAGCTCATTTCCAGGGCCCGGGGCTTTTCAGTATCAAACAGGGCGCAACCAGCAACAAACAGCAGGCATAACAGCAACATCAATGTCACACCCAGCCATACTCTCCTGTTATAGTGCTTACGCAATTCATAGGCGCCATATTCCTTATTCCTTCCATCAAAAATGATATCCAGTATATCGGCGGTTAAGATGGAGGAAGGTTTCATGGCTGTACGTTTACAATAAGATGCAAAGCTGAATTGTTTCCACACTATCCCATATGGATATACTAAAACAAAAATCCCCTCCGATGCGGAGGGGATCATGCTCATTCATGGCTATAACTATATACAATCAATCCTCAGACAGTTTGAATACGATGGGTTGTTTCTTGTAGGATTTAACTTTCCGGTGGTTCTGGACAGCGGGGTTCCATTTACCGCTTTTTTCTATCACACGTACTGCTGTAGCGCGTAATTCTTCGGGACCGGCGATAGCTTCCACATTGCTGACCAAACCCATGGAGTCTACAATGAACTGGATCACTACGGTTCCCTGTATCCCGTTATCGACGGCATCCTGCGGGTAATTATTGGCAAGATTCTTATTCAGGAAACGTTCCCATGCCTGGCGTCCGCCGGGAAAGGTAGACTCTATCTCCACTTTGAGGAAAATGCCGCCATAATCGTCTTCCCTTTTGGCGGGTTGCTCTATCACTTTGTTACCATCGCCATCGCCTGCCATTGGTGGCGGGGCGCCAATATCATCCACTCCTTTTATATTCTCTGTGCCTACTCTTACTTTCTCAATATCTTCTACAACAGGGGGCTTATCATTGGGATCTACCTGGTCATCAGGAACAATCCGTGGCGGGGTCACCTTGAGGGTGGCCACCTGTTGCGGAGGAGGAGGTGTTTGCGGTTTTGGTGGTGGCGGCAGTTCTTTGGGCTGTTCAGGCGGCGCCACATCTACCAGTTGATGATCACTGATATTAAAAACAGCGTCTTTATCACTGTTGTGCCTGCTGGCCATGGCAAAGCCTGCGCCCAGTAAGAGGCAACCGGATAACATCACTGCAATGCTTTTGAATAATCTTCGGCTATAATGTCTTCTAAGTTCGTATGCGCCATACTGTTTGTTCCGTCCATCAAAGATGATATCCAGTACGTCGGCGGTTAAGATGTTGGAAGTGTTCATGGCTGTTTCTTTTATAATGAGATGCCGGGAGAAAAACTTTCCACACTAACAGCCATGAATATCCTAAAATAAAAAATCCCCTCCGTGATGGAGGGGATTTCAATATTATTCCAGCTAAGGATTAACCTTCTGTTTCGAGACGGAATACGATCGGCTGTTTTTTGTAAGATTTTACCTTACGGCCGTTCTGGATGGCAGGAGTCCATTTACCGGACTTCTTGATAACGCGTACCGCTTCATCACGCAGCTCGTTGGGGCCGCTGATAGCTTCCACGTCACTCACCATACCATCTTTATCCACGATGAACTGGATCACTACAGTACCCTGAACTTCGTTATCGATAGCCTCCTGCGGGTAACGCAGGGTCTTGTTCAGGTAACGTTGCCAGGCGGCTGTACCACCAGGATACTCGGATTCGATCTCCACTTTGGTAAAGGTCTTATCCCAGTCTTCCTCTACTTTCCTGGGTGCTTCCACTACCCCTCTGCCGGCATCTTCTACCGGGGGAGCAACGATACCCTCGTCTTTCACACCTTCCTGGTTAACTGTACCGATCTTGGTTTCTTCCAGTTTCTCCACTTCTGGTGGTTTTTCGTCCGCCTTCACTTCCTCATCCTTTACGATCTTGGGAGGAGTGAATTTGGCCATTTCCACTTTGGGGGGATCTGGTGGTTTGGGGGGAGGAGGTGGAGGCGGCTCTTCCCTTTTTTCTTCCTGCTTGATCTCCTCCAGCTGCACGTCCTGCACCACCATTTCCTTGGCCTCTTCCTTGGGCTCAATAGCATTGGCGATCACGAAGGCTGCGAAGATCAGGATGCATATCGACGCGGTAGTCACAAGGGCTGCGATCAGTCGCTTGTTGTAAGTCTTCCGCAATTGATAAGCACCATAGTCCTTGTTCCGTCCTTCAAAGACGATGTCAAGAACATCTGCGCTTAATATTTTGTTGACTTCCATAATAATGCTTTGTTAAAAGATGCAATGAATGAATTATTCCATAAACCGGGATTACAGTCCCTCGGTTTTTTTCATCAATTCCACTTCCACAGGGAAAATGTCAACCATAGCATACCGCTTAACTTCATTGATAGTCATCTCATCCAGTATATCCACCGTGTTTTTGTAGGTGGCTTCAGGACCGGGTTTAATAACTACTACGAAATCGTCGGCTTTGGTACTCTTCTTTTTGTTAATGATCACCTCGCGGATCTCTTTAAAATTAGTGGACTTGAAGTTGGAACCATCATTGGCCAACTGTCCTTCATAATAAAAGACAACATTATCTTTTCCCAGCATGATGCTCAAAGCACCAGACTCCTTCACCTTGGTGTCATCCTTCTGATCTGTGTCCTTAGGGAGGAACAGACGCATGGCCGTAGGCTGACTCATGGTGGTGGTAAAGATAAAGAAGGTGATCAGGAGGAAACCAAGGTCCACCATCGGTGTGAGATCCACACGCGTCGATAGTTTCTTCCCTTTCTTTACGCCGGGTCCTTTTTTATGTCCCCCACCCGACGAGGTATCCATCTCTGCCATTTCGCAATATTTTTAATTAATAATAGATTTACTCTGTCTCAGCTGCTTTTCCACCGCTCCGCTGGTTGGTCCTGTACAGATCGGTACCTTCAGGAACACCTTCCGGATCAGTGATCATAGAGAACTTGAAGATCTCGTTCTTTTTGAAGGCGTCAATGACTCCTTTAAAAGTAGGGAACTTCGCATTGTTATCACCTTTTACCATCAGGGCCATTTTCTTACCCTGGAAGGCAGTGTTGGCGGCGCCCATCCACAGTTGCAACTCATTGTTTGCAGAGTCAATGGGAATACCGGGTGATTTAAAACTCTTGAGCTGTTCAGGTGTCAGCTGCAAAAAAGATTTGAGCTGGGAAAAGGGAACGCCGATAAAGGAAGCTGACCGTCTGAAAGCGGCTTTCTCTGGCTCACCGAGCTGCAGGTTCTTGGTATTGCTAACAAGATCCAGGATCTGATCCTTCTCGTCTGCATTCTCATCACCTACCGAGAAATATACCTTTCCATCCTTGTCCATGGTGATCAGCACCACATTCTGTGCATCCACCGCTTTGGTAGAAACAGATTTAGGTGTTGTAACTTCCAGAGCCTCAGAGGGTTTGAACTTGGTAGTCAGGATGAAGAACGACAACAAAAGAAAGGCCACGTCACACATGGCGGTCATGTCGACATTCGTACTCTTCCGTGGTACTTTAACTTTTGGCATGATTGAATAAATTTCGGTTTTAATATTAGATGCAATGCCTTGGGATTTCCATACCAGTCCCACAATTACCAGGAACATTTTTTAGCGATCTGGCGGCAGCACTGGCTGGCCAACCTTCCTGCCTGATCCTGTTCCGGGTCCTGGAGCCCTTTGCCAGGCTCCGGGGCGCTGTCGCTAATACCTTGACAATCAATACTGTTTTTGGTACGCGACCCGGACCGTTACTTTTGGGTCCCAACCGGCGACTCTTGCTCAGTACGCAGGCGTCCCGGTCCGTGGATGGATCCCTGCTCCTTCTACTTATTTATAGAGAGAAGCAAAGCTTTGCGTCAGGGTAAAACCGGATTCGTCAATGCCGTATGTGATAGAGTCGATCTTTGTAGTAAAGATGTTATAGAAGATGATCGCAAATGCAGAGGTACCGATACCGAGGGCTGTATTATACAGGGCTTCGGAGATACCACGGGACAGCTCAGCAGCAGCCTGACCACCACCTTCTTCACCGAGGGCAGCGAATGAAGTGATCATACCCAATACCGTACCCAGCAGACCCAACAGGGTAGCTACGGAGGCGATAGTGGACAGGAACACCAGGTTCTTTTCCAGCATGGGCAGTTCCAGTGCAGTTGCTTCTTCAACTTCTTTCTGGATAGCCAGTACTTTTTGTTCAGAATCCAGCTCCGTGTTGCTGATCATTTCTTTGTATTTGCGCAGACCAGCTTTCATAACGTTACCAACGCTACCTTTTTGCTTGTCGCACTCAGAAATGGCCTGATCTACATTCTTGTTAGCCAGGTGATACTGCACTTTGCGGATGAACTCAGCGATGTTGCCTGTACCAGTTGCTTTGGTTACAGTCAGCAGACGCTCAATGATGAAAGTCAGCGCTGTTAAGAGCGTAGCGATCAGGATCGGTACGATGATACCACCTTCGTACATTCTCACCAAACCACCCTTGGGTCCTTCATGCTTGGGCCAGAAACCGCCGGAAGCATCAGGATTAGTAAAGTTACCAGGAGCACCCAGTACAAACCTCCAGATGGTGTAACCAGCGATTATACAGATTACAGGAGCAAGCCACGAAATGGAATTTCCGCGCTTCTTCGGTTGAACAGATGTACTACTCTTCACGGGGGTGGCAGTTGGTTTAGTCTCAGCCATGATTGTTTGTTTTTTTAGTGTTTGAAAAAAGTTAAGTCTATCTGTAGTTAAAATTCGGCACACAATTCTAATAAAAACTATTTTCTCCCGATCAAATCGATGGGGAAAAATTTTTTATGAAGGTTCACAAGATAAGGAATTTTGCAAACGCGGGTCTAAAAATAGGGCATTTGATTGAATAAACCCCCGCTGCTCAATAACTTAATTTACTGTCGAAACGGGGTTTGTCACTTGATTTTTACCATTAGTGTAATCGTGGTCAGGCGTGTGGACCCGATTGCCTTATCTTCAGCCATTAAATCAAATGTAAGATGGATAAAAACCTCGGTCTCAAAAATGCCCTGTTCCTGCTTGTGGCTACCGGCTGCCTTACTGCCGGCGCCAGCGCGCAGAACAAGAAAACTGCTCCCCCGGCTCAGGGAACTACCCCCCCGCCAGCCGCTGCTCCGGCCCCCCCGAAATCCGGCCCTAAAGCCTACAAAGACGTTATCACCGACAAAGCACTTACCCGTAAAGGCCTGTTCACCGTTCATAAAGTGGACGACAAATGGTTCTTTGAACTGGGTGACACCCTCCTCAACCAGGACATCCTGGTGGTAAACAGGATCTCCAAAGGCGCCATCGATACCCGCTCCCAGTTCTTTGGGTATGCCGGCGACGAGATCAATGAAAACGTTATCCGTTTCGAGAAGGGACCCAATAACAAGATCTTCCTCCGGAATATCTCCTTCTCCGTGTACAGCAGGGATACCAGCAAACCCATGTACAAAACTGTTCAGAACTCCAACGTGCAGCCCATCGTTGCCTCTTTTGAAGTGAAAGCTTTCTCCAAAGACAGCGCCGGCTCCGTGATCGATATGACCGATTTTATCAATGGCGATAATGATGTTTTCTTCTTCGCCAGCTCCACCAAATCCGCCCTGCGCCTCGGTGGCGTTCAGCCGGATAAGTCCTATATCGTGGACATCAGGTCCTTCCCCATCAACACTGAGATCAAAACTGTAAAGACTTATTCCAAATCTCCCGCCCCCTCCCTGTTCCCCGGCGCTCCCGCGGGTCCCGGCGGTAATGCTACCCTGGAACTCAACACTTCCATTGTAGCCCTGCCCAAAGTTCCCATGCGCCCCCGCTACTATGATGACCGGGTAGCTTATTTTACCACGGAATTCACAGATTTTGATGCAGATCCCCAGGGCGTAAAGGATATCAGCATGGTAACCCGCTGGAGACTGGAGCCCAAACCGGAAGATGTGGAGAAAATGAAAAGAGGCGAACTGGTAGAACCTATCAAGCCTATTGTCTATTATATTGACCCCGCTACCCCCGCCAAATGGGTCCCCTACCTGGTCCAGGGCGTGAACGACTGGCAGAAGGCTTTTGAAAAAGCCGGCTTTAAGAATGCCATCGTAGCCAAAATAGCCCCCACGCCCCAGGAAGACAGCAGCTGGAGCCTGGAAGACGCCCGCTACTCAGCCATCGTCTACAAACCTTCCGATATCCCCAACGCCATGGGCCCTCACGTGCATGATCCCCGCACCGGTGAGATCCTGGAGTCCCATATCAACTGGTACCATAATGTAATGAGCCTGCTCCGCAACTGGTACCTGATCCAGGCCTCCCCCAGCGATCCCAATGCCCGTAAAGCACATTTCGACGACGAACTGATGGGCCAGCTCATCCGCTTCGTATCCTCCCATGAAGTAGGCCATACCCTCGGTCTCCCCCATAATATGGGCGCTTCCGCCGCTACCCCCGTGGAAAAGCTGCGCGATAAAGCCTGGGTGGAAGCCAACGGCCATACCTCCTCCATCATGGACTATGCCCGCTTTAACTATGTAGCCCAACCCGGGGATAATATCGGCGCCGCCGGTCTCTACCCCCGCATCGGCTCCTATGACCTCTGGTCCATTGAATGGGGCTACAAACCCATCTTCGATAAATCCGAAGACGAAGAGAAAGCCATCCTGAACGATTGGGTGAAAGCCCGCGCCAATGATCCTTACCTGCGTTTTATCCACGCCGACGGACAGGATCCCCGCGCACAGACTGAATCCCTGGGCGACAATGCCATGAAAGCCAGCGATTATGGCATCAGGAACCTGAAATGGATGCTGCCGCAGATCCAGTCCTGGGTGAATGAGAAAGGAGAAGACTATAAACTCCTGGCAGATATCTATGGTGAAGTGTACGGACAGTTCAGCCGTTATATCGGCCACGTGATCACCAATATTGGTGGTGTGTATACTGATAAGAAGACCACTGATCAAAGCGGGGCTATATACACTGTAGTACCCAAGACAACACAGAAAGAAGCCCTGGGCTTCCTGGCTAAAAATGTGCTGGAAACCCCCACCTGGCTGCTCAATAAAGAGATCCTCGACAGGATCAATAATCCTTCCCAGGATCGCCTGAGCGGTCTCCAGGAGCAGGTGCTTAGCGGACTGCTCAGTATCAACCGCCTCACCCGCATGAACACAGCCACCCTGCGTGATGCCAGCGCTTACCGCCTGGAAGACTATATGGACGACGTGAAAAAAGCGATCTGGTCTGAACTGCCCACCCGCAAGACCATCGACTTCTACCGTCGCCTCCTGCAAAAATCATATGTAGACAAACTGGGCGCCATGGTTGCTCCTCCCGCAGCACCTGCTCCCATCAGCATGGGCGGCATGGTGATCAGCATGGGTGGCAGCAGCCGCTCCGGTGATGCGCCCGCTATTGCCCGCGCTCAACTCAAAGCCCTGAAAGCAGAGATCGCAGCTGCCCTGCCCGCTTACAGCGACAGGATGAGCCGCTATCACCTGCAGGAGCTGAATGAGAAGATCGACCGGATCCTCAACCCCAACAAATAAGCTGCTCCTTATAGCATAAAAAAAGCGCCTCCGGAATGGGGGCGCTTTTTTTATGTAAAGTATTTTAAAGGATAACCACTCAGTAACTGCCGGTCGCCAGGGGCAAGAGCGTAATTATCATCCGTTGGGGACGAACCAAGAGAAGCCCGCTACTCATATCTTAAAGCCTCTATCGGGTTCAGCCTGCCCGCCCGCATGGCAGGATACAGGCCAGCCATCAACCCAACCAGCGAACAGATCGCAATACCAATAAAGGTCCAGGCCCAGGGTACTACAAAACCCGTTTCCAGGAACATGGAGAAAAGATTGCCTACCAGTACGCCCAGCACCACGCCAAACAGGGCCCCCAGCAAACTGATGATGATGGATTCATACAGGAATTGCCTGCGGATATTGCCCTTCTTCCCACCAATGGCTTTTACCAGGCCAATCTCTTTGGTCCTTTCCGTTACTGATACCAGCATGATGTTCATCAATCCCACTGCCGCCCCCATCAGCGTGATCACACCAATGATCAGAGCCGAAAAGGTCAGCAGGTCCAGCTGCTTCAATAACATTTCCACAAAGCTGTCGCTCTTGTCAATGGCAAAATTATCCTCTTCCGTAGTGGTCAGCTTACGGATAGGCCGGAAAATGCCCGTAGCCTCGCCCGTTGCCGCATCCATCAGGTGCAGTTCCGGTACTTTCACCTGGATGCCGAAAGAGGCATTGGGATTGGTATTAAAAAAACGACGCACATTATTGTAGGAGGTGACCACAGAGTTGTCCCAGCTCATGCCCAGGGTGCTGCCCTTGGGATTCAACACCCCCACTACCCGGAAGGGAATATTGTTGATCTTGATGATCTTGTCTACCGCACGCTCCATATTATCCCCAAAGAATTTGGTGGCCACATCTTTCCCGATCACGCAGACGTTACGGCCCGACTGCACATCCAGCTCATTCAGGTTCCGGCCATAGGCCAGCGTGAACCCGTTCTGGTCCACATAATTCTCATCCCCCCCAAATACGCGGGTGGTGGGATTGGATTTGCGGTTGCCCATGGACACCACCGCATCCCTTGTACCGAAGATATTGAGGGATACCCTTGACGGGAACTGGAAACGTTGCTTGAACTGCTCCGCCTGGAGCTTGGTGATAGGTTTGCCGAAACTTGATTTCTTTTCTTTCCGCTGTCCCTTCTTTTCTTTTTTGATCTCTGAGCCGCCGCCAAAGTGGAAACGCGGCTCCCGGTAACGGATGGTGAAACCCGTTGCTCCCATAGCCGAAAAGCTTTCCACAAATTTCTGCTGCATGGCCACTATGGCCGTTTTGATGCCCACCAGGGCCATGATCCCAAAGGCAATGATAGATACGGTAATACCTGTACGGAGCTTATTGGCGCGAACCGTTTTGAAGGCTAAGGAGAATGTATCGCGGAACGTCATAATACTGCTTGTCTTACTAAAGTAAGCAATATTACCATAAAATGCGTTGCCAATACACGGACGGCAAGTCGGTGCGGTAACCCTTTAACCAAAGGCGCTCAGCCCGTTTAGAAGAAAAAGTACAGTTGGGAGATGATCCATTGGGGGAAGATGCCAAACAGCACTACCAGGGCTGCCATGCCCACCAGGGTGCCCCTGAAACCGATGGTAGTCTCAATCTCCTGCCCTTCGCCTTCCCGGAAGTACATGGCCTGTATTACCCGGAAATAGTAGTATACACTGATGGCCGCGCAAAGCACACCAACAATGACCAGCCAGAAGACCTGTCCGTTACTGATAGCGGCGGACAGCATATAGAATTTGGCCATGAACCCGGCCGTAGCGGGGATACCTGCCAGGGACAATAAAAAGATAGTGGTGGTAGCCGCCAGCAGGGGCTGCCTTTTGGCCAGGCCGTTGAACCCTTCAAAGGTATAGTCCTTCATCCGTACCAGGATGGCGAAGATACCAATGGTGGCTACACTGTAGGCCATCGTGTAAAAGATCAGGCCTTCCTTGGCAATCCCGTTCAGGGCTACCAGGGAGAACATCATGAAGCCAGCCTGGGCAATACTGGAATAGGCCAGCATCCTTTTCACGCTCTGCTGGAATACGGCCGTGATATTACCGATCAGCAGGGTGGCGGCGGCAATGATGGCCACCAGGGTGCGCCATTCTGCATGGAGGTCGCCAAAGCTGTTGTCAAACAGGCGCAGGAAACCGATAAAGGCAGCCGCCTTCACAATAGTAGCCATGAAGGAGGTGAATACCGTAGGAGCGCCGTCATATACGTCGGGCGTCCAGAAATGGAAGGGCGCCGCAGATACTTTGAAAGCCATGGAGAACAGCAGGAGCAGCAGGCCGGCAGACAGCATGGGGGTCAGCTCCGTAGTGCCAAACCCGATCTGGTCCAGCGTAAAGGTCCCTTTGGCTCCATAGATCAGGGTGATACCCATCAGCATCAGGCCGGTGGAGAAAGAACCCATCAGGAAATATTTCAGGGCCGCCTCATTGCTTTTCAGGTTACGTTTATCTGCACCAGTCAGGATATACAGGGGGATAGAAATGATCTCAATGCCCAGGAACAGCATCAGCAGGGTATTGAAAGAAGAAACGATGGCCACCCCGCAAAGGATGAAAAAGATCAATGCATAATATTCCGCCACCTGTGTACCTACTTTCTTCATGTCACGACCAGAGAGCAGGAAGTACAGTGCAGTACAGCCAAAAGCGATGGTGTTGAAGAACAACCCGAAGCTATCGAAGTAAAGCATATTGCGTACGTTCACTTTCACCAGGGTGGTTCCACCGGATTCCATCAGGTTCACCGCCAGCAGCAGGCCAATGCCCAGCAAGGCCATTGTCCGCACTACAGTTTGTTTGTTGGCAAAGGCTCCCGTGAACATCATTACCACACCCCAGATAGCCGATATTATAATTGCATTCATCCTAATACTATTTATCGAAAGTAATTTCTAAACGTTCTCTTATAATGGATGTTTATTAACCATTTTTTCCAGTAATGCATCCACCGTTCCCTGGGTCAGTTCCAGCATAGGCTTGGGATAAACGCCCATCACCAGGATGGCTATCACCAGCACACCCAGCACCAGCTTCTCGTTGATGCGGATATCCTTTGCATTGGCGGTAAGGGTATTGGTATTGCCGTAGAATACACGCTGGATCATATTCAGCGTATACACTGCGGACAGGATGATGCTGACACCAGCCACCGCGGCAAACACAGGTCCCATTTTGGAAACATTGGAAGTAAATACGCCGGTGAAGAGCAGGAACTCACCCACAAAGGCATTGGTCAGCGGCAGGGCCACATTGGCCAGCGCCACCACTACCAGGAGGATAGCAAGCCCCGGCGCTTTCTGCGCCAGACCTCCCAGCTCGGAGATCTTACGGGTATTGAACTGGCGCTCTATCAGCTCCACTACTATCCAGAGGCCGATGATATTGATCCCGTGGTTGAACATCTGGATCATTACCCCCTGCAGGCCTTTATCTGAAGACACGAAGATGGCCAGGCACATCAGGCCCATGTGGGCGATGGAGGAATAGGCGATCAGGCGCTTCAGGTCGTCCTGCTGGATAGCGATCAGCGATGCATAGATCATCCCGATCACGCAGAGCAGGCCAACCGTGTCACCATGCGCCCAGGCGGCGGTAGGCAGAACGGGCACCAGCCAGCGGATCACCCCAAACAGCCCCATTTTCACCATTACCCCCGCTCAGCACCATGGTAGTGGCCGTGGGCGACTGCTCATAGGTATCCGGCTGCCAGGTATGGAAGGGAAAGATGGGCATCTTGATGGCAAAGGCAATGAAGATGAGCCAGAACAGCCAGTTCTGCTCCTTGGTGGAGAGACTGGCCTTATAGAATGACTCCAGCGCAAAGGACTGGTCGGCTGTATGGAAATAGATATACAGGAGACCAACCAGCATCAGGAGCGAACCAACAAAGGTGTAGATAAAGAACTTGAAGGTAACGGCGATCCTGCGTTCCCCACCCCAGCTGGAGCAAAGGAAATAAGCGGGGATCAGCGCCAGCTCCCAGAAGAAATAGAACAGCAGCGCATCATAGGCCAGGAAAACACCCATCAGGCCGGCCTGTGCCAGCAGCATGAGAGCGAAGAACTGGTTCGCATTCTTATAGGAGGCATTCCAGGTAGCTGCAAAGATCATGGGGAAAGCTACGGCCGTAAGCAGGCAAAGCAGCTGGCCCATGCCATCCAGCCCTACTGCAAAACTGCTGCCCAGGGTAGGCAGCCACTCCACATTGGCATGCAGGTAACTGTTGCCTTTCAGCACAGTTATACCCAGCAGGGAGATCACCAGCGTGGCCAAGGCGGATAACAAAGCCCATGCCCTGGCGCTCTTTTCTGATTTGATCAGGAAAGTGGCGAGGCCGGTGAGCAGCGGAACAACGATGAGCAGAACAGGTATCATAATGAAACGAAATAGGTCAAATGAATTACTTTTTCACAAAAAACTGGATCGCAAAGAAGAGCAGCATACCCAGTACCATCAGCAGTACGTAGCTGCCCACCTGGCCGCTCTGTACCAGGCGTACCTGGCGGCTGGTATAGTTCACAAACCGGCCTACACCATTCACAATGCCATCCACCACATTTTTCTCGATGAAGCTGTTGAGGAACCGGCCTGTCCAGTTCAGCGGCCGTATGATGATGAAATTGTACAGTTCGTCCACGTACCATTTGTTGGCCAGCACCTTGCCAAAACCGGTAGCCTCTTTCATCTCCGGCTTACGGCTGTAGCGGGAAATGGCTACAAAGATGGCCACCAGGGCAATAGCTACAGACACCCCCATCAGCACATATTCCGTGCTGTGATCCAGGTGATGTCCTTCAGCGATCTTCGCTGACTCAGCAAAGATGGGGCTGAGGAAATGCTCCAGGCTATGGGCATTGTGCATCAGCACTTCGGGGATACCGATCCAGCCGCCAATCACGCTCAGCACCGCCAGCACCATCAGGGGGATGGTCATGGCAGCCGGGCTTTCATGCAGGTGATGACGCTGTTCTTCCGTACCGCGGAACTGCCCCAGGAAGGTGGTGGCATAGAGGCGGAACATATAGAAGGCCGTCATACCGGCGGTGATCACACCAACGATCCAGTAGATCATATTCCTGCCAAAGGCGGCAGCCAGGATCTCATCTTTGGAGAAGAAACCTGCAAAAGGCGGGATACCGGCAATAGCGATACAGCCCAGCAGGAAGGTCATATGGGTGATTGGTAATTTCTTTCTCAGGCCGCCCATATTCCGGATATCCTGCTCATGATGCATGGCATGGATCACAGAACCGGCCCCGAGGAACAGCAGGGCTTTGAAGAAGGCATGGGTCATGACATGGAATACAGCGCCGGTATAGGCGCCTACACCCAGACCCAGGAACATATAACCGAGCTGGCTCACTGTTGAGTAGGCCAGTACTTTTTTAATATCGTTCTGCTTGAGGGCGATGGTAGCGGCCAGTACTGCAGTGGCCAGGCCTATCACTGCTACCACTGTCTGGGTAACGGGGGCCAGGGTATACATGATATTGCTGCGGGCAATCATATAGATACCGGCGGTCACCATGGTAGCTGCGTGGATCAGGGCTGATACAGGCGTAGGACCCGCCATGGCATCCGGCAGCCAGGTGTACAGCGGGATCTGCGCACTTTTACCGGTGGCGCCTACGAACAATAATAAGGTGATGCCTGTTATTTCAAAAGTGCTCAGGTTGGCTTTGGCCAGGCCGCCGCTGATGATATCCAGTACACCGGTGCCGGCGTCATTGGTATAGGTAACGGTGCCCAGTTTGGCAATGATCCAGAAGATGGCCAGCAGGAAAGCCAGGTCACCGATCCGGTTCATGATAAAGGCTTTCTTGGCGGCGTTGGTATATTCCACGTTCTTGAACCAGTAACCGATGAGCAGGTAGGAACAGAGGCCCACACCTTCCCAGCCGATGAACATGATCACATAGTTGGCGCCCAGCACCAGCAGGAGCATGGAGAACACGAACAGGTTGAGGTAGGCAAAATAACGGGCAAAATGCGGCGGCTCTTCTGAATGCATATACGCGGCGGAATACACATGGATCAGGAAGCCTACGCCCGTGATCACCAGCAGGAAGAGAGAAGAGAGCTGGTCAACCTGGAATGCGAATGGAATGGAGAAGTCCCCTACGCTGATAAAATCGAAGAAGCTGATAACACCTGTGTGCCCGTCTTTCACCTGCAGGAAGAGCAGGACGCTCACTACAAATGAAGCCAGCAGTGTGCCACAGCCTACGAGGCTCACCAGCGATTTGGGCAACTGTTTCCGGAACAGGCCGTTGATCAGGAAACCTATCAGCGGCAGTACCGGTACCAACCAGACTAATTGTAAAATATTCTTCATAAAGCCTTCTTGGAGAGCAGGACCGGCAGTAGCAATCGCTTACCGGCCAGGCTCGTCAATGTTTCAATCTGTTCAAAAAATTTACGTCCACTGAATGCACGTTACGGTACATCATCACTATGATAGCCAGTCCCACACAGACCTCGGCCGCTGCCACCACCATGATGAAGAACACGAACAGCTGTCCTTCAATACCGGCCGTTGGATTGGCGGCCGCACCAGCCAGGTGATGCATTTTGGAGAATGCAACCAGCAGCAGGTTCACGGCATTCAGCATCAGCTCAATGCACATGAAGATGATGATGGCGTTGCGGCGCGTCAGCACGCCCACAATCCCGATGCAGAACAGGGCCAGTGATAAAACGATGTAGTATTCGATTTTCATAATAGTCGATTAGTCTCCTTTTTTACCGATCACCACTGCTCCCACCATTGCGCTGAGGAACAGGACGCTACTGATCTCAAAAGGAACAACATATTCTGTGAACAATGCTTTACCGAGATTACCGATCAGGCCAATATCACCGTCCACCAGCTGTACCAGCTCTCCTTTCTTTTCCGCTGTTTTCAAAGCGGCCACCAGCACCAGCAGGAGACAGCCGCCGGACAGTACGCCCGCCAGCTTCAGCCACTTGTTCTTTTTGGGTTCGGTTTCCTTGTTGAGGTTCATGAGCATGATCACAAACAGGAACAGTACCATAATGGCGCCTGCATATACAATCAGGTTCACAATACCAATGAACTGGGCATTCATCAGGATATAATGCCCGGAGATAGCAAAGAAGGTAACAATCAGCCAAAGTACGCTGTGTACAGGATTACGGCTGAGAAGGACCATCAGCGCGCTGCCGAGGGCCAGGGCGCTGAGAAAATAAAAAAGTAATACAGTTATGCTCATGATGGCTTGTTGCTTGTTCGGTTAGTTGGCCTGTTCTTGCTTGTTTGCCCTGTTGCCCAGCGCCTGCTGATAGGCTTCCGGGTTCTCTTTCGGATCCGGGATCAGGAGGTCCGCCTTGCCATAGATCAGCCCCTTGCGCTGGTAGTTGGCAGGCGCAAAGGTTTCACTCATGTAAATAGCATCCTTGGGGCAGGCTTCCTCACAAAGGCCACAGAATATGCAGCGGAGCATATTGATCTCGTATTTGGCCGCATATTTCTCTTCACGGTACAGGTTCTCTTCACCCGGCAGCCGCTCTGCTGCTTCCATAGTAATGGCTTCTGCGGGACAGGCTACGGCGCAGAGACCGCAGGCCGTACAGCGCTCACGTCCTTCCGCATCCCTGTTGAGGATATGCAGGCCACGGAATACCGGGCTGAAAGGACGTTTCTCTTCAGGGTACTGCACCGTTACCTTTTTCATGAAAAGGTGCTTCAGCGTGATCAGCATTCCCTTGAAGATATTCCACAGGTAGATCCGTTCCAGGAAGGTCATGGGACTGCGGTCTACCGGTTTCGCTCTGCTCGTTAATGATTGCATATTAAATGACTTATTCTTGAATCGCTTTTTCTGTTGTTATTTTTTCAGCCACAATACAATAGCTGCTGTTATCAGCATATTGGCCAGCGCCAAAGGTATCAAAGATTTCCAGCATAACTTCATCAGCTGATCATAGCGGAAGCGCGGAACGGTCCAGCGTACCCACATGAAGAAGAAGATGAAGGCGCCCGCCTTGGCAAACAGTGTCAGTCCCTGCAGCAGGGCCACCCAGTTCTGTCCCCAGCTTTCGATCAGCCTGGCGTCATTCACAAACGGAATATCATAACCGCCAAAGAACAGCGTAGCCATCAGCACGCTACTGATGAACATATTGATGTATTCGGCAAAGAGATAAAAACCCAGTTTCATGGAAGAATACTCCTGGTGGTAACCCATGTTCAGTTCACTTTCCGCTTCGGGAAGGTCAAACGGGGTACGGTTACATTCTGCAAAGGCGCAGATCAGGAAGATGAGGAAGCCCAGGGGCTGATACAGTACATTGTACCAGGTGTCCATCTGCTGTCCTACGATCACGCTCATTTTCAGGGAGCCGGTCATCATCAGCAGGGCAATCAGGGAAAGTCCCATCGGCAGCTCATAGGAGATGGTCTGGGAGGCGCCGCGTAAGCTGGCCAGCAGGGAGAACTTGTTATTGGAGGCCC
This sequence comes from Candidatus Pseudobacter hemicellulosilyticus, assembly GCA_029202545.1. Classification (GTDB taxonomy): domain Bacteria; phylum Bacteroidota; class Bacteroidia; order Chitinophagales; family Chitinophagaceae; genus Pseudobacter; species Pseudobacter hemicellulosilyticus. The sequence goes on from CP119311.1 coordinate 443,666, forward strand.
AGCCGCCGATCATCATCCCGTACACACCCATGCTCACCACGCCAAACACATACAGGACACCGATATTGATATCAGCTATCTGCAGGGATACCTGGCGGCCCAGTACTTCAATGGGGCCAGCCCAGGGAATAACGGCCGAGGTCATCAGCGCCGCCAGCATAGCCAGCGCAGGCCCCAGCACAAACAAAGTCCTGTTGGAAGTGTTGGGAATGATCTCTTCTTTCATGAACAGCTTGAGACCATCAGCCAACGGCTGGAACAAACCGAAAGGACCGGCCCGGTTGGGACCATGACGGTCCTGGATCCAGCCAGCTACCTTTCTTTCTCCGTAGGTCTCATACATGGCGATCACCATCGACAAAGAAATAATGGCGATGATCAACACCAGCTTCTCAATGAGAAAAAACCAATCAAATGCTAACAGATATAACTGCATTGTGCCTTATTATAAATACCGGGCGTCTGCAGGCAGCCGCCCTGATGAATGATAACTTACTGTTGGCCGCCCTCGTTACCGATGGCTGCCTGTCCGTTGGACCGCGGCTTGTTAAAGTCCGTGGAATGCGCGGGCCTTTGCAGATCCTGTAAATGGATATCGGGCCTGTTCACTTCACTCACACTATGGATATCCATCAGCAGCCTGGGATTCCGGCCGCCCATTACTTCGGCGGTGGTCTCTTTGGGCTGGATAGTTCCTTTATAATAATGGTTGGCGGAGATCACGGACTGACGGCTCACATTTGCAGGTCCGTCAATGATCCAGTCGCTCGTTTTCTTTTTCTCAAAACGGCATTCGTTACAGATCCAGTCCTCTACCTCACCCCACTGGTCCTTACGGGCAGTAACGCGGTATACTTCATCACCACGGTACCAGAGGGTCACTTTGCCTTTGCACTTGCCGCATTCGCAATGGGCGTCCACGGGTTTCAGGAACCATACACGGTTCTTGAAGCGGAAGGTTTTATCGGTCAGGGCGCCAACGGGACATACATCAATAACGTTACCGATGAAGTCGTTGTCGAGGGCTTTCTCAATATAGGTGGCAATCTCGGCATGATCGCCGCGGTCCAGTATGCCGTGTACCCTTTTATTGGTGAGCTGATCGGCAGTGAACACACAACGGTAGCAGAGGATGCAACGGGTCATGTGCAGCTGGATATAAGGTCCCAGGTCGTGCTTATGGAAGGTACGGCGGGCAAACTCATAGCGGGTGCCTTCCTTGCCGTGTTCATAGCTCAGGTCCTGCAGGTGGCACTCACCGGCCTGGTCGCACACGGGGCAGTCCAGCGGGTGATTGATGAGCAGGAACTCCACTACGCCGGCGCGGGCGTCAATTACGCGCTCGCTGGTGATATTCTTCACCACCATGCCGTCCATGACGTTGGTACGGCAGCTGGCCACCAGTTTGGGCATGGGGCGCGGATCAGCTGTAGAGCCGGCGGCTACTTCCACCAGGCAGGTACGGCATTTACCGCCGCTGCCCTTGAGCTTGGAATAATAACACATAGCGGGGGGCGCCACATCTCCTCCAATCATACGCGCTGCGTTCAGGATGGATGTACCCGGCTCCACCTCGATGGTGATATTATCGATCGTAACCTTGAATAATTTCTTTTCCTCAGCCATAAAGTATAATTGCACGCCCGGCCTCACTTTCGTTTACGCCCCGGCGTTATTTTGCTAAAATCAGGCAGTGACCGGTACGGGCAGCGGGTCGGCATAATGGGCCAGACCAAAATTACGCTGCTGGCTTTCTACCGGGTTCTGCACGTGCCATTCAAACTCATCACGGAAGTGACGGATGGCCGCAGCTACAGGCCAGGCAGCCGCATCGCCCAGCGGGCAGATGGTATTGCCTTCAATCTTGCGCTGGATATCCCAGAGCAGGTCTATATCGCTCGACTTACCCGTTCCATGTTCAATATTCTTCAGGATCTTCTCCATCCAGCCGGTGCCTTCCCGGCAGGGTGAGCACTGACCGCAGCTTTCATGGCGGTAGAAACGCGCCAGGCTCAGCGTATGACGCACCACGCACTGGTCTTCGTCCAGCACAATGAAACCACCGCTACCCATCATGGTGCCGGTAGCAAAGCCACCGTCGGCCAGGCCTTCGTAGTTCATCATCCTGGATTCCCCCTTGGCTGTTTTCAGCAGCAGGTTGGCAGGCAGGATGGGTACGGAGCTACCGCCGGGGATACAGGCTTTCAGCCTTTTTCCGTTGGCAATGCCGCCGCAGTATTCGTCGCTGTAAATGAATTCTTCCACAGAGATGGTCATGTCAATCTCGTATACGCCGGGCTTGTTGATATTGCCGCAGGCGGAGATCAGTTTGGTACCAGTGGATTTACCTACCCCGATCTTCACATATTCCTCACCACCCAGGTTGATGATGGGCACTACGGCAGCCAGGGTTTCCACGTTGTTGACCACGGTAGGACAATCCCAGAGCCCTTTTACGGCGGGGAAAGGCGGCTTGATGCGGGGGTTGCCGCGTTTGCCTTCCAGCGATTCCAATAGCGCTGTTTCCTCACCGCAGATATAAGCGCCGGCGCCGCGCTGCACATAGATCTGGCAGTCGAAGCCCGTGCCCAGGATATTCTTACCTAACCAGCCATTGGCATTGGCTTCGGCAATAGCCTGTTCCAGGATATCGGGGATCCAGGCGTATTCGCCACGGATATAGATATAAGTTCTGCTTGAACCCAGTGCATAAGAAGCCACTATCAGGCCTTCAATCAGCAGGTGGGGGATAAATTCCATCAGGTAGCGGTCCTTGAAGGTGCCTGGCTCGGATTCATCCGCATTGCAGACGAGGTAACGGGGCACACCTTCGGGTTTGGCCAGGAAGCTCCATTTCATACCGGTAGGAAAACCGGCGCCGCCACGACCGCGTAGGCCGCTCTTCTTCACCTCTTCCGTCACCTGGTCGGGGCTCATGGACTTCAGCGCTTTCTCCACACTGCGGTACCCGCCTTCACGGCGGTATACATCGTAGGTACGGATACCTTCTACATGCGCTTTTTCTAATAATAATTTTATACCCATGCTACTGTTATTCAAATTTTCAATGCAGATCAGTTACCGGCTTCTACACGCAGCTCAGCAATGATCTGGTCAACTTTGTCCCTGGTCAGGTGTTCCCGGAAATGTTTACCCAGCTGCATCATTGGTGCATAACCGCAGGCGCCGAGGCACTCCACGGTCTTGAGGGTGAACAGTCCGTCGGGGGTGGTTTCACCTACGCCAATACCCAGCTTGTGTTTGATATAGTCAATGATATCATCACTGCCTTGTATCATGCAGGGGCCGGTCTGGCATACCTCAAATACGTATTTTCCTACAGGCTTGAGGTTGTACATGCTGTAGAAGGTGGCTACCTCATACACTTCAATGGGCTCCAGCTTCAGCAGGCCGGCCACATAGTCCATTGTTTCGGCGCTCAGCCAGCCACCGAAGCTTTCCTGGGCCAGGTGCAGTACGGGGATCAGGGCGCTCTTCTGCTTCCCTTCCGGGTAGCGGTCGATGATCTCCTGTACCTTTTGTAATTTATCGTCTGAAAACTTCACCATAATAATTATATACTTTAAGCGTCCATTTCTCCTGCAATCAGGTTGAGGGAGCTCATCACGATCACTGCGTCACTGAGCATGGCCCCGTTTGTCATTTCGGAAAATGCCTGATAGTAAATAAAGCATGGCCTGCGGAAATGCAGCCTGTACGGCGCCCGTGAGCCATCGCTGATGAGGTAGAAACCCAGTTCACCATTACCCCCTTCTACCGGGAAGTATACTTCTCCTTTCGGGATATCGATCTCACCCATGATGATCTTGAAATGCCAGATCAGGGCTTCCATCTTAGTGTATACATCCTTTTTCTCGGGCAGGTAATACTCGGGCACATCGGCATGGAAGATCTTTGCTTCCGCACCGGTGAACGCTTTTACTTTGGCGTATGCCTGCTCAATGATCCGGAGGGATTGCCACATCTCATTGCTACGGACCAGGAAACGGTCATAGCAATCTCCGGTAGAACCTACCGGTATTTCGAAATCAAACTCATCGTAGCTGGAATAGGGCGTATGTACGCGCACATCATAATCCACACCGGCGGCGCGGAGGTTTGGACCGGTGAAGCCGTAGTTCAGTGCGCGGTCTGCACTGATGGGGCCTGCGCCGATACAACGCTCCATGAAGATGCGGTTGCGGGTGAGCAGGTTCTCCAGCTCTTTCAGCGCAGCGGGGTACTCAGCCAGGAACTTCTCCAACTTCTGGAAAGCTACAGGCGTCCAGTCCCTTTCAAAGCCGCCGATCCTGCCTACGTTGGTGGTGAGGCGGGAGCCGCATACTTCTTCATAGATCTCATAGATCAGCTCACGGTATTTCATCACGTAGAGGAAGCCAGTGAAAGCACCTGCATCCACCCCCATAACGGAGTTACAGATCAGGTGGTCGGCAATGCGCGCCAGCTCCATGATGATGATCCGGAGATAGTCCACACGTTTGGGGGTCTGTACACCCAGCAATTTCTCACAGGTGAGGTGCCAGCCCATATTATTGATGGGAGAAGAACAATAGTTCAGCCGGTCGGTCAGCGGCGTGATCTGGTACAGTGGCCGGCGCTCAGCGATCTTTTCAAAAGCGCGGTGGATATAACCTACCGTTTGCTCGGAGGAAACGATGCGCTCACCATCCAGCTCCAGGATATTCTGGAATACCCCGTGGGTAGCCGGGTGGGTAGGCCCCAGGTTAAGCGTGGTGGTCGTTTTCTCAATGGAACCTTCCGGTAATTTAATGTTCTTATGTTGTAATACGTCGGACATAGTATATGCTATTGAAAGTTACGCTCATCCCCTGCCAAACATCTCATCGTCCTTGTCGATCCTTGTCTGGTCTTCCAGCGGATATTCCTTCCGCATGGGGAAATAATCCATTTCATCCACGTTCAGGATACGGCGCAGGTTGGGATGGCCTACGAAGTTCACGCCAAAGAAGTCATAAGTTTCCCTTTCCATCCAGTTGGCGCCGGAGAACAGCGCGGTAGCGCTGAACACATCGGGCTGCCGGATATCCGTGAAGACCTTCATCCTGATGCGGACATTGTCCACCAGGTTATGAAGATGGTACACCACGGCCAGCTCACGGCCTTTGTCATCGGGATAATGAATGGCCTGCAGGTCGGTCAGAAAACGAAATTGCAGCGCCTCATCATCAAAGAGGAACTGCAATGTCTTTAAATTCATTTCTTTGGGTACCTCAAAAGTGAGCATACCGTATGGCTCTTCAAAATTGCTGACCTGGTCGCCGAATTTTTCCGTGAGCCGCTGTTTAATAGTATCGTAGTTAAGAGACATGGATTTCGTTTGTTATTGAATACCGTAACTATCCATCAGGCTTTTGTATTTCTCACTATTCCTTCTGCGCAGGCTTTCATTCCCTATCAGGTCCTGGATCCGCAGGATGCCATCGATCACTGCTTCAGGGCGGGGCGGGCAACCGGGGATATAAACATCCACCGGGATGATCTGGTCAATGCCCTGGAGTACGCTGTAGGTGTCAAACACGCCGCCACTGGAAGCGCAGGCGCCCATAGCCAGTACCCAGCGGGGTTCTGCCATCTGGAGGTATACCTGTTTCACGATGGGGCCCATTTTCTTGGCAATAGTACCCATGACCATCATCAGGTCGCACTGACGGGGGGTGAAACCCAGCCTTTCAGCACCAAAACGTCCCAGGTCATAGGAGGCGGCCATGGTGGCCATAAATTCAATACCGCAGCAGGAAGTGGCAAAAGGCAGGGGCCAGATAGAGTTTTTGCGGGCGAGACCTACCACCTGGTCCAGTTTGGTGGTAAAAAATCCCTCACCGTTGTACCCTTCGGGGCCTTCTTTCACCAGTTTCACATCTGTCTGACCGTAAATATTATATTGAACAGGACGAGCCATAGCTGATTATTTGAAATTTAATGATTTGAGATTCCGGGAACTTCCCTTGCTAACAATCATGATAAGCAAAGGTTATTCCTGCGGGATTCAAATACGCTCATTTTTCTCTGCAGCAGGCAATCGTTTTGGCGGATTGCCGCATGGGCAAGGACCCAGGTTATATGGTTAATCTTCCCATTTAAGGGCCTCTTTCTTCATTATGTAGATGAAGCCGCAAAGGAAGAAGCTAACAAACATCAGTACAGCCCAAAATCCCTCCCATCCCAGTGCCCTGAAATTCACGGCATAAGGGTAGAAGAAGATCACTTCCACATCAAGCAGCACAAAGAGGATGGCTACCAGGAAATACTTGATGGCAATGGGTTGGCGGGCATCACCATGGCTTTTGATACCACTCGTAAAGTTTTCCAGCTTATCGGCGGTAGCGCGTTTGGGACCTAATAGATGAGTAACAGCCATGATAAGGCCCAGTAAACCGAGAGCGATAATCAATTGAATACCGACAGCGAAGTACCAGTAGGAGTTGTCAGGATTGTGGGCAACGGTGGAGGCCTGTAACAGGTAAAAGTTCATAACCCGTTTTATTTGTCGGCAAAAATAAGGTAGCAACACGCATTTTCCAATTGGAATGTTCGAAATCAGGAAAATAAAAAAATTCCCTGTCGCGTAAGCGGCAGGGAATTGTCCGATATAAATAGCTTGATGACGGGAACAGCCGGTTTACCTGGCTCCGGCCCCCTGGGCAGCACCGGTTGATGTTGTGCTGCTGGTGGTACGGGGTCTGGCTGGTTGGGCTGCTGGTTTCTGATTGGCCTTTTCCAGGATGCCTTTGATGCGGATAGCATCGGCATTGGCAGGGTCAGTTTCCAGTACTTTATTCACGTATTCGATGGCTGTGGGCCTGTCATTTTTAATGTCATTATAATACTGTACCAGGAAGAAATAAGAGGAGATGATCTGTGCTTTGAACTTAACAGAGTCAATCTGCTTGGCTTTTTCCGCCAGGATTTTGTAGGCTTCCACTGCAAGACCATTGGTGTTGACGGAGTCATCCATGGCCTGCTTGGTACGGGCGCACCAGAGGTAACCATAGATCTGATCAGGGTATTGCGTCTGGTACAAATTGCAGAAGATGCTGTCAGCCGTGGGATAGTTGGCGGCCTGGTAGTTGGCCATGCCCCAGTTGTACAGGTCAGTCTGGGAAGGGGCGGGTTTCAGGCCATAGGCTACACCCAGCCAGTTGGCTTCCTGCTTGCGGTCGCCCAGTTTTTTAGCCAGGGCGGCAGCCATGTTGATATAGTTCACTTTGTTGTCTATGGCGGTGTCCTTGTTGACAGCCTGCTGATAGCTGGCGAATGCTTCCGTCTCGCCGCCGGGGATCTTGGTATTGATCTTGGCCAGCTCCAGGTAGTCGGCAGGCAGGATATCATCCGGATCAGCCTTGCTCAGGAAGCTCTGCATGGCCGCTTTGGCGGAAGGAGCATCACCCAGGGTATCGGAGGTATAGGCAATCATCCGGTACATACGGGGTGTTACATTGGCGCCATACTGGTCAATCAGCTGCTGGGCCTTGGCCTTGGCTCCGGTAAAGTCGCCCTTGGCATAGGTAAAGTCCGTTTTCAGGTATTCCACAGAAGGACCGGGATCTGCATTGGCAGCATACTGGTCCAGGTATTGGGAAGCTTTGTTCACGTCCCGGAAGTACCAGTAGTAGAACAGCTCATAGATAGCGGGGGTATAAGCTGCATCTGCCTGAACTGCTTCTTCAAAAGCGGGCAGGAAATAATCCGGGTTATTCTGGGTCAGGTAAACTTTGCCGGTCTTGTATTTGGGAGCGGCCAGTTTATCGTCCAGGCCACTGGCCTTGGTATAAGATAATACGGCATTACCACCATCGGCCAGCTTACGGTAAGCATCACCCATGATCAGGTAAGTTTCCGGGTCTTTGAAGTTCTTGACCTGGGTAGCCAGGTTCAGCTTTTCGATGGCGTAGGTAGCGTCCCCGGGTTTGGCCGTTACGTTAGCGCGACCAACCGCGTTGAGCACATCCACATCCTTTCCTTTGGTGGAAGTGATGGCCATTTCAAAACGCTGACGGGCGTCATTGGCCTTGCCTTCCATCAGCTCTATCTGACCCATGCCCACAATCACCAGCGGGGCATTGCCGTTCTGTTGTAATAATTTTTGGTAGAGGTTTTTGGCTCCCACAGAATCTTTCTGCGCCAGCAAGGTCTGACCAAGCCAGTAAACAGCCTCAATGTTATTGGGATTAGCCGACAACACCTTTTCAAACACCTCTTTTGCACTGTTGTAGCGCTCGTAATAATAAAACTTTCTGCCCTCTTCCACTTTCTGGGCAAAAAGGATGTTGCCCCCCATGACAACCGCTACTAATAAACATAATGATCGTTTCATCATTGTCACTTGCTGTTTTTAGAGTTTTTAAATTGAAAGGTTCCTCTATGTTTTATTCAGAGATCTGCATTGGTCTCACCTCAAAATTCATCCTTATGGGAAACAGATAAGCTCTTGAAAAGATCATCTGTCCTTTTTCATTGATGAGAAAATTGGTGAATCCGTTTCCTAAACCGTTATAATTTTCTTTTAAAATATAGTACAGGGGCCTGATCATAGGGTACCTGCGGGTTGCGATATTATACTGTACCGGATCTACATACGTACCGTTGCAGCCGTTACATTCAATTTTTGCAATTTTAACTTTTTCCAGGAAGCTTAATTGCGTGGAATCATCTCTATTGCCTATCCAGCTAACACCTACCAGGCCAATGGCATCGGTGTTCTTAGATACGTAATCAATCACTCCTTCCGTGCTGTTGGCCGCCACCACATTTTTCCCGATAGGGTTACCGCGGAGCATGGAATCAACCACATAACGCACGGTGCTGGTGGCTGTAGTGCCATCCAGCAGCACTTTGTATTTGTAGTTGCTGATCCCGCGCACCATGGAGCGGATATCCTGCATGGTAAAGAGCGAGTCTTTTGTTTTATCGTTCACCACCACGGCAATGGCATCCAGCGCCATGGGTGCAAAAGATGGTTTAAAAGACAATTTGGCCGAGAGGCCTTTCACCTCCTGGTCCGTTAATCCCCGGGTAACGATCACCATGCGGACACTGTCATTGTCCAGGTCCCGCAGGCAGTCTGCTTCCGGTTTATAATCCACCAGAATTTTGGCGTTGGGCCGCTGGGACTCAAACACCTGTATCTGGGAGTCGATCACTGGTTTGAATGATTCATCTGCACTGATACGGATAGTGCCGGAAGTAGTGGTTTCCCTCCCTTCCTGCGTACCTCCTCCACAACTGCTCAATAAAATGGTGCCAGATATTCCGATCGTACAGACCAATTTTAAACAAGACCCGAAGAACCGATACTTTTTCATCTGCTGATAGAGATTAACCGCCTGGCTATAAGACCCATGCGAAAATTCCTGTACGGGTTTCCGCGGCGGACGCTGTAATAAAGTTGAACGATCAGATAAGGATTATTGGAAATCATCTATGTCCTATTGGAAATAATTCTTTCTCGCTCCTCTGTAAATCCTGAATCCTCCATATAAAAGACATAAACCACCAAATATGTAGGAAAAAGGCGGTGAAGGGAAATCAATATTCGTACCTAAATGGTCCTTCAATGCAATAAAACCACCCACCACCAGATAAATGATACCCATTCCAATGTCCATTAAGGCGCGTCTGTTGGAGTAAGCCTGCATTCTGTTATCCTTCATTTTGTCTTCAAAATCTGTAGCCATGGATTGGTATATGGGTTCGGGCAAGATAAGAAATAACCGGGAAAACGACATCTACTGTTAGATTTTACTTAAAATTTAATGATTTCAGAATACTGCCGTTCGTTCGTATAGTTCCTTCATCCTAAGTGGTTTCCGGAACCCCCTCTTACCCGTCCTGCCCGATGTTTTTGACCGGAATGAAGGGTTCCTCAACTACCGGATTGCTAATAAGATGCAGTAACGTCCCAATTCCACATAAAGGCGGAAGGCCCTATCTTTGCGGCCATGAAAATCCTGATGGTCTGCCTGGGCAATATCTGCCGCAGCCCCCTGGCAGAAGGCATCCTGCAACAGAAAGCAGCAGCGGCCGGCCTCCACTGGCAGGTGGACAGCGCCGGCACCAATGGCTACCATACCGGCCAGGCGCCCCACCGCCTTTCCCAGAAGGTGGCGCGCCACAATGGCCTCGATATCAGCCGGCAGCGCGCCCGCCAGTTCACCAGTGCCGATATACCCGAATATGACCTGGTCTATGCCCTGGCCACGGATGTGCTGGACGAGATGAAACGAATTCACCACGCAGCGTTTCCGCCGGGTAAGGTGGCCCTCCTGCTGGAAGAACTGTACCCCGGTAAAAACGCCGATGTACCCGATCCTTATTACGGGGAAGAGGATGGCTACCATGATGTCTATGAACTGATCAGCAAAGCCTGTGACGCCATTATCAGCAGGTACCGTACTGCCGGGGCCAGCTGACAATTCCGACTGACGGCCAGGACCAGCAATTCCAGGGTTGTTAGAATAGCAGGACCCAATACCAACAATCAAGTTGTAACTATAATAAATATATGAGCAAACCCACGCTCCCGCAGGGAACAAGAGATTTCGGACCCGATATCGTTCGTAAAAGACAGTATATCTTCAGCACTATCCGCCAGGTATTTGAACTGTATGGCTTCCAGCCGCTGGAAACCCCGGCTATGGAAAACCTGGACACCCTGATGGGGAAATATGGGGAAGAAGGTGATAAGCTCATCTTCAAGATCCTGAATAATGGCCTGAATGATCCCAAGAACCAGGAGAAGGCCCAGGCCGCCTTTGAAAAAGTATTACAGGGGAAGAATGACAAGAACCTTACTGAACGCGCCCTTCGTTATGACCTCACCATTCCCTTCGCCCGCTTTGTGGCCATGAACCATGGCCAGCTGACTTTTCCTTTTAAACGTTACCAGATACAACCTGTTTGGCGGGCCGACCGCCCCCAGCGCGGCCGCTACCGCGAGTTCTACCAGTGTGATGCCGATGTGGTAGGCAGCAACTCCCTGCTCAATGAGCTGGAGCTGGCCAATATCTATGCAGCCGTTTTTCAGCAGCTCGGCATCGCCGTGGAAATCCGTATCAACAGCCGCAAGATGCTGCAGGCACTGGCTGAGCTGACCGGCCAGCCGGAGCGCATGACCGATATCACTGTGGCCATCGACAAGCTGGACAAGATCGGGCTCGACAAAGTAAAAGAAGAGCTGACCGAACGCGGCATCAGCGAAGCCGCTGTCAAAAAAATTGAAATGTACCTGCAGATCAGCGGCAACAACGCCGAGAAACTGGTACAGGCCCAGGCCCTCTTTGGCGAGCAACTCACCGCACAGGCAGGCCTGAATGAATTGCAGAGCCTCAGCAACCGCCAGCCAGCTGTTGGTAATGAAAAGGCCAGCCTCGTTGTAGACTTCACGCTGGCCCGCGGCCTCAACTATTATACCGGCATCATCTTCGAAGTGAAGGCCAACGATGTACAGATGGGCAGCATTGGCGGCGGCGGTCGCTATGACGACCTCACCGGTCTCTTCGGCGTGCCCAACCTGCCCGGCGTGGGTATCTCCTTCGGTGTGGACCGCATCTATGATGTGATGGAAGAGCTGCAGCTGTTCCCGGCCGCCGTACAAACAGGCACCCAGGTCCTTTTCTTCAATCTCGGGACCGCCGAAAGTGAAGCGGCTTTCACCGCCATGCAGGCGCTGCGCGCCCAGGGCGTTCCTGCCGAACTGTTCCATGAATCCACCAAATTTGATAAGCAGTTCAAATATGCCGAGAAGAAAAACATTCCTTTTATTGTGATCATTGGCAGCAAAGAGCTGGAAGAAAAGAATTGTGTGGTGAAAGAGCTGGCGACAGGCAAACAGGAAACAATCACACTGGAAGCACTGAACGGTGCTTACTTTGTAAAATCATAGACAGGACAACAGTCCTTCAGCAATACCAAGGAAAATGGCGCCGTAAGAGGCGCCATTTTTTTATCTCATAGGGTTAATGCAAGGATATGGTTTATAAGCGTAGGGACTGTTAATAGAAAGAGGTATTAAAACCAATATCGCCATCCACCTCTATGAGGGTGGCATTACCGATGGTGAACTGGCGCAGCAACTTCTTCAAAGGGCCGCCTTCAGGGAAGCCATATTCGGTATAGATCTGCGCATATGGTTGACCATCCTGCATCACTATCCGGATCCTGTTGGCCAGATCAGGATCACCGCCATAGGGATTATAGACAAAATCCGTATAGGCCGTATTCCAGCTTTCTCCACCGGTCAATGCCTGCATCCGGATGGTTTGACCCGGCACTATAGCTGCTACCAGCCGGGGTGAGAAAGAAGATGGCGAGCTTTTGATATTGTCAATATATTTTGTACGGGTAAGCTCACTGCTCAGGTAACCAACATCACCGGCAAGGAAAACAGTATAGGTCCTGTCTGCAGCCGTAAGGTAATTCATGGCTGTATCAAACACTCTTTTGGACGCTTCATACTTGCTTCCGGCCAATACCGGAAATCCTTTCACCAGTGTATCCAGGAACGTATATCCCGGATCAACGCTGAGCCATTCCGCCACCGTATTGACAGCATAGGCCTGTTTGCGGATGCCAAAAACGGATCCGGCCGGCATCATGGACAGCGGCCCGTTATAGGTTCGCCAGGAAAAATTACCGGTTGCCGCATTTTCCGGGATCTTTACCAGTACAGTATCGTTATTCTTCTTACCTACAAATTCCGCTTTCTCTGTACCGAGAAAAATTTCATTGTCGGCCGCCTGCTCACTGAAGTTCTGTGCAGCCAGCGCAATAGTTTCACCAGCATACCCAAAGGGTGGAAAGAAACCGGAAATGATGGCTGTAGGCCGGATGGTCAGGGAGCCGCCCAGCTCAGCGCTGGCAAAAGCTTTCCCCTGGCTCAGAATAACCAGCAGCTTACCTGTGTACGCAGTGGCGGGCACGGCAATGACCAGGCTATCTGCCGACTGTTTCAGCAGCTCAGCGGGCCGGCCGCTGATAAGCACTTCAGTGGTCATGCCTGCACGGCTGAGGCCGCTGCCATAAACGGTCAGGCTTTCGCCGGCCTGCACGGTCTGGTTGCTGACGCGATGGATCACCGGCGGCTCTATGACAATAACCGCCACCGCATCATCATCCCGGTTACAGGCAGTCAGGACCAGCAGGGTCATACACAGGCCAGTAACCAGTTGCCAAAAACTTTTATTCTTCATCATATACTTTTTAAGTGGGATCAGAAATTGATAATGGTAGACAGGGAAATCGTTTTGTTGACATTGCCATCAGGGGCTTTGGTATATCCCCGCAGGATCATGGTATAACACTTGCCGGCCTCCAGCGCAAAGGATTTCCGGGTCAGGACCTGCTCCTCCCCGGTACGCTCATTCATGGTTACGATACGTATACCCGGTTTGACATCGGGCTGGATATCCGTAAAGCCGGTTACCTGCCGGTACCCCACCGCTCTGATGGCATCCACCGGCGCATCGTCCAGGGTCAGGGATACTTTTCCTGCGTCCGGGCTGAGGTTGATGAGCCGCACTTTTGCCATGGAAGCATTCCGCTGCACCTCATCCTTAGTGGAGAGAATAACGGTATAGCCCAGGCTATCTGCCAGGTACAGGGTATAATGCTGTTTATCTTCAAAATGGAATATCCCTTCCGATAGCTTATCGGCGTCTTCAGGCCGGGTGGCCGTACTGGTGAAGCCGATCCGGAAAAGCCCGGTGTCTACGGGTGAATACCTGGAGAAATTGAAAGCGCCTACCAGCCCGGCTCCATTGTCATTGTAGGAGCGCGTGCCGAATACTTCATTATCAACCAGCACCCAGCCATTCAGGTCGTAAAAATCTGCATTACCATTGTACACCATCAATTGTGCCTGCCCACGGGCTTCAGGCAACTCTGCATCCTTTTCACAGGCGGTTGTGGAGAGGAGCAGGAAAAGCATATAGAATAAAAAACTACGTTGCATGTACTGTTTTTTGGGCTGTCAAGCCTGTTATCTTTCAATATTGATCTTAGATATAACCACGTCCACATTGGGAATTGTATAGCTAAAGCCTGCATACAGGTTGCCGAACTGGTCAAAGGTGATCCTGTCCAGGTTTCCTAAAATTGCGGTAGCCCCCTGCTGTACCTGGCGCATAGCTGTCCTTGCATCTATAGCATTCCGTCCGCCAGCTATCAGGGAAACGGTTTCCTCCTGCAGATCCATTTTATAGATCTCTGTATTCCCAAACAGCAGGTTCCCGTCAAAATCCACATCCAGGGTGGACACCAAACGCAGGTCAACTTCTTTGAAGGTACCTGTTAAGGGACCTGCATTAGTGCCGGAAGCTTTTAGCACGATGGCCGCTTCCCGCCTGTCAGGATTCACTTCAATAACAGTATTGGTTGAGCTGATATAAAACTTTCCGTTACCCGCACGGGCCATGTTTTTGACACCTGTGAGCCTGACCTCATCACCATATCCTTCCACCAGCTGACTGTACTCGGTAAAGCTCACATAGTGTTTAACCACTCCATCAGCCGGATCTGCCCGCAGTGTGTAGGCGAGCTTAACCTTACCAACGATGGTAGTAAGGATCCCTTCTTTGTCCAGTTTGCGCATCACCTGTCCATTCCCCATAGTTTTGCCATCGAGGAAATACAGGTTGCCGGATGGATCAAAGGTCAGGGATTGGGGCATGCAGATCATGGCTGTATCCTTATATCCATCCACAATGCCCCGGTAATCATCGGTGGTCCGGTTGGAATGTGGGATCGCCAGCCTGGTCCCACCTATCACGCGCTCCACAACACCCGTTTCCGGATCAATCCGCTGGATCAGCGACCAGGCCTCTCCATTGGTTGGGGCGACGCGGGTCTTTGTGTATAAATTGACAAAATACAGTTTGTGATCAGGGCCCATGACCATATCCGGTCCTGACCCGCCACTATAGAAATCACCCCGGATCATCAGCTGGTTGCCCTGCGAAGCCCGGAAATCCGTACCACCGCCGGCAATGGTGGTCACCACGCCATCTTTCAGCATACGGATCACCAATGAATTGACACCTGAAGAAGCAGTGAGGTTATCTAAAAAGAAGAATGCCTGCCTGTCCCTGTCATAGGTCAGTTTGAGGGCACGTTTCACCACCGCCTCCAGCTGCACGCCATCTTTCAGGGTGCTGGGGAAAATATAATCATACAGGCCTGAACCATCTGTCCGCAGCACGCTATCGGAATAAGTGATAAAGTAGGGCTCTACCAATACCTTATTGGGCACCAGGATATCCGGTTTTACCACTGTAAAGGCCAGCGCTGGTTTTACTTCGCCATCAATGGAAAAATACACGCTGCCGGCGCCCACTTTTGCATTCCGAGGGATAACGATATTGAAAGTATCCATCAGGAAGGTCTGGAATCCGCCATCATTCACAGAAATGGTCTTCATGCCAGAGCCATGGCTGGTAACGGTTGCCATTGCATCGGCTACATACCATTGAATGGCTGCCCTGGGATTGCCGATCTTGGCGTATACTGTTATCGTTTCATCGATCTTGGCAGCATTGATGGTCAATCCGTTCCGGACCACCCGCACAACACCGGATTCGCTGTTCTGCACGTCCAGCTCCTCATCAAATTTGGTACAGGCATGGCAGCATAGTATCAGCAGGGGCAGAATTAGCCATTGCAGGGAAAAGGATCTGCCGGGAAAAAATGTATACATAGTTTATGTAATTGAATGATCAGAGAAGAAAATTGACGCCAAGAGAATAATAGGGCCTTGAATAGAACTTACGGTAGATCAGGTCAGCCGTCCTGAAAGTACCGGGATCGTTCCAGTCTGGTCCTTTGCCGGGCTTGATCTCATCGTAAGAGTAATTCCTTTTCCAGTCCTGGTAGAGCAGGAAAGGCGCATTCAGCACATTCTGCACACCGGCATTGATGCTGATGGTCCTGTTGATGCGCTGGCGCCAGGTAATGTCCAGCTGGTTCCTGGCTTTCAGCATGATATCTGCATCGATGTCTTCGCCTTCATTGGCGCCCACGGCATAGATATAATCTGCTGCCCTGTTGAAGGTGGCGGAGATCCGGGTGCCCAGTCGCAGGTTCTCATAGTTCAGGGATGCATTGATGAGATAAGGTGATTGTCCCTGCATCGGTCTTTTTCTTTCAATAAGCGTATATCCTTTGTGGGCGGGCATGCGCGGCACCGTTACCTCACTTTCAAACCAGGAGCCGTTGACCACCACGGAAAGGTCACGGAAGAACTTTCCGGGAATGAAGTCAAAGCTTTTCCTGATCTCTGCTTCCACACCGTATACATAGGCTTTGCCGGTATTCACGTAGAAGAACTGATCAAAGCCTTCTGAAGAAACAGACCTGAACCGTTCAATAGGTTTGTCCAGGTGTTTGTAAAAAACACCGGCGCTGATCAGTTCATTCCTGCGCGAGCTTTCAGGATACCATTCTATACGGGCGTCCAGGTTGTGGATATTCACCGTGGTCAGATCAGGGTTACCTTCATAGATCTCCTGGTCCAGGTAGCTGATAAATTGCATGGGCGCTGCTTCCCGGAACTCGGGGCGGTTCACGGTTTTGCCGTAACCCGCACGGAAAATAAGGGAGCTGTCCAGCTTAAAGGAAAGGTTTACAGAAGGCAGTACGGAGGTGATTGGCTGATCCACTACCAGCGGGTAGGCGGCCAGGCCGGTTTCATAAGAACCCAGGATGCGGAAGCGATTGTGCTCTACCCGTACCCCGCCATATATATTCAGCCTGTTGTTCAGCAGGTTGATATCCGTACTGAGGTACCCTGCCGTGAGTACATTGTCGGCATAGTACTGGTTGTTGGGGGTAGTTTTTTCATACCACCTGTATCCTGTGCCGTCTTCCCGGAACAGGGAATGATCAAAATGGTTCTGCAGGTCGCGTTCATATACCCAATTGGTGCCACCCGTCACACTGCCATTGTCTGCCGGATTTTCGGAACCGTAGAACGCAATATTGGGGTCATAGAGATTGACATCATTCAGCAGGGCGAAAAGCCGGCTGCTGAAGCGCCTGTTACAGGAGGAATAATAGGCGCCGGTTTTAAATCCCCAGGTATCATTGAACCGGTAGTTCAGGTCGATATTGCCCTGGTAATTCTTTTCCTTTACCTCGTTGAATCCCCGCGACAGGGTATAATAAGAGATGATATTGTTGATCATACGCCAGGGATTGGCGTCATCGGTAAGCGGCTTTCCTTCTCCATCGTTGATATTCCTGCCCAGGGTATAGTCCCGGTTATCCGGCTCCTGCTTGTGGTTGATGGAATAGCTGATATTGGCTTTCAGGTCGCTCTTTTTATCTTTTCCCAGTAACAGGGTACCTGCCAGCTGACCGGAGTACAACTGGTTCTGCTGGTAATACAGGTTGATATGGCGAAAATCCATATTGTCGTACCAGAGCATTTGCCGGTGGTCTTCTATGGTGATGCGCTGGTTATTGGTATTGAAAAAATGCCTTAGCTCTATTGAGAGGCGATCATTCAAACTGATCTCATTGCTCTGGATGGCCGAGATCCGGGCAGCATGAATACCCTGTGTAGTCTCGCCGTCATGGAATTTCATGAGTGAGTTGGCTTCCGTTACCCTTTGCTCACGGGTATTGGAATAGGCGATAGTGGTCAGGTTTTTCAGGTAGCGGCCGCCGATGCGCCAGGCATCATAATAGTTCAGGTTTGCCCGCAGATCTGGCATGGCTTCATAGCGCTTGTCCACCACATAGTTGTTGCTGAACCCGCGTCCATAGGCAGCTCTTTCTGCTGGGTTGAGATGGTTATACACCAGCGCATTGGGAATGCCGGAAGGCAGCTTACGGGCGCCGTCATCAAAACCCAGTACATCATACTTGCTGCCTGCATAGGACCAGACGTCCTTAAAGGTGGAATAAGGTCTATATTGTGTAGACACCTGCAGTTCCAGCTGTTTGGTCAGCTGGCTTTTCTTGGTATAGATCTTTACCAGGCCGCCGGAGAACTCGCCCGGGAGATCAGGAGAAGGAGATTTATAGACCATGATACGGTCAATGGCATTGCTGCTGATCACATCATAGGAAAAAGAGCGGGTATCTGCATCAGTGGAAGGGGCGATGGCATCATTCAGGAAGGTGAGGTTATACCGTTTGCTCAGCCCACGGACAATGACAAAATTGTCTTCGGAGATATTGACGCCGGGGATCCTTTTCACCACTTCGGCGGCATCCCGGTCCAGGGTCCGCGCAATCTGTTCATTGGAGATGCCAGAGACCACGGTCTTGGCATTGTACAGCTCACGGACCAGCTGTTCATCGCTGGTATTGGCCACCCTTCTGCGGGTAATGGCTGTTACCACTACCTGGTTGAAGGAGGCGGCGGTCTTGGTCTGCAGCTTAACATCCAGCAATACCGGTTGCTGGTCTGTCATTTTCACCTGCCTGGTCAGCGACACTTCATAACCGGTAAAAGAAACTGCCAGTGAATACATACCGGCAGGAACATTGGGGAAGATATAATTGCCCTGTTCATCCGTAGTACCCATAAGGGTTACAGGCCCATCCAGGGAAACAGTGGCGCCGGGCAGCGGATCACCATTCTCAAAGTCCACTACCCTGCCAGACAGGTTGCCGGCCGCTTTGCGGGCAGTATCCTTCACCGGCGCAGGTTTGGGAGCAGGCGCCTGGTAGCGGAAGGAAATATTGGCATTCTGCACCTGGTAGTCCAGGCCATAATCACTCTTCAGCACCTGCAGCGCACGGGACAAAGGCATGGACGTCCAGCGGATATTGTCCACCGGAATTTTTGCGAAGGCCGCACGCGAAAAAGTAAACGTAAAATTGGTCTGTGCATCCATTTTTTCCAATACTTCAGCCGCATTGGTCTTGCTGAGCACAAGGGTGATCCGTTCTGTGAGACTGTATTCCTGGGCCTGCGCAGGCAGGCAGCAAAGCCCCGAAAACAGTACCATAAACAGCCGGTGAATAAGCAGTCTTTTCCCATCCCGGTTTTGGACATGACGCCCAAACGGTGTACGTTTGTTACTCATTTTTTTCTGTTGATTTCCCCGGGGCTTGTTAGCGCAAGCCCCTTTCTTATTTAATAAATGGTGATTGAATGCTCACTGATCCTATACCGGAAGCGGCTGCTGAAAGCAATGCTCGACAGCATCTGGTCCATCGTTTCTTTATAAAATACCGCTGAAATAGTTCCTTCAGGTAGTTGCGCTGTTTGCCAGTTCACTTTGTATTGATTGAACAGGGCGATCCTTTCCACCGCGTCTTTAACGGGCACTTCATTGAAGCTCACAGCGCCTTCCAGCCAGTTGTTCAGCCGGTTGCCGGCAACGCCTGTCAGTCGCTGCCCGTCCTTTTTCCGGTAGCGCACCATATTACCGGGCGTCAGGATACTGGCGCTGCTGTCCCTGCTGTCTGCAAAAGCCACTTTGCCGGATAACAGGGATACCTTCACTTCTTCCTCGCCCGGGTAGGCCTCTACGTTAAATTCGGTTCCCAGCACCCTGGTTGTTGTTTCATTGGTTCGTACCAAAAAAGGCTTTCCGGGATCAGGCGCTACAGCAAAGCGGGCTTCACCGGAGAGCATTACCCTTCTTTCCTTATTATCACTGCTGCTGATCCATTCCAACCGGGAGGCGCGGTTCAGCCATACATGAGTACCATCGGGCAGGGTGAGTTCTTTGATCTGGTGATGGGCCGTTTCTGCAACAAGGGCCGTAGCAGCAGGCTGGCTATCCGGACGCAGCTGGCTGACCGTTCCCCATAGCAGTCCGCCGATAACGGCAGCGGCGGCGGCCCAACGGAGCAGGGGCCTGAGTGTGCGCAGTTTTCCTGCTGCTGGAGTAGCCGGGGCAGGTTGCAATCCCGGAAGGGTTTGCCGGTAGGCCGCTTCCGCCCGCTGTTCCATGACAGGATGGGTGGACAAATAGTCCTCTTCCCCACCAGCCAGCTTACTGTACCAATCCTCTATCAGCTGCCGCTCAAGGGCAGTACAACGTCCTTCACGATACCTGGTCAGCAGGTCGGCCATTAATTGCCTTTCTTTCTTTTCCATGCTTCATTAAGTCGGGAAATAAAAAGGGGAGTACTCAGGCAGCTATGTTACCAGATTGTTACCAAAAGGGTTTCAGGTCATCAGGCCTGACAACAGCAGAAGGGAACAGCCGAAGGAAACAGCTGATCTCATTTGTTCATATACCCTGTCGGAAGCACGCTGGAGATGGTTTTTGACGCTTTGCGGCTTGAGGGATAATAGTCCGGCGATCTCGGCAATGGAACGTCCTTCAATTTTACTGAGCAGGTAAATTTCTTTCATGCGGCCGGGCAACTGGTTGGCGTATTGCAGCCAGAGGGAATAGGCCTTGTCGTAGTTGAGCAAATTATCTTCGGCAGGAACGGCTCTGGCGTATTGCTGCGCCAGCACCGATAGCAGGTGGTCTTTTTGTTCCAGCTGGCGGGTGGATTCCCGGAACCAGTCTATCACCTTATACCTGATGACCCCATGCAGCCAGTGGAGCAGCGGTCCCCGGATCTCCAGCTGCGCTCTTTTCTCCCAGAGGAGAAAAAAGATCTCCTGGGTAATGTCCAGGGCTGCCTGCTCATGGCCTGTTTTCCTGAACACGGTATTGAACACTGTTTTCCAGTACCGTTCAAAAAGAAGCGTATAAGCAGGATGGCTGCCGGTCTTCAGGCTTTCTACGAGGTCGTGATCATCAGGCGGGTGCATCATCAATGGGCAAAGCTAACCAGCGTGTATTAATACAAGATTAATTCCTGGCCCGCCGGAGGCTGCCGGCGCGGCAGTGTTTGCCCCATTGGTAATTAGTCCGTGATAATCAGTGGGTGATTTTGACCACCCAACCCCATTTTTAGCCATTTCTGGCAACTATTTTGTTTATTTGGGCCAGACAAACCACCATTATTTATGTTCAAACAACGTAAACCGTTATTCATAATTTCCGCCGCCATCATGGCCCTGCTGTTTGCCGCCTGCGGTGGCGCCGACAAATCCAATGTAACCGTCCCCAAAGACGCAGCCGTTGTGATCCATCTCAATATGCCGGCCCTTTCTTCCAAGCTCAGCTGGTCCGAGATAAAAGCTTCCGCCTGGTTCAAAGAGCTCAGCGCTGACTCCAGGGATTCCCTGGCCCAGCAGCTGCTGGACGATCCTAAAAAATCCGGCATCGATACTGAAGCCGAAATGGTCTTTTTCCTGAAAAGACTGCCCAAGGGCGCCTATATGGCCCTGGAAGGCATACTCAAAGACCCCGCCGCCTTTGAAGCTTTCAACAAACAGCTTTCACCCGAAGCCACTGCTTCCAAAGTAGGTGATGTCACCGTCATGAAGACCCAGGCAGGTGTTGCTACCTATAAGGACAATCGCTTCATCTATATCATTGATGCACCTTATGTAGACGCAGCCAAAGGCCTCCAGCCTTCCATGGACGAAAATGGCGGCTATCAGTATAACTATCAGGAGCCTACCCGCCTCAGCACGGACACCCTGGTACAACTGGCCAGCCAGCTGTATGAACTGAAAGGTGATGCCAGCCTCAGCAGCGATAATCGTTTTACCAGCCTGCTTAAAGAACCCGGCGACCTGCACCTCTGGATGAATGCAGGCAGCCTGTACAACGGTATGCTCAATACCATGCCTATCGGTAATTTCAAAATGCTGACAGAAGGCAATATCAATGCCGGCACCCTGCATTTTGACGACGGCAAGATCACCGCCAGCTCCAGGTTCTATTACAATGAAGAACTGGGCAAGCTCTACGAAACATACAAAATGAAGAACCTGGATGCCGATGCCCTCAGCAACCTGCCTACGCAGGACGTGGTAGCTGCATTTGCCATGAACTACCCGCCCGAAGGACTCGGCGCCTTTATCAAGGCAATGGGTGTGGATGGCATCGCCAACGGATTTCTGAACAAATTCGGATACAGCATTGAAGAGTTCATCAAAGCCAATAAGGGTGATCTGATCCTGGCCGTCAGCGATTTCAAGGCTGGCGCCGCTCCCAACGTTCCCGGTCCTAATATGATGCCCGGCGCACCCGAAGCCAAAGTGCTTTTTGCCACTTCTGTGAACGACAAGCCCTCTTTTGAAAAACTGATCCTGCTGGCTGAACAGCAACTGGGCGGACTGAAAAACATGGCCCCGGATGTTAAGTATACGCTGAGCGACAAATGGTTTGTACTCGGCAACGACCAGCAGCACAATGAACAGTTTGCCAGTGGCAAAGGAGGCAACAAACCCGCTTTTGTCAGCAAGATCAGCGGTCACCCGATCGGTGGTTATATCAACCTGAAAAGCATACTGCAAACTACCACTACCATGACGAAGGACAGCAGCGCACAATCCGCTATGAACACCTCCGCCAATTTCTGGGATGATGTGGTAATGTATGGCGGCGAGCTCAAGGATAAATCCATGACCGGCTATTTCGAGATCAACCTGGTGGATAAAAACACCAACAGCCTGAAACAGCTGAACAAATATTTTGAACAATTGCCACGCAGGCCCCGAGGTTTCTAAAACGCATTAGTGGCCGGCTCAACACCGGCCACTCTCATTTACGTACCAACCATGACCATCTCCCTGCAACAGGTATTGCCCGCTTACTTTGAAGAAACGCGCAAGGCGTCTTCCGAGATCTGGGGCAAGGACCTCCGGTTCCACAAAGGCGAATACATCAAGATAGTAGCCCCTTCAGGCAGCGGTAAAACTTCGCTGGTCCATTTTCTTTATGGGCTGCGCAATGAATACAACGGCCAGATCCTGTACAATGATCAGCCCGTTCGGCAACTGACCATAGAGGATACCGCCCGCTTCCGCAAGGACCATATCAGTATTGTACTGCAGGACCTGCGCCTCTTCCCCGAACAGACCGTAGAACAGAACCTGGAACTGAAACGCCAGCTCAATCCTTTCCATCCCCCGGAAAAGATCCGGGAAATGGCAGAGCGGCTGGGCATCGGCAGCAAGCTGCGTTCCCTCTGCCGCACCTGCTCCTATGGCGAACAGCAACGGGTGGCCATCATCCGCTCCCTGCTGCAACCCTTCGATTTCCTGTTACTGGATGAGCCATTCAGTCACCTGGATAATAAGAACTCGGAAAAAGCCATGGAGCTGATGCTGGAGGAAGCCCAGGCGCGTGGCGCCGCTATCCTCTTTGCCGACCTGGAACGGATAGACTATTTTCCGTTCACCCGGCTTTTCCACCTGTAATCTACTATACAACATATAAGTATAACCGAAAATCGTTTCCTGTGGCCAGCTTTCATCCCATCAGACCATTGCTGCAAACCGGCACCAATATCAGCTCCCGCCTGTTCTCCTACCTGGGACTGGGCATCGGCGTATTGCTGCTGCTTTGCTCTATCCAGATGTACATCAATATCCAGCAATTGCTGGGAGAAGAATCGCCACGGAAAGATGGATACGATTTTATCTCCATCTCCAAGACCATCACCAATGAGACCATGGGCCAGCTGGAAAAGAACCTGTTCAATGAACAGGAGATCAGAGAGCTGGAAGCCAAACCCTTTATCCAGGGCGTATCGCCCCTGCTGGCCAATAATTTCCGTTTCCAGCTCAGCGGCGGCTCCCTGATCCCTTTTATGAGCGATTTCTTCGTAGAATCCCTCGAAAATAATTTCATTGATACCGTCCCGCCTACTTTCCACTGGCAGGAAGGACAAACAGAAGTGCCCATCATCTTCTCCTCGGATTTCCTGGAGATCTATAATGTATTTGCCCCCGGCTATGGACTGCCGCAGATCTCTGAAGCCACCGCCACACAGGTATCGCTGCAACTTATCTGCTATTATCCCGATGGCCGCCGCGAATATTTCCGTGGCCGTGTGGTGGCGCTCAGCGACCGGATCAACTCCATTATTGTCCCCAGGCAATTTCTCGACTGGGCCAATAACCGCTTTGGCACAGCCGATATTACGCGTGCCTCCCGCCTATACATTAAGACCAAAGACGCTAACGGCCCCGACTTCCTGAACTACCTGCAGGAAAAGGACTATAAGGTCAATAAGGATAAGACAAAATTCGGCAGGGTAAAGCAAGTAATGCAGGGCATCTTCAGTGGCCTGGGCATCTTTGGCCTGCTGGTAGTAGTAATGGCCCTGATGTTATTTTCTTTCTACCTGCAGCTGATGATCGCCCGCAGTAAGGACAGCCTGCAATTGCTGTTGCTACTGGGCTATTCACCGGGCTGGCTCAGCAGACATGTTTCCCGTCAATTCATTCCCATCTATTTTACAGTGGTGCTGATAGCCGCCGCCATCACTCAATTGCTGCAGTGGCTATTCCACCGTTTTGCTTTTTATAGCCGGCCGGAGCTGGACACGCCCCTGCACTGGTCGGTCTGGGTGACTGCCCTGATCCTGATCCTCCTCAGCATTGTCACCAACCACCGTATGGTGCGCCGGCTGCTGTATCGTTTGTACTAACGGCAACGGTCCGGGTATGGCATTTGCAACTATCAGTTGTTAGTATGCACTATTTGTTTAAGCTTTTTTTTACACCCTACACGTTTGTCTGAACAAAACCTTTCCGAAAGAGGGATTAAAAACAATTGTGATCTGTTGGATAAATCCCTGGGAACGCTGGCGTTAACTGCGGCACAGTTGCCCTGCCTGGCCAGCGTTTAAAAATGCCCCATACAATCATCGAAAAAATGAGCAAATTGGGCAAAGGGGAATTTATTGCTCAAAATGTACTTCTAAGATCACAATAAATTATTTGATTTATATCAAAAACCCTGGCCCCTTGATTGCACTATAAGGAGCATTAAGAGGTTTTTCATTAGGATATTTGGATTAAACGGCCCGCATTTCTATGCGGGTTTATTTTTTTTGGACGAACCAAAGAACAAACGATATTGGTCCCTGCCCGCAGACCAATTAAAGAAGAGTATTCTTATTGAGCCAACCGGATTTTCTTTCACTGGAAAAGGTAAATTTTGGAAGAACCAGGGGCAAACAGCACCGGCCTCAACCCGCAGGCCTATCGAAGAAAAATATTCTTACTGGAGAGTTACCGGGTTTTTTCACTGGGAAAGCTGACATTTTTGGACGAACCAAAGACAACGGTCTTTCCTGGTTCGTCCAAAAAATCAAAAAGCATTCTCCTTTACCCGCGGGCTACAGAGAATGCTGTTCATTTAGTTGTATAAGAAGGACTACCGCTCTTTTATTGAAAGCAGCCTACAGGTCCGGCTTTTCATAAACAATGGCAGCGCCCTGCCCTACCCCTACACACATAGTGGCCAGGCCATAACGCACACCGCGGCGCCGCAACTCATGCAGCAAAGTGGTAGTGATCCTGACGCCGCTGCAGCCCAGCGGATGACCAATGGCAATAGCACCACCATTCACATTCACCACAGCCGGATCCAGCGCCAGTTCCTGCATACAGGCCAGGCCCTGGGAAGCAAAGGCCTCGTTCAGTTCCACCAGCCCCAGGTCTTCAACGGTAATACCGGCCCGCTGCAAAGCCTTGCGACTGGCAGGCACCGGCCCGATACCCATGATAGCCGGGTCAACCCCCGCCACTGCCATGGACACAATGCGGGCCATAGGTTTCAAACCATATTTTTTAACGGCATCTTCACTGGCCAGCAACACGCCGGCAGCACCATCATTGATCCCGGAAGAATTACCGGCCGTTACGGTGCCGTCCTTTGCAAATGCCGGTCGCAGGGTAGCCAGTTTTTCCAGGGTAGACCTGCGCGGATGTTCATCTGCTTCAAAATAGATCTTCTCATTCTTACCACCCAGCACTTCCACCCCGGTGATCTCTTCTTTCCAGATCCCGCGGTCGAGGGCCGAGAAATATTTCTCCTGGCTTTCCATGGCAAACTGGTCCTGCGCTTCTCGGGGAATCAGCCACTGCCGGGCTACATTTTCGGCAGTCTCACCCATAGAATAGGGATGGTGCAGGTCGGCCAATTTCTTATTGGTGAAGCGCCAGCCGATAGTAGTATCAAACACTTCCTGGTTGCGGCTCCAGGGGCCGGAAGATTTACCCATCACAAAAGGCGCGCGGGTCATGCTTTCTACCCCGGCGGCAATATATAACTCGCCATCGCCACACATAATGGCCCGGGCGGCATCCATAATGGCCTGCAGCCCCGAAGCACAGAGCCTGTTGACGGTATTGCCGCCCACCGTTACGGGCAGACCCGCCAGCAGCACAGCCATCCGGGCCACATCCCGGTTATCTTCCCCGGCCTGGTTGGCATCGCCGGCAATTACATCTTCAATGGCATTGACATCTATGGAGGGGTTACGGGCTACAAGGGTTTTGAGGATATGCGCCAGGAGGTCGTCGGGCCGGATAGAACTGAGCGCCCCACCATATTTACCGATGGGCGTCCGGATAGCGTCTACGACATATACTTTCTTCATATAGCTTTTGGGATTGAGGGCACAAATATGGGGAAAGTTGGCAAGTAAACAAGCCCGTCATGTCCGGAAGACCAATTCCCGGGCCGCCGGAGCGGCAGTTTCCCGTATGTTCCACGATTACTGTACCTTTGCAAAATGTCTAAAATAGGGAAGAAAAATATAAGGCACCTGAGCCTTAGTGAGTTAGAGCAATATTTCCAGGATCTGGGAGAGAAAAAATTCAGGGCCAAACAGGTTTATGAGTGGCTATGGCAGAAACATGCCCATAGTTTTGAGGCCATGACCAACCTCAGCAAAGACCTACGGGCCAAGCTGAATGATAATTTTACCCTGCCAGCCCTGACCGTGGAGGCTACCCAGTATTCGGCCGATGGTACGGTCAAATCCCGGTTCAAAACCGTGGACAATCACCTGGTGGAAGGCGTACTGATCCCCACCGACGAACGCAAGACCGCCTGCGTTTCTTCCCAGATCGGCTGTTCCCTGAGCTGTAAGTTCTGCGCCACCGGTTATATGGAACGCAAGCGTAACCTGGACTTTGATGAGATCTACGATGAAGTGGTGCTCATCAACCAGCAATGCGAAAGAGTGTACGAGAAGAAACTGACCAATATCGTGTTCATGGGCATGGGCGAACCCCTGCTCAACTATAAGCATATGATGCGCGCCATTGAGCGGATCACCAGTCCTGACGGACTGGGTATGAGCCCCCGCCGCATCACTGTGTCCACCGCCGGCGTATCCAAAATGATCAAACAGCTGGGTGATGATAAAGTCAAGTTCAAGCTGGCCCTTTCCCTGCATGCTGCCAACGACAGGAAGCGCAACGAGATCATGCCCATCAATGAGACCAACAACCTCAAGACACTGATAGAGGCACTGAACTATTTCTACAAGCAGACCGGCAACGAGATCACTTTTGAGTACATCCTGTTCAAGGATTTCAACGACTCCCTGAAGGATGCCGACGAACTGATCAAAGTGTATCGCCAGGTTCCGGCCGATCTGGTCAATATCATTGAATACAACCCTATCGACAAAGCCCGGTTCCAGAAGCCGGAGGAAGCAGTGGTGAACACCTTCATGCAACACCTGGAGAAAAACCGGGTGAATGCAAGACTGCGTCGCAGTCGCGGTAAGGATATTGACGCCGCCTGTGGTCAGCTGGCCAATAAAGAGACGGTTGTATAGCCTCCCCCATTAATTTTAATTACTGTTGAAAAACAGCAAACATTTATCATGAAGAACAAAGCCAGTAAAGGCGCCAAAGGATTTGGCCAATTCATCCAGCAGAAAGAGAGCGGCTCCCAGAAGAAGGAGCGCATACGCCAGGAAAAGAAACAGGATCGCCAGGTCCGCCAGGCCTATTTCGAGGAAAAGAAAAATGAGGCCCGTGCGCAGCGCAAGGCCCAGCGCGACAGCTACCAACCCCTTAAAGAGAACCAGGCCCCCACTCCTGGTGAGCATGGTGCTCAGAAAGGCAAAGGCGCCGGCTTCCGCAAAGGCGGCGTAAAACGCGCCCACGGTTATGGCGCCAAGAAAGAGTTTGAGGCCGCCAAAGAACAACGGGTAGACAAACAAAGGCCCTACGCCAAGAAAACCACTTACAACAATAAACGCAGGCAGGATGAGGAAAACATCCCTGCTGAAAATAATTTTAAGGCAACACCAGCCCGGAAAGTAACCGCTCCTGTTGAGCGGGCTGCTGATGGCAAGCGGGAAAGAAAACCCATTGCCAGCAGAGCCGGCGGTTTCCGCAAGGAAGACAGCAAAAAGAGTTTTGGTAGTGCCGATGGTCAATCTGCTTTCGGTGCAAAACGTTCAGCTGCTACAGGCAGGACACAGGCAGGCGCATCGGCAGGCAGCAGAGCTGCCACAGGTCCCAAAACCTGGGAGAATAAATCCGCCGCCAACAAAGCAACTGACAACGCAAAAACTACCGGCGCTAAAGCCCCCGCAACTGCTGCCAAAGCAGGCGCCACAAAATCCCCTGCAGCTATCACAAAAGCTACTGCTCCTGCAGCTGCACCCGCTTCCGGCAAAGGCAGCTCCGAGCAGATGCCACTCAATAAATACATTGCCCATTCCGGCGTATGCTCCCGCCGCGATGCCGCCGACATTGTAAAATCCGGCAAAGTGGTGGTCAACGGCCAGGCCATCCTGGAACCGGGTTTCAAAGTCTCCGGCCAGGATGAGATAAAGGTCAACGGGAAGAAGATCAGCGCCCGTCGGAATATGGTGTATATCCTGCTCAACAAGCCCAAGGATTATATCACTACTACGGAAGATCCGCAGGGCCGCAAGACCGTGCTGGACATTATCCGCAACGCCACGCCCGAGCGCGTGTATCCCATTGGCCGGCTGGACCGAAACACCACCGGTGTGCTCCTGCTTACCAATGATGGCGAGCTGGCCCAGAAACTGGCCCACCCCAGCTATGAGGTGAAAAAGATCTATGAGGTAACGCTCGACAAACCCCTGGTGAAAAAAGATTTCGATGCCATCCTGAGTGGTGTTCAGCTGGAAGACGGTTTTATTGCCCCGGACGTGCTGGCCTATGCTGATTCAAAAGATAAAAGCGTGATCGGGATCGAGATCCATAGCGGCCGGAACAGGATCGTGCGCCGCATCTTTGAACACATGGGTTATGATGTACGGAACCTGGACCGCGTGATGTATGCCAATCTTACCAAGAAGAACGTGGAGCGCGGCAAATGGCGTTTCCTGTCGGAGAAAGAGGTCCGCCTGCTGAAATTCCTGAATGCCTCCTACACCAACAAAAACAAAACTGCACGTCGTGGCTAAACCGTCCCTGGAGATCCTGGCAGAGAACGAACATTTCATTGCTATCAATAAACCCGCCGGTCTGCTCAGCATACCGGACAGGGAGGGAAAAGACGTGAGCCTGAAAGTCCTGTTACTGGAAAAATATGGCTCTATCTTCACCGTACACCGTCTTGACCGCGATACCAGCGGCATTATTGTTTTTGCCAAGGATGAGGAAACCCACAAATTCCTCTCTGCGGCCTTTGAGGACCGTACGGTGGCTAAATATTACCTGGGTATCGTAAACGGTATCCTCCCCGAAAAGCAAAAGACCATTGAGCAACCCATCATGGAGCATCCCGGAAAACGCGGGGTAATGGTCATCAACAGAAATGGAAAACCCAGCATCACAGATTACGAAGTTGTGGAAGAGCTGGGTAAATTCTCCTTGCTGCAGTTCCGGATCCATACCGGTCGCACCCACCAGATCCGCGTCCATATGCAGTGGATGGGTCATCCCATTGTGTGCGATGAGCTGTACGGCGATGGCCAACCTGTCCGTATCTCCAGCTTCAAACGGGATTACAAACTCTCCAAACACGAGGAAGAAGAGCGTCCTATCCTGGGCCGGCTGGGCCTGCATGCCGCCCGCCTGGAATTCACTGATGCCGCCGGGAATAAATACAAGCTGGAGGCAGAGCCGCCCAAAGATATGCGGGCGTTGCTGCAGCAGCTGAGGAAGCATAAGAAGTAGGGCCGGTTCCTTCTTAGCAATCAAAACTTATTAGGTTAAATTCCCCCTTACAAGCAGAAGACAGCTCTATCAAAAAGCTGTCTTCTGCTTGTAAGGGGGATTGATGTTTCAGGTAAATAACAAAGCGTACAAAATATAACTTGCATGAATATGCGCAATTATTAAAAGAAATATTTATCTTGCAGGCCTATATCACCCGGCATCAACAACTCCTGACACAATTTACCTGCCCTCTTTACACCAGACCATAATTAATAAATTGATTTTTAAGTAATTAAAGATCATGTCGGTTTAAATTTTATCCTGAAAAGGTAGTTTTGTTATCTTTATAGTACAAATTTTAAACCGTGAATAATAAATCCCAAAAAGGAAGCATGACTACCGTTAATGGAACAAAAATAAACCAGCTCCTGCAGTCACAACCTGCAGGGATCGTCATGCAATCTTCCTGGCTGGCCAATCTGGGATATAGCATCAGCCTGCAAAAGCATTACAAAAAAAGCAACTGGCTGACTTCTGTAGGCAATGGAGCCGTTGTCCGTACAGGGGCCAAGGTGGGCTATAAGGGTGCTATCTATTCCCTCCAACAGCATAGTAACCAAACAGTACACCCGGGAGGCAGGACAGCATTTGGGCTTTTAGGAAAAGGGCATTACCTGGAGATGGTAACCAAACAGGTGACTGTATTTGGGGGCATAGGAGAAAAGCTGCCAAACTGGTTCACAAATCATGATTGGTCAGTAAAGATCAATTATCACCAAACCTCTTTATTGCCTTCTGAAGCAGGATTGATAGAAATAGATGTAGATCAATTCACCTTATTAATCTCAGCAGAAACCCGCGCAATGATGGAATGCCTGCATCTGGCGCCTGAAAAGCAGGACCTGATAGAGTGCTACGAAATCATGGAGGGATTAACAACCCTGCCACCCACAGAAGTGCAGGCCTTACTGGAGCAATGCCGGTCAGTAAAAGTGAAGCGGCTTTTCCTATACATGGCAGAAAAGGCTGAACACAAATGGTTTAATTACTTGAAGCCTGAAAAGATCGATCTGGGTATAGGAAAAAGAAGCATAGGCAATGGAGGCGTATTTATAAAAAAATATGGGATAGCTATCCCAGAAGAACTTTACAAATATGTATAACTACACAAAAAATCCCCCGCCTTGCAGCGAGGGACTGGTATGTGTTAACGTACAGAAATCCAAACTAAAAACAGACTCCCTTAGTCCAGGTTAGGCTGGGGGGTGTAGCGCAGGTAAGGCTTCACCACTTCCACGCCTTTGGGGAATTTCTGGATAGCATCTTCAGTAGATACAGCGGGTACTACAATTACTTTCTCACCGTGTTTCCAGTCGGCGGGTGTAGCCACACTATAATCAGCTGTCAACTGCAGCGAGTCTACCACACGCAGCACTTCATGGAAATTCCTGCCGGTAGAGGCCGGGTAAGTGATGGTAAGTTTGACCTTCTTATCGGGTCCTATCACAAACAGGGAGCGAACCGTGGCTGTAACAGAAGCATTGGGATGGATCATATCGTACAGGGTAGCTACCAGGCGATCCTCATCAGCAATGATGGGGAAACCTACAGCGCATTTCTGTGTTTCATTGATATCGTTGATCCAGCCATGGTGCTTGTCCAGGGGGTCCACACTAACAGCCAATACTTTTACATTCCGCTTTGCAAATTCTTCCTGCAGGAGCGCTGTCTTTCCCAACTCAGTAGTACATACCGGGGTATAGTCGGCAGGATGGGAAAAGAGGATACCCCAGCTATCGCCGAGGAATTCATAAAAGTCCAAATCACCGGCAGTGGTCTTTGCCTGGAAATTGGGAGCTATGTCTCCTAAACGTAAACTCATAAAAAAGACTTTTTTGTTGTTATAAATGATTGTTCAGCGGAGGGGTTCAAAGATAACAATTCCCTACTTAACAAGTAGACTTCTTTGTGAACTTTCTGTGACAAAAGTTACAATTCTTTCTTCGACTTGCCCGGTAAATGTCCATCGGGCTTTTTTATTTTAGCACCGGCCGTACCCGCCGCCTTGGTGATGGAATACTTCCCAAAACGGTTCTTGACATCGTCAATGGCCTTGTACAGCTCGGTTTTCCGCTCCACATTGGCAAACAGGTTGGTCTGCACCGCTTCATTGGTCAGCTCGCTCAGCCGCACCCCCAGCAGCCGTACCGGCTGGCCCTGGCGCCAGAGCTTGTGGAACAGGTCCTTAGCCTGGGGGATCAGCTCATCATCGTAAAAAGTATAATCAATGGATGTCTGCCGGGAAGTAGTCTCAAAATCCGGGTACCGGATCTTGACCGCCACACAGCCCGCCATCTTGTTGTCCTGCCGCAGCTCATGGGCCACTTTCTCCGTCATATGCACCAGCTCGTTCAGTAGCCGGTCCGGGTCAGTGATATTTTCTTCAAAAGTGTTTTCCGTGCTGACCGACTTAGCCTCATGGTAAGGCGTCACCTCGCCGGTATGGATGCCCTGCGATTTATTCCACAGATCAATCCCGTATTTCCCGAATTTTTTCTCCAGGAGCTCTACCGGTCGCTCGCTGAGGTCTTTGATAGTGGTAATGCCCAGGGCCTGCAGGGTCTCCCAGGTATGCTTGCCCACCCCGTGGATCTTGTTGACCGTCAGGGGGGCCAGGAATTCTTTTTCCCGGCCAAAAGGCACGTGCAGGTAGCCATTGGGCTTGGCCGCATCCGTGGCAATTTTGGCGATCATCTTATTGGAAGCCAGGCCAAAAGAGATTGGCAGGCCCGTGGTATCAATGATCTCCTGGCGGAGGCCGATGGTCCACTGGTAGGGCTGGAAATACCTGTCCATCCCGGTCAGGTCCAGGTAGAATTCGTCAATAGAGGCTTTCTCAAAGAGCGGCGCTTTCTCAGCAATGATATTGGTGACAATCCGGGAATATTTGCTGTATTCGCCCCGGCTTCCCTTCAGCACGGTGGCCTGCGGGCAGAGACTGAGGGCTTTTTTCATGGGCATGGCCGAATGGATCCCGAATTTCCGGGCCTCATAGCTGCAGGCGGCCACCACTCCCCGCTCCCGGCCGCCTACCAGCAGGGGCAGGCCCTTGAGCGAGGGTTCGCGCAGGCACTCGACCGACACAAAAAAGGCGTCGAGGTCAAAATGTGCTATGATCCGTTGCGGGGAATGAGCCATGATAAATGCAAGTTACCGGAAAGGGCCCGAAACCTTATTTTTGTCGGGCATGAACCTATCTGATAACAACATAAAGTTTGCCATTGTTGGCTATGGGCATATCGGGAAAAGGCACGCGGCCATTATCCGCCAGCATCCCCATTGCTCACTGGTAGCCCTTTGCGATAACCGGCCGCCGGAAATGCTGGGGATCACTGCCACAGACACGCCTTTTTTTAACAATATTGAAGCCTTGCTATCCTCCGGGATCCAGTTTGATGTGCTTTGCGTAGCCACTCCCAACGGGCTGCACGAAACCCATAGCCTGCTTGGCCTGCGGGCCAGTAAGCATGTACTGGTGGAAAAACCTATGGCCCTCAGCAAGGCCGGCTGTGAACGGATGATGGCGGAAGCCCGTAAACAGGACCGCCAGCTTTTCTGCGTCATGCAGAACCGCTATTCGCCCCCTTCCGTATGGCTGAAGGACCTCATCAGCCGGCAACTGGCGGGCAGGGTCCATTTTGTGCAGATCAACTGTTTCTGGAACCGGGACGACCGTTACTACCTGCCGGGCAACTGGCATGGCACCCGCACCCTGGACGGCGGCACCCTGTTCACCCAGTTCTCGCATTTTATAGATATCCTGCTCTGGATATTTGGTGCTATTGAACCTGTGCAGGCCCGCTTTTTCAATTTCAACCACCAGCACCTGGTTGAGTTTGAAGACTCCGGCCTGGTGCAGTTCAACCTGGCCGGTGGTGGCGCCGGGCAGTTCAATTACAGCACGGCTGTCGCCAGGGAAAACCTGGAAAGCACCATCACCGTCATTGGTGAAAAAGGCGCCATCAAAGTGGGCGGACAATATATGAACGAAGTGCTGCTCTGTTCCATCCCCGGCTATGAAAAGCCACAGCTACCGGACAGTCTGCCGCCCAATGATTACGGGCATTACAAAGGGTCCGCCGCGAACCACCATTTTGTATTTGAGAATATTGTGGACGTACTAAATGGCAAAGCCAACATGACCGTTGCGGCTGAAGAAGGGATGCAGGTAGTGGATACTATTGAAAGGATCTATGCTTTAGGCCAGCAGGAGCTGCTGCAGAACCTGAGTACATCCGGGCAGGCAGCAAAACTTAACCTGTCAAATTATTTTTGAGCGAACCAACAGACATACTGAGAAAATTTGTGCAGGCGGCCCATCCATTGCCCCCGGCCGA
The DNA here is from genome assembly GCA_029202545.1 of Candidatus Pseudobacter hemicellulosilyticus. Classification (GTDB taxonomy): domain Bacteria; phylum Bacteroidota; class Bacteroidia; order Chitinophagales; family Chitinophagaceae; genus Pseudobacter; species Pseudobacter hemicellulosilyticus. The sequence continues at coordinate 478,028 of CP119311.1, forward strand.
ACTGGAAGCCATCACCGGCATCTGGCAACCGGTATCCTGTAAACGTAAGACCGTCCTCACAGCCGCTGGAGAAACGGAGCGGCACCTGTATTTTGTGCTGGAAGGCGTACAGCGTGCCTTCTATGTGGAGGGAGATCACCCGGAAGCCACTGTAGTGTTTACGTATCCCTATTCCTTCAGTGGTGTGCTGGATTCTTTTCTTACCCAGACCCCATCGCGGTATTTCCTGGAAACGCTGACCAGCAGCCACCTGCTGCGGACCACACACCGCCAGATACAGGAGTTGATGGACCAGTCCCATATTATTGAGCGCTGGGTAAGGATCAGTACTTCTTTTGCGTTGAAAGGTGTGCTGGAGAGGCAGATAGAATTGCTGAGCTACAGTGCGGAAGAGAAGTTCAGGACCCTGCTGAAGCGCAGCCCGCATGTGCTGCAGCTGATCCCCCATAAGTACCTGGCCTCTTACCTCGGACTCGATGCCAGTACCTTCAGTAAGCTGCTGGCCAGCGTGCGGATCACCTGACAACAACCAGCACTCGGCGACTAATAAGTTACCATCGTTGGCTGTTCAACAATCCAAACACCCAGACCATTGCTCCTGACAGCCGCACTGGATTTAGTTTGGATCCGGTTGCCCCTGAACCGCCGGCCGTCAGCTGCATGTGTCCTTTCCACTGCGGCCCGCCCATCTTCCCAAATCCGTATTATAACAATTGGCCTGTTGGGGAGCGCCCGCTTGTACGGTTGTCAAAAATGATGGCCTACGCCAAGATTTTATTTCCCCGCCCGGGATAGTTTTGTGACAAATGTATAGCCATGAAAAAATTTGATTCTGCTCAATTCCTGGACCAGCTGCAATCGGACGTACGCGCCATCATCCTGCGGGTACACTACCTGCAGCAGCAGGACCCCGAAGGGTTACAGCAGTCACCCGCTTCAGGCCAATGGAGTGTGGCGCAGGTGCTGGAGCACCTCAACAGCTATTCCCGTTATTACCTGCCCGCTATTCAGCAAGCGCTGAACAACCACCAGACCAGGCCAAAAGCTCTATTCAAAGCCGGCTGGCTGGGCAACTATTTTACCAGCATGATGCGGCCGGGACCTGAAGGCCAGGTGAAGAATAAAATGAAAGCGATGCGGGGACATATTCCTGAAGCGGATGTGGACGCCTACCGGATCATACAGGAGTTCCTGCAACAGCAGCAGCAGTTACTGGAACTCCTGGAAACCGCCAGGAAAGCGGATCTCGGGAGGATACGCATTGCCATATCCATTGCCCCGTTCATCAGGCTGAAGCTGGGTGATACCTTTCATTTCTTCATTGTGCATGAACAAAGGCATTTTGTGCAGATTGAAAGAGTATTAAAGGCATTGGGGACAAAGACAGCCATGCTGCAGTAAAAAAATGCTGCGTTATAAGGCAACCGGCTACTATTGCCTTCGCCGGCTATCTGCCTGGTGTTTACCATAGGTAACAGATACCTGTCAATCCCCGAAGCCAGGTTACCGGACCATCTGTTGTTTCAGTAACCACGTGCAAGCACAGCGGCTTAGCGGAATACGTCCAGCAATCCATCCGGCAGCTCTACCACAACCTGTTTCTTTTTCTTATCTACTTTCAGCAGGCTGTCCTGGTGCATGGGGATCAGGGCTTCTTTACCGTCCAGGTCTATCCTGCACAGCAGCTGGTGCGGCATCTCTATCACTTCCAGGATCTCGCCCAGGTCTTCTTTGCCATGAATGATATGAAAGCCCAGCAGGGAGATGGGAGCAGACTGCTCCGTGTACTGGTGGAACTCCCCTTCGGTCAGCCATACCTGCTTCTGGGTGAGCGGCCTGGCGGCCTCTTTGGTATCAATACCTTCCAGTTTGAGGAACAGTTCCTGGTCGTTCTTGATGCGAACGCTTTCCAGGAAATAAGGCAGGAACTCATCCTTTTTTGTTTCCACAAAAATGGCCTTGAGCCCTTTCAGCGTTGTTTTTTTGCCCAGCTGATGCACCAGCACCAGCTCGCCCTTTACACCGAAAGTAGCCACCAGTTTACCTATGCTGAGATAATTTGTCATATACTTTTTTAAATCGCTGTGCCGGCCGCTGCCATCCTCAAATAAATACTGCTTATTAAGCCTGCCCTGTGGGCAGGAGGCATTGGCCGGGTGATGCAAAGCTACTGTATTCAACAAAAAAAATCCCGATGATCACTCACCGGGATTTCAATTCTTTAATCCATGTGCTAATTAGGATTCGTTTCCTCTCACCCTTTGCGGAGGAGCCATCGGGCGGCGGGGACGACGATCTTTGGCATTAGCTTCCTGGCGCTTTTTCATTTGCGCTTCATGCTCTGAATGCCATTTCTGGAATTTCTCCATAGCAGCAGCATCATCGAACAGACCGAGCTTCACACCACGCAGCAGGTGTTTCAGATACAGTACGCCCTTGAAAGAAAGGATCCTGCGAACAGTATCGGTAGGCTGAGCACCTTTGTGCAGCCAATCCAATGCTTTCTGGCGGTCCAGTTGAATGGAAGCCGGCACTGTCAGCGGGTTGTACGTACCTAATTTCTGAATGAATTTTCCATCTCTCGGGGAGCGGGCGTCGGCTACTACGATGAAGTAGAAAGGTCTTTTCTTAGACCCATGACGTTGCAGTCTGATTTTTACTGGCATTTTAAATAGACATTTAAATGCGTGAACAAATAGGGTTACAATGTTAAAAAACTATCAAGGAGTGCAAAGGTAGCAATCCGGGCGATATGGCCAAATTTAATACAATTTGCAAAAAAAACCGTCGTAGTGAATAAAAATTAACGGCGTCCCATGCCCATTTTGCCCATGGGCATTTTATTCATCATTTTCATCATCTGCTTCATCTGATCAAACTGTTTCAGGAAGGCGTTGAGCTCATTCAGGTCTTTACCTGCGCCTTTGGCAATCCGTGTTTTACGCTTTGGATCAATCAGATCGGGGTTAGCCCTTTCCTGGGGAGTCATGGAGTTGATGAGGGCCTCAATACCCTTGAAGGCATCATCACTGATATCAATGTCTTTCACCGCTTTACCAACGCCGGGGATCATACCGAGCAGGTCTTTGATATTCCCCATCTTTTTGATCTGCTCCAGCTGCTGTTTGAAATCTTCGAAATCAAACTGGTTCTTGCGGATCTTTTTTTCCAGTTTACGCGCCTGATCCTCATCAAATTGGGCCTGGGCCTTCTCTACCAGGGTGGTAATATCACCCATACCCAGGATCCGCTGCGCCATCCGTTCCGGATAGAACACGTCCAGGGTATCCATTTTCTCGCCGCTGCTCACAAATTTGATGGGCTTTTCCACCGTATACTTGATGGACAGGGCGGCGCCACCACGGGTATCACCGTCCAGTTTGGTCAGCACCACGCCGGAAAAGTCCAGGCGGTCGTTGAAGGCCTTGGCGGTGTTCACCGCATCCTGGCCCGTCATGGAATCCACCACAAAGAGGATCTCCTGGGGACTCACGGCCTTTTTCACGTTGGCCACTTCGGTCATCATGACCTCATCCACGGCCAGGCGGCCGGCGGTATCGATAATGAGTACGTTCTTGTTCTTTGCCCGGGCGTCCTTCACCGCATTCTCGGCAATGGCCACCGCGTTCTTGTTGTCGGGCTCGCTGTATACTTCCACGCCGATCTGTTCACCCAGCACTTTCAGCTGGTCGATGGCCGCAGGACGGTAGATATCAGCCGCCACCAGCATGGGCGACAGGCCCTTCCTGGTCTTGAGGTAATTGGCCAGCTTGGCGCTGAAAGTGGTTTTACCGGAACCCTGCAGACCCGCAATCAGGATCACAGCAGGATTTCCCTTGGAATTGAACACACTCTCCGAGCCGCCCATCAGGGATACCAGCTCGTCCTTTACGATCTTGACCATCAGCTGGCCGGGACTTACCGCCGTCAGCACTTTCTGGCCCATGGCCTCATCCTTTATCTTATCAGTAAACTCTTTGGCAATTTTATAGTTGACGTCCGCATCCACCAGGGCGCGACGTATATCCTTTACCGTTGCAGCAATATTCAGCTCGGTGATCCGGCCTTCCCCTTTGATCTGTTTAAAGGCGGACTCTAATTTCTCGGTTAAACTCTGGAACATGTTGTTGAATGGTTTTCGCTATTTCCTCAAAACGCGAAGGTGAATGTAGGGTACATTCACCTTCGGCTTGCAAATTTACAGTAAGATTATGAAGTGTAAAGTTTCTTTCCGGTATTTAAGTTTTAGGGTGCTTTATACGCCCAGGTAGCCGCGGAGGGCTTTGGACCTTGAATTGGTTCTCAGTTTGGTAATGGCCTTGTCCTTGATCTGCCGCACCCGCTCCCGGGTCAGATTGAATTTATCGCCAATATCTTCCAGGCTCATGGGGTGGTCTACCCCTATCCCGAAGAAATAGCAGATCACCTCTTTCTGCCGGTCCGTCAGCATTTTCATGCTCCGCTCAATCTCCTGTTTCAGGGATTCAGTATGCTCAATATTGGTGTTGGCCCGCTCTGCATTGGGGTTTTCCAGCACATCCACCAGGGTATTGTCCTCCCCTTCAGAGAGCGGCGTGTCCATACTGACATGGCGGGCCGCAATGCCCAGGGTGGCTGACACCTCGTCCGTCTCCAGCTCCAGCAGCTCAGCCAGTTCCTCCGGCGACGGCTCCCGCTCAAACTCCTGCTCCAGCTGCGAGAACGCTTTCTGGATCTTGTTGGTGAGGCCTACTTTATTGAGGGGAAGACGAACAATACGGGATTGCTCCGCCAGCGCCTGCAGGATACTCTGTCGTATCCACCAGACAGCGTAGGAGATGAATTTAAAGCCCCGGGTCTCATCAAAGCGCTGTGCAGCTTTGATAAGCCCTAAATTCCCCTCATTGATGAGGTCCGGTAATGATAAGCCCTGGTTCTGGTATTGTTTGGCGACGGAAACGACGAAACGGAGGTTGGCTTTGGTGAGCTTGTCCAGCGCGGTTTGGTCTCCCTGCTTGATTCTACGGGCCAGGCGCACTTCTTCTTCAGGGCTGATCAATTCTACTTTTCCGATCTCCTGCAAATACTTCTCAAGGCTCTGAGATTCACGATTCGTGATCGACTTCGTGATCTTGAGTTGACGCATACTCATAGGTAGAGGTAGTTAAAGGGTTTATAAGGTTTAATGGTTACATGGTCAATGCCTTAGAGAAACGCAGGAATGCCTCTTTTCTTATGTTACTGATCATCAAGTTTTAAAAGCCCGTATCAGCAATATAACGATTTTTAGGGCAAATGCCAAAAAAATCCTTACTAACCCGCTGGTTACCAGCCAGTTTATGTTTTTTGTCAATTTCCGGACCGCCAACCCCCTCCCCAGGGGCCAATAAAAAATTTTTGGGGTTCTATTATTTTTCTATTATTGCAAGACAGGTAATATAAATAGTTCAATTTATAAGGAGTAGATGAGTAAGAAACAACAATTTACGTTAGAGTTCCCGTTAAGATGTTCTCCTTCCATTTTATACGAGTTCCTCAGTACGCCCGCCGGACTGCAGGAATGGTTTGCCGATAAAGTGGACGAGCGCGATAGTGTTTTCAGTTTCTCCTGGAACGGCACCACTGACAGAGCCGAAGTCACCGAAAGCGAAGAAGATAAATTCATCCGATTTCACTGGCTGCATATGCCCGCTGATGAATATTTTGAGTTCCGCATAGAAAAATCTGAGGTCACCAACCAAACGATCCTGGTGATTAAGGATTTTGCAGAAAAAGGAGAAGTAAAAGACCAAAGCCAGCTCTGGGGTTACCAGGTTAAAGACCTGTTACACCGGCTCGGTAATTAATCCGATAGAGACTGAAAAACTACCCGAAGCAGCCCGGTCAGTAACACTACTGACTGGTCCCACTGCTCGAGCGCGATCCTGGAAGACAACTTACAGAATTCACCTGCCATTAAGATCCTTTCTATGGCGGTATCTTCCATGGCTGTCAGAGCCCGGTAATTTTCCGTTGAAAAATCGTGCTGCCACTCGTCTTCCCCCACACTGATATAAAAATCATATTGCCGCAATAAGGACAGCCGCTGCATCAGCACAGGCGCATACTGTGTTTTATACTGCCCCCGCAAATGAAGGGTGACACTGAAAAAATGTCCCCACCAGAAGAGGGTGCGCACCGCAAAGATGTCCGTCTTCCCAAACACCCGCGGGTAATCCAGGATCACGTAGGGCAGCCCCTGGTACTTCTCCCCTTTTGCTATTTTGGGGGAGAACCGGAACAATTCCGCCGGCCAGACACCCTGCTCCAGCATCGGCCGCAACTCCTGCGCCACCTCGCCCAGCAGGGCCACCGCCTGCTCCATGATCCGATTCTTTGTTAAAAGCAAATGAGCATTCTGAACCAATGTTAATTCCTCTGCTGAAAGCTGTATTTTTGTCGACATGCGCCTGGATTTCGTGATCCACACCCTCGGGTGCGGTTATTGATAGGACTTTCAGGAACGTTTCAAGGTAAAATTAACTGAATAGTGTTCAAGAAACTCGACATACTGGTCGTGAAAGCCTTTATCGGCCCCTTCATCGCCACTTTCTTCCTTACCCTCTTTGTACTGATCCTCCAGTTCTTCTGGCTCTGGATCGACGACTACGTTGGCAAAGGCATTGACGGTATAACTGTCATCCGGCTGGTCATTTACCTCAGCGCCACCCTGGTGCCCCTGGCCATGCCCCTGGCCGTTCTCCTCTCTTCCATTATGACCTTTGGTAACCTGGGTGAGACCTTTGAACTGGTAGCCATCAAATCCGCCGGTATCGGCCTGCTCCGCTTCATGCGCCCCCTGCTGGTTGTATCCATCCTGTTTTCCGGCATGGCCTTCCTCTTCAACAACTATGTGATCCCCATCGCCAACCTGAAGATGAAGACCCTGCACAATGACCTGGTCAATAAACGCCCTGCCTTTGACCTCAAAGAAGGGGTTTTCTATACCACCATTCCCGGTTTTGCCATCAAAGTGGCTAAAAAAGAACAGGACTCAGTTCTCCAGGACGTGGTGATCTATGAGCAGAACCTGGAACTCCAGGATAATATTGTAGTAGCAGAAAAAGGCATCATGCGGGTAACACCTGACAAACGCTTCCTGGAATTCACCCTGCTGGACGGCTGGCGGTACCAGGAGGATGGCCCCCGCAATACCATCAATACCCAGTATATCCGCCTTGGCTTTAAGGAATATAAAAAAGTCCTGGACCTGAGCGCCCTGCAGTTCAACCCCACATCCGACAGTGTGTTCAAGAACCGTTATGAAATGCTGAGCGTACGCCAGCTGGGCATTATGATAGACTCGCTGAAGAAAGGCCAGCAGCTTTTTGAGACCCGCAGCCGCCGTGATATGCAGATCTACCTGGACTTCGCCCGGTTTATTGATACCGGCTGGATCACCCCCAAAACGCCGTTGGCCAAACTTGACGTAGACTCATTCTATAAATGGCTTCCGGACAGCGCCCGCTTCTCCGTGCTGGAGCAGGCCGCCTCTTATGCAGGCTCCGTGAAAACTTCCCTGGAAGGCACTGCCATTGACTATGAAATGAAGCGCAAGGACCTGCGCATGCACCAGATGACCTGGCACGAAAAGTTCACCATGTCCATCGCCGTACTCGTGCTGTTCCTGATTGGCGCCCCGCTGGGTTCCATTGTGCGCAAAGGCGGTATTGGTACCCCCGTGGTCTTTGCCGTGATCTTTTTCGTGATCTTCTTCCTGCTGAACAACTTCGGGAAAAAATTTGTCAAGGAAGATGTGCTGCCGCCCTTTACCGGCATGTGGCTGGCCACCATGGTGCTGCTGCCCATTGGCTTTTTCCTGATCTGGAAAGCCCTGGATGACTCGCAGCTTTTTAATAAGGAATTCTACTTCCGGATCTTGAGAGCCGTCAAAAAGAATATGCCGCAAAAAGCGAAGGCCATGCCGGCCATTGCTGCTGCAGAAGAAACAGCCACGGACCATGATACCCCTGAGACTTCAACCAGCACAGGCGAAGTTGCAGACATTGCCGGAGAAGCAACTGATGATGTCCAGCAAAAAGATCCATCCTGATCTCCTGAACTCCCTTCAGCCTGTCAAGGATCGCAATGGGGGCAATACATTTGCTACCATGTTATCAGCCTTCTGACTAATCCACTACAAGAAAAGGCTACAGGGAACCCTATTGTTTTCCTGTACCAGAACCCGAATTGCTATCATAGTAAAACTTCCGGACCTGCTGAGCCAGGCTATGCGTTGAGCTTACCTGGCAGCTGCTTCTTAGCTTACAGGAATTGTCCCTTTCTTCGATATTGCCCATAGCCCGATAAAAGTGAAGAGGCCGTTAATGATCAGCAATTCCAGCCCGATCTCGAAAGAACCGAAGATAGACCGCTGGTATTTGTCCAGTACAAAACAAAGTACCGGGGCCAGCACGCAGATCAGTGGCGCCAGCCGGTCGTTGAGCTGACGGCGGGTCAGGATACCAAAGCTGAAAAGCCCCAGCAGCGGGCCATAGGTATAGGCCGCAATCTTCAGGATCACCCCGATCATACTGGGGTCATTCACCCATTTGAAGATCAGCACAAAAATGAGGAACACGAAGGCAACAGCCAGGTGTACCCGTTGCCGGTATTTTTTCTGCTGGGCCTCGGACCAGTTGGCACGCCGTTTCATACCCAGGATATCAATACAGAAAGAGGAGGTCAGCGCTGTGATAGCCCCATCCGCACTGGGGAACAGCGCAGAGATCAGGGCTATGATAAAGATCACCGAGATCAGCGGCGGCATATGCTGCAGCGCAATCACCGGGAAGAGCTTATCGCCCGTAGCAGTAATGCTTTCCTGGCTGGCATAGAGATACAGCAGGCCGCCCAGTACCAGGAACAGCAGGATCACCACCAGCATGATGAGCGAGAGCGTGATCATATTCTTCTGGGCATCCTTCAGGTTCTTCACAGAAATATTCTTCTGCATCATCTCCTGGTCCATCCCCGTCATGGTAATGGTGATGAACGCACCCGCCGCAATCTGTTTGAGGAAGAAGAAGCGACTGGAAGGATCGGTGAAGAAAATTTTTGTATAGCCTTTATCCTCCATCAGCGAAAGGCTCTCACCCAGGCTGATGTTCATGGTCTTGAGGATATAGAACACGCAGATCACCAGCCCCAGCAACATGCCAGAGGTCTGCAGGGTATCCGTCCACACAATGGTCTTTACACCACCTTCATAGGTATACAGCAGGATCATTACCAGGATCACCAGGGTAGATAACCAGAAAGGAACATTGAAATCATGCAGGATGGCATCATGCAGGATCTTCACCACCAGGTACAGGCGGGCCGTAGCGCCCAGCGTGCGCGACAGGATGAAAAATGAAGCGCCGGTCTTATAAGAATAAAAACCCAGCCGGGTGCTGAGGTAATTGTAAATAGAGGTAAGGTTGAGCCGGTAATACAGGGGCAGCAGCACAAAAGCAATGGTCACATAACCGATCAGGTAGCCCAGCATGACCTGGAAATAGGCAAAAGACTCCTTGCCCACAGCACCCGGCACACTGACAAAAGTGACACCGCTGAGGGAAGTGCCAATCATCCCGAAGGCCACCAGCATCCAGTTGGAATTGCGGTTACCGATAAAAAAGGAATCATTATTGGAATTACGGGAAGTGAACCAGGCCACTACCAGCAATAACAGGAAATAGCCGATGACAAAAGAAAATAGCAGCGTTGCCGACATAAGGATATATTAAATGTAGGGCGTTGACGTTATGGTAATAAACGCTGAAGATAACAAAATTGTCTTCAATATGCCGGTAAACGGCATTACCTTTAGCCAGGCGCCCACTCCCGGAACGCCCGCCCTGGATTAAACCGATCGTTATGATAGAAAGTGTAGCAGTATTTTGCGGATCAAAGAACGGTGTCTCCCCCATTTTTGCACAGCATGCCGCAGAGCTTGGCCGGCTGATAGCCGTACTGGGCCTCAAGCTGGTCTATGGCGGCGGCAATAAAGGCCTGATGGGTATTGTGGCCGATGCCGTGCTGGCCAATGAAGGGAAAGTGATGGGGGTAATGCCCAAGGTCCTGGTAGACTGGGAACAGCAGCATGAGGGCCTCACCGAACTGGCCATTGTGCCTGATATGCACACCCGCAAAAAGATGATGTATGATATGTGTGATGCCGCTATCGTGCTGCCCGGCGGCTTTGGCACGCTGGATGAATTCTTTGAAATGATCACCTGGAACCAGCTTAAGATCCATGATAAAAAGATCTACCTGCTTAACTCCAATAATTTCTATTCTTCCCTGATCCATCACCTGCACCAGATGCAGAAAGAAGGTTTCCTCTACGAAGGCGTATCAGAAAGGGTCATTATTTGCGAAACACCCGTAGAGCTGTTCAACAGGATCAGCTAAATGGCTGCATCCAGCCTACTGCAACCCTACAAAAGGCCCTTCCTGCATGCTCAACTATCTTTCTTACAAACCGATATTATATCCAAAGTTGAAGAAAGCCTTACTGCCGTAGGGGGTATTTGTATTCTGCAGCAGATCATATTGCACCATGACAATGAAAGAGCCGCGGCCGGCAGGAATAGCTGCACCCACGCCACCGAGCAGGGAAGGCACAAACTTAGGGTCCCGCTTAATATCCGGCTGACCATCCTGCTCAAATTTTATCTTACCCCAGACATAGTTCAGCTCCGGCTGTAATTGCAGGAAAGCAAATTCTATAGGATACACCCGCCCGAAAATGTTCAGACCGGCCACCCCGTAATTCTCTTTGTAAGCAGCGCTGCCACTCCAGTTGTACTTGTAGCTGAAATAGCTGAAGTTGACACCGGCGCCGGCGGCCAGCCACTGGTTGAAGCGGTAGCCTACCTGCGGTGAAACAGTGATCTGCGTAGTGGAGCCGCCAATCCCGAAACCAAAATTGCCGCCAAAGAATAACCTTGACTTATCAAAGCCGCCTTCACGGGGTTCTTCCTCCTGCGCCTGTACGGCAACAGTGGCTATCATCAGGAGACAGGCTATCAGCAAAGAACGCTTCATAGTGGATATTTTATAGTTCGCGGGCGCCTACAGATCGAAGATCTTTCCTGCATTCAGGATATTGTTCGGATCAAAGGTCTTTTTGATGCCACGCATTAATTGCAATTGCTGTTCATTGAACACGATATCAATGTATCGCTTCTGGATAAGGCCAATGCCGTGCTCGCCACTGATGGTGCCTCCCAGGGAATGCACCAGGCCAAACAGGGCTTTGATACCGGCAATCAGCGAAGGGTCTTCATGGCTGTTGGCCACCCCTTCTTTCTTGATACGGATATGCAGGTTGCCATCGCCGGCATGACCATAACAAACCGCTTTGAAATCATACTCCCGGCCCAGTTCCTTCACGCCCCTGATCAGGGCGGGCAGCTCAGCCCTGGGCACCACGGTATCCTCTTCTACAGTATAACCATCCACTTTTACAGCTTCGGCCGCACGGCGCCTGAGTTTCCATAACTCGGCCTTCTGTTGGGCGTCATCCGCAAAATACACTTCGCCCGCCTCATATTCTGTTAATAGGGTGCTAATTGCTTCCATCTCCACCATCAGCGTTTCCAGGTGGTTACCGTCCACTTCAATGATGAGGTGGGCAGCCGTTCCTTCTGTTACCGGTACAGCGCTGCTGTCCACAAAGCGGCTTACTATCTGCAGCGCATCTATCTCTACCAGCTCCAGGGCGCTGGGCGTAAAGCCCGCCCGGAAAATAGCACTGACCGCCTCGCCGGCCTTTTCCAGGGAATTGAAAGGCACCAGCATCAGCAGGTCGTACTTGGGCAGGGGGATCAGGCGCAGCACAATCTTTGTCACAATGCCCAGGGTCCCTTCACTGCCTACCATCAGCTGGGTGAGGTTATAGCCCGTAGAATTCTTCAGGATATTGGCGCCGGTCCAGATGATATCACCGGTGGGCAGCACCACTTCCAGGTTCAGCACATAATCCTTTACCACACCGTATTTCACGGCTTTGGGGCCGCCGGAGTTCTCGGCAATATTCCCCCCAATGAAACAGGAGCCGCGGCTGCTGGGATCTGGCGGGTAGAACAGTCCTTTTTCCTTCACCGCATCCTGCAGTGTTTCCGTAATAACGCCAGGCTCGGTGATCACCTGGAGGTTACGCTCGTCAATGGCCAGGATGCTGTTCATCCGGTCTGTGGAGATCAGCACGCCACCGAGATGTGGCAGGGCTCCGCCGCTGAGGCCGGTACCTGCGCCACGTGGCGTAACAGGAATGCGGTATTCATTACAGATCTTCATCACCGCGCTGATCTCTTGAGCCGTGCGCGGTCGCAATACCACTTCAGGGGGATATACTAAGTGTTCGGTCTCATCATGTCCATAACTGTTCAGTGCTTCTTCATCCAGTAATACATATTGTTCTCCTACGATAGCACGGAACGATTCAATATGTGTTGCAGTCAGTACGCCTTTAGCCACAGTGTCCATGGTTGGTTGCAATAGATTGGTATTTGGTATAAAATGGTCACTGATCGGGAATGACCTGTTTTTTTAAGGTCTCCAAAATTCGGATAAATGGGGCAAAAGAAGAAATGTTTGTCGGCCGGCGGGCCTCCCTTATCGTCCAAAGGGGCATTGCTGCTGACTCAGGGATGTTTAAGCTGGAGGATGACGGGTTCTTCAGCCCGGAAAACGGTTTTCCAGTCCGCATATTCCCGGAGCAGGGAATCGAGGTAGCGGGTCTCGTAATTACCGGTCCTGGCGCCGGGGTAGATAAATACCCGGCCTCCATGGGAAAGGGTCTGGGAGATGGCCAGTTCCGCCGGCGCCCGCAGGGAATCGGCAGCGGGTGTATTCAGGACCTGGGCCTTTGTAAAATAGACCAGGAAATCCTTGAACACCCATTCCTTGTTCTGTATGATGAGGTCTTTATCGGTAGCTTCTTTGTCCAGGGGCTGCACTTCCACATAGTAGAGGTCATGGCCCAGGTCGCGCAGCCAGTGGATGCTGCCGAAATAATTCACCAGGAGCAGGCAAATGCTGAGGGCCAGCGTACCCGCCACCGGTCTGAGGCGGAACGGAAAACCCGTGACCGGTAAGGCGCCCAGCACCAGCAGCCAGAAAAGGACGGTCTGGAGGATCCAGAATTCCAGTATCTCCGGCTCCCATACGCAGAAGAAGGCGGAATAAACCAGGCCACATACCAGCAATGGCTGGATCACCCTTCCCTGCTGCTGCCGCAGCGTCCGGTATTTGCGGATGAAACCAATAAAAAGCCAGCCCATGCAAATGACCAGGAAGATGGTCAGCAGGGTCAGGATAATGGCCGTAGTGCCGTTGATATGCTGTGCCAGGTAAGCTTCATCCGCCAGGGAATGCGCGGAAAGGGATTTGTCAATGGTATCGCTTACGCCGGGAATACGCAGCAGGTAATGACCGCCCACAAAAGCATGGGCCAGGCCCGTGGTCACGCTGACCGGTGTCTTCAGGCTCAGCGGATGCCAGTAGCTGGCATGCGTGGTATAGCCTTTCATCCAGGCTACCCAGGCAGCAGCACTGTTATAGCCCTCCACATACCAGCCCAGGTAAAAATAAGAGCCGCCCACCAGCAGGATGCCGATGCCTGCATACACGGGCAGGGAATAACGCAGGGGTAACTGTTTACGGACCGACCAGAGTTTATAGAGTACTACTACCACTAATAGTATATGCAGTTCCCCATAGAGGATGGCCAGGGCATGCAGCAGGGCTACCTGCCATAGCTCCCGTTTGCCGAAGCCGGGACGGGTAAGCAGGTAAAGGGCCCATAATACCAGGAACATGGAGGACGCATAGACCTCTATGTTCACACTGTAGAACCACATGCCATAGGAAAAGACCGCTACGGAAGTATTGAGCAGGGCTACCGGCCAGGAGAAACCGAAACGATGCCGGAAGAAGGCGAAGATAATGGTCACTGTTCCGGCGCCGCAAAAAGCAGTAAAAGCTTCAACCAGGTAATAATCTTTGATGCCGGGAAAAATGGCCTGGGTGATGACCAGCCAGTAATGCGCCGAGTAATGATAGTATAAGTGATGTGGATGTGCTAAATTTTTTCCGGTAACAATACCATTGAGATACCCAATAGAATCATGAGGCCCCGAGAAATTGGTAGCAAGCGTGCAGAGAAAAAATATAAAAGATCCGGTAAAAACAAGTAGTTGCTCCGGACTTCTCGGATGCTTCATTGTAGGTATTTGATAAACAAAGGGGCCCTGACCACAGGTGGGGGTTCCGCGGAACGCAGGCCGGAACTGAGTTTTTCACAAGATACGGTCGATTATTTGGTAATAAAAGCGAATTTATCTTTTAATCTCAAAAACCATTTTTCATAGAGATGATAAGAAGCGATGCTGATGATGAGGGACAGGGGCAGGGCAATGATGGCCTGTGTAAAAGCTGTCCCCAGCATGGTCTGGTCCCAGCCGATCTTATTAACAATTTTGGTGCCGATATAGATGGCCAGCAGGTGCAGGCAGTACAGACCATAAGTATAAGTGCCCAGCCTGCTGATCAGCTTCCAGCGACCCAGCTTGAAAAAAGAGTTGCTGGCGTAGTTCTGCTCCAGGATGATCAGGCCAAAGAAGGCACCGATCACCAGCCGCTCAAAGATAATAGGAATACCGGCGGGAAAAATCACGGTTTTAAACAGTGAAAACACGATAGCGCAGGTATATATACCCGCAATTGCCGGTCGGCTCAGGTTAGTGATGGCTGTGAGGAAGCGGTTGGGGAAGGAACAGAAATAAGCGAAGAGCCCGCCAAGCGCCATATCCCCGATAACCGAAAAGGTGTGAAAGTACCGCACTGCATAATCCGCATCATTATCTGCTGTGTAAAAAGAACGGAATACCAGCGAAAAAAGCATGATGACCGGGAACACATATTTATATCCTTTTAAAGGTATAAAGCGCAGGATAAGCGGCCAGGTGAGATAGAACTGTTCTTCCACCGCTACGGACCAGAGTACGGATACCAGTACTGCTTCGGGATGCTCAGGCCAGATGCGCATATACTCAAAATTGGCCGCAAAGAAAACATAGTACCAGGGATCTACCCTTTCCACATAGGCTTCACCGGACATGGCCTTGAACATCGGGAACAGCACAAAGGCTATGAACAGGCAGGCATAATACAGGGGCCAGATGCGCAGGATGCGGCGCACATAGAAATTACCTACATGGATAGTGCCCGTCAGCTCCTTTTCCCGGATCAGCAGGTAAGTGATCAGGAAGCCGCTCAGCACAAAGAAGAAGTTCACCCCCAGCGAGCCATACTGGAACAGAAAGCGGATGGCATAGCTGGCATTGGGCGAGGAGGACTCGATATACGGGTACACCGTCATATAACAATGGAACAGGAATACCACGAAGAAAGAGATAAATCTCAGGCCGTCCAGGTTCGGAAAAAAGATCCTGGGCTTTGGGGTTGACTCCGCTTGTTGCATGCAGGGTTAGGTTATAATTATTTTTTGGGCAGCACATCATCAATGGGCACACCGATCATCAGTTCCAGCTCATACTTGGACACATTGTAGTTACGCTGCAATTCTACTTTTTTCATTTCCTGGGTGTAGTAGTTGGTCTCTGCCGTTTTGAAAGCTTCAGCCGTTATGGTGCCGTCCCGGAAATCAGTTTCCGCCAGCTTATAATCCGTATACTCGCCGGAAGCGATGCGGGTCTGCAGTTCCAGGATATCCTTGTGCATCAGGTAATCTTCGTATTTGGACAGCACATCCCGGCGGAGCTTCCGGTAAGCCTCATTCTTTTCGGCTTCTGCGATGTACACGTTCTGCCGTGCTACTTTTACGTCATTGGCCCGGGTGATGAAGAAATCCAGGGGCAGGGTAACGGCAAAGTTATAGCGGGGGAAGAACAGGTTATTGGCAGTACTGCCGGCACCGGAACCGCTGCCCTGTTTGATGGACAGCTCATTGAGGTTACCGGAGGCAGAGAGTATGCTCAGCCAGCCGCCTTTGGCGCGGGCCAGCTCATAATCAGCCACCAGGACCCTACGGTCGGCGATCTCATAGTTGGGGTTCTGCAGGGCAAGCTGTACCAGCCTTTCCCGGATATCGGTGGGCCTGCTGGTATCCAGGTTACCATGGTAGGTGGAAGTATTACGGCCCGTAACAACCTGGGCCCTGGTGGTCAGGGTAGCAAGGGCAGCGAATAACAGCAGCGTGCCGGTAAGGAGTTTGTGCATTGTCGGTTATTTAATCAGTGATAAGCCTTCTGGATGAATCGTACTGGTGCAGCTTCAGAAGCATGGCCAGTACGGAATAAAAATACAACACGCTGGGATATTGTCCGATAGCCAGCTGGGAATACTGGGCTACCATCAGCGTAAAGATGGCAGCCAGGTGCGCCACGTACAGGGTCTTCAGCTCCTCATCCTTCACCCGGTAGAACCACCGGATCCCCGTACGCAGGATCACGAAATAAAAGATACAGGTAAATAACAGGCCTACAGGTCCCTGTTCCAGCATCACCTGCATATACCCGCTATCCGGCGGAATACTGTTGAGGTAATGGCCGGGATTATACATGGAGCCCGCCAGTCCGCTGGTATTGATACCTCCACCAAACGGGTGGCTGTATACGTACGGCTGGGCAATATGCCGGTTTACATCCCGCACCAGGGCCGAAGGGTCCTTGGAACCCTCAAATGTACTGCGCAGGCGGTTAATGATCTGGTTATTATAAATAGGCGCCACCAGCAGGGCCGTCAGCCCAAAGGCAAAGACGCCGCAGAACATCACGGTCCGCTTATCGTACAGGGTCATTACGCAATACAGCACCACCCCGGCTACCACCATCAGGGTGCCCGTGCGGGTACCGGTATAGGAAGTGGCCATAAAATGGATGGCTGCCAGCAGGTAGAACAGGATGCGCGGCTTTGCTTTTTTGGCACGCAACGCCAGCACCAGGCAGAGGACGGTACCACAGGCATACAGGATGCCGGCCGCGGCGGGATCAGAGAGCAGCCCGAAGCGGCGTACAAAACCAAAGTTCACGAACAGGGCATACCGCTTGGGATCGGCCATCAGCCAGGTCTCCTCAAAACCGGAAAAGCCCAGCCATTGCTGTTTACAGCAGTACAGGGCGTTCAGGGAGGAGATCACCAGCCAGAACCAGGTGAAATTGAATATGGCTTTCCGGGAATTGAGGAAGCAATAGCTGATATAAAAGAAAGCGGCATAACTGACCTGCTTGCGGAAATAATTGAACCAGCCCAGCTTATTACCCATAGAGGGGTTAATGCCCTGGAGCATGGTATAGACCACCAGCACCAGGATCCAGATAGTGATACTATGGTTCCAGAACTGCGGACTGATCTGTTTCCGGTACTGGTCCTTTGTAAGCACGCCCAGCATAGCCAGGTAGGCCAGGTATTCGGGGATCAGCCCCGTGGGAATAGGCGTGCCCGAGTTCATCATCCGTTCCGGGAACATCATACAGATGGTGACCACGTACGAACAGTAAAAGCCGAACAGGGGATATACAATGCAGAGGACGCAGAGCAGGATGATGCCAACAGCGGCTACCAGCACCACGCTGAGCTTGTAATCCACCAGCACGGTGATATAGGAGATCAGGATGGCTATCAGGCCCAGGATGGCAATGCCCACCGGGGTGGTCAGTTTCCGGGTGAACACATGGTAGCGCAGCCATTCTTTCAGTGATTCGGAGGCTTTATGAATCAGGTTTCTTTCCATGTACTGATTAAAAGAACAGGAACTTGACAAACATGCCTGCCGTAAATGCTACGGCAAACAGAATACTGATGGTCTCAAAGGTCCTGTATGAATGTTCTTGCTCTTGTTGCTGGTCGTTTTCGTTTTCCATGTTCCGTTGATTTAGGAAGGGGTATTGCTGCCCGATTCCCGGGGCACTACCGCTTCACGGGTAAAATACATGGTGTTGGCCGTGGCCGGTTTGGGCTTGGGCGCCGGGCTGTCTTCCCGCAAGGTAAAGATCCAGGTAGCACCCAGCCGGCGGGCAATATTGAACCCGATCATCGGCAGGATAATACCCAGGGGGTAAATGATACAGATCAGCAGGGGGATATTGGTAATGCCCATGATATTCACCAGCAGGATCCGCATACCGGCAGTGACCAGCATATGCGAGAGGTAAATATAAATGGCATGGTATCCCACCACCCGCAGCCAGCGCATGCTATTGAAGCGCTGCAGCAGGAAGGCCAGGTGGATCATGAAAGCGGCGCCGATCACTGCTGAGACCAGGAAAACCTCCTGGCGGTAATACTGTACATAAAAATCAGATTCTTCCGGATGCGCCAGGTTCAGGCTGGTGCAGTACAGCTCTATGGCCACAAATACAGGCACCAGGATAGCGGAAGTGCGGAAGGACGATAACCATTCATGGTTCTTTTCATCCAGCACCACTTTATGCAGGGCGTCGCCAATGCAGAAGAAGATATAATAGAAAGTAACGCCGCTCAGGAAACCGATATAGATATGGTTGCGTTCACAGTAGCTGGAGATCACATAGAACACCAGGGCCAGGCCCAGCTGGTGCTGTATCTTGAATTTGGCGTAATAATGCAGCAGGGCGTAAATGGTACTTACAAAAAAGAGTGCGTTCAGGTACCAGAACTGTTCCAGCTTGCGCGGGTCCAGGATGAGGTTGAGATAATCCAGCGGCGTCCGCTGTGCATTCACACCGGCGCCGGCAAACAGCATCTGCAGGGTGATCTGGATGCCGCCCCATATCATCAGCGGGTACAGCACGGTACGGAAGCGGCCGTTCATAAAGCCCCCTACCCCTTTGCGGGCAATGCTGGAGGCAAAGAAGGCGCCGGCAATCATGAAGAACACCGGCATCCGGAAGCCCATGGTAAACACATCGATCATGCGAATACCGTTATAACTGTAGGAGCCGATCCCTACATTGCCCAATCCTTCAAAAGTATGCCGGTACACCGGCATCAGGATACAGATCCCTTTGGCATAATCCATCCAGGGATTACGCGAACGGCCAAGGATCTGGTTTGAGTTGAATAATGCGTTAAACACTCCACACAAGGTTTAATTGTTAGGGAATTACAGTTCGATATTGTCGGGTTCCACATTGTTGAGCACAGTGCCTACAAATTTGCCCCCTGTACTTTTCAGGTAGGCAATGGAATCCTTATCGGTTTGTTTTAATACGGATTTAGCTGAGAAAACGGTAATGATACCATCCACGAACTTTGAGATCTCCCTGGCATCTGCATGGTCATTCAGCGAAGCTGCTTCGATGAACACAAAATCATAGTTCTCGGCAATCTTCGGCAGGTTTTCCAGCAGGTTGTTCTTGGGCAGCACTTCTTCCGGCGTATAGTTTCCTTCGGCACAGCCCACCAGGTCCGTATTCCGGATACTGGTCATGCTGGTAATACCCCAGAACTTATCCACCACATTGCCCTGCCCGTTCACACTGAACTGTTCCAGGGTAGGCTTGGCATTAAACTGGCGGGTAAGGGTGTTATTGGAGAAATTGACGTCAATCAGCAGTACTTTTTTCTTGGTCATGCTGAGGCTGTTGGCCAGCGCTTCAATCACGGTGGTCTTGCCCTCGCCAGCTTTGGTGCTGGCCACCAGGAATATCTTTTTACCGCTGCTCTCTATCTCATAGCGCAGCTTGCGCAGGTTCTCTACAAAAACATTATCACTGTGATTGCGCACAGTTTCACTGCCGGGCTGAACATGTTCATTGAGGGGCCTGGCCTTCAGGTCTATCTTATTCAGTGAGCTAAGCAGTTTCAGTTTGGTGCCGCGCTGGAAAATGGATGGCGTTTTGAATGAAGTATCCATGAATTCCAGCCCTACAATAATGAAGGAGCTCATGAACAGCATCAGGATGCCGCTCATGGCCAGGATCATGGTGCGCTTGGCAGGCTCAGGCTTGTAGGCCGGCTGGCCCACCATGGTCTGCTTGAAGTTGTTCTCCGGGTTTACGTCCAGGTCGGCGGAGGAGGCCAGGCTCTTTTTGAGCTGCTCATATTCCTGGGATGCCAGTCGCAGTTCTTCTTCCTTGGCGCGCAGGATCACTTCTCCCCCACCACCGGATTCAGTAATGGCCTCGTATTGGGCTTTCTGCTGCCCAAAGAGTCTTACATTGTTCTCTGCAGCAACTATCTTTTGCTCCAGCTCTACTTTTTTATCTGTCAGTTCCGAGGCCCGGTCTTCGGCCCTTTGCAGTTTTTTCTTATTATCAACCACATTGGAGGGGCTCAGCGCGGCAATCCGCCGCAAGTTGGCATCGATCTGTTCCTGCAGCCTTTTGACCTCTTCTTCCGGTTTGCCTTCCTTCTGCAGGGCCAGGGTCTGATTATCATTTTTAAGGCGAAGGATCTCTGCATTGTTATTAACCGTTTCACTACCGGGCTTGATACCGGCCAGCTGGGTCAGCACAGCACTCAGTTCTCCCCGCAGGTTGTTGAGCTTGGCCTGCTCCTGCTGGAAATTGGAAGTCAGCTCCTGTACCACACTCATGGCGGCGGAGGCACGGTCGGCCACATTAGGTGTGCCTATTTTATCCCGGTAATCCTTCAGCTTGAGGGTCAGGTCATCGAGCACCATCTTCTTGGAATTGACAAGGCTGTCCAGCTTAGCCGTAGACTCGATGGCCCGGGATCCGTAAATGGCATTGAAAAAGCGGATGAACTGTTCCCCGATGGTATTCACTACAAAAGCGGAAAGTTCAGGATTCTCGGAGGAGAAAAAGATATTGATGAAGTCCGTTCTTTCCACCCGGCTGAAGTTGATCTTGCCGGAGAGGTTCTTTTCATCATATCCGTATAAGGCGATCAGGTCAAAGACTTTTTTTTCTTCGGGGTCGAAGGGAGAGATCATCTCCATGTTGGCCACTTTCTGGCGCAGGATGTCTTTGGCTTTTTCGAGATTGACCGTAGTGAACTCGGGCTTCTTCTTCTGCTCGACTGTCAGCATCCGGAAGGGCCTGGAGGATTCCAGGTCGTGCAGCAGCAGCCTGGAGCTGAGCATGCCCATTACTTTGGGGGAGCGGAAGGTCTCGATCACGTTATTGAAACGGAGATCGATCTCATAAATATTAAAAGAAGCTTCTTCCTTGATCTTCACTTTCTGTTCCATGGTAAAACCGGTGGAATACTGGGCGAAGGAAAGGTAGGATTTGGGTTGGAACAAGGTGAAAACAAACCCTGCTACCAGGCCCAACAGGGTGCAAAAAACAATGATCCATTTTTTGCGTAGCAGTGAATGCAATAAATACGTAAGATCCATGGTGCTTTCTGTTTGTGTAGTTTCAGGTGAAATTAGCTTTTTCAGCCGGATATTGGAACAAAGAACAAGGAACAATGAGTGAAGAAGAGGTCTTCTTCACTCATGATTCCTTGTTCATATTCAAGCGATCTGTTCTGTTCTTCTTTTCCTGTCCTATTTGGTCACGGACCGGATCATTTTAGCTGCATGTGCTACTTTACCGTTCACACGCAGGGTGATCATGTACACACCCACACCCAGGTTCACATCTCCGGTATTGAGGCGCAATGTGTTGGCGCCGGCCGGCATTTTATCGTAATTCTTCCGGTACATCAGCGCACCGCCCAGGTCGTATACATCCACCGTGATCTGGTTAGATGCACTGGCGTTGTTGAAATCAATGTTCACTACATCCTGGAACGGATTGGGATAAGTCCTTATTGCGGTGATGGTCCTGGTCTCTTCTTTCTTAACAGCCAGGTCCTCAGTGGGCACTACCGCCAGGGTCTGCTCGCCGGTTTCTGCCAGCTGGCCAGGCATTACCACGTTCAGCTGGTTGCCGCCCTGTGCATCATCGTAGGCTTCAATGATCATACCGGAGTTAAAGCCCCAGGCTGCTTCATTGGTGGTAGAGAATTGTACTACCACATCACCGTTAGCATCCGGCACCACATCCCCGATGTACACGATCTTGGTGCTGTTCATCCAGGAGTTGAGGTAAACCGTTCTGCCGTTGATGGTATAGGTAGCGGCATAGTTACCGGCATACCACATCACGTTGCCCATGCTGCCTATGAAGCCGAAGCGGTAGCGTTTGGACTGGTTCAGGTTGCTGACCCGGATGGTAGACAATTGTGTATTGTCGATCCAGAAGCAGGATTCCAGCACTTTGTCCGGAACAATACCGGAGTTATTACCTGTTTGCACACCTGCAATGTTCTCACCGTTGAATACTTCTTCAATAGCCAGGGAGATACCGCTCGGCTGACCGGACTCGTTGCCCAGGTTATTGAAAGTTTCCTGCAGGTTAGGCGCAGTGGTCAGGTTGTTCCAGGGGAACGCGGCCACACCTGTAGAGAAGTTGAAGTTCACAAACACGCGGGATTGCGGTGTAACGGCTTTTGCAATATTGCTGTACTCGGTGAATACGCCACCTACTTTAGCCCTTACGCGGTACCAGTATTTGGTATTGTAGCTCAGGCCGGTATTGGCGTAGGTAGTGATATTGGCAGCCAGGTTATAGGTCACAACTCCTGTAGTGAACAGGGAGTCAGTTGCCCTTTGCAGCTGGAAGCCACCGGAAGCATCTTCATTATTGGTCCTGTCAGACCAGCTCAGGTTGACCACGGTCCTGTCTGCAGGCTCTGCATACATGTTCTTGGGAGCCATGGGCGCCAGGCTGGAGGCATACTCTTCAATCTGGATAGCGCAGAGTGCGTTGTAGGTAGAACCGGTCAGGATATTCATGGACACGGTGATCAGGCCACCGGAAGACTGCAGGCCGTTCAGGTTGGCAGTCTGGAAGGAGTTGTAGCGGCTGTTCAGCGTATCGCTGATGCTGCCGGCAGCATAACGTACTGCTGCATTTACGCCTTCATTGTGTGCGCCCACAAATACCAGGTTATAGCGTTTGCTGTCGTCCAGGCCGGTGAACCGGATCTGGCGGGTAGCAGTGACGTTGTCCAGGATACCGCTGCGCAGGATCACATCAGGGAACACACCGGTATTGTTGCCGGTCATCATACCCAGGTAATCCACGTTGGCCCAGCCTTCTACAAAGTTGAAGCCGAAGGTAGTGGTCTGGTTATTCTCATCGGTCATATTGCTGCGGCTGAAGCCGGCATTGCCATAACCGAGGGCGTTGTTCCAGGGACTGGGTGCATAGTTATCCCAGAGACCGAACTTGACATACACTGAACGGGTATTCTTATCGGAAACAGTGATACTGATATCCTGTGTGGTCACACCACCTTTATCGTCCTCAGCGCGGATGGTGATGGTCTTCCAGCCAAGGTCATTGGCAGTGGGACTCATGATCACGCGGTAGTTATTGCTACCCAGCGACTGCAGGGTTACAAAGGCCGGTTTATTGGGGATGGTAACGGTCAACACTTCACCCGGATCATCGGTCACGGTGAAATCATCCTGTACGGTAGCATCTGTTTTCACAAACTGGCTGGCGATCACGCCGGTGATAACCGGTGCTTTATTGATGGTCTTGATAGCCACTGTATCACTGGAGATACCAACACCATATTTATTATTACCCACTACATAATAGTAGTACTGGGTCTGTGCGGTGGTATTGGCATCCGTATAAGTAATAGCGTCAGGGTTGGAAGCGCCGGGGTTGAGGGCCGTATAAGGTCCTGAACGCACAGTGGCGCGGTATACCCTGTAATTGTCCTCATTGTAGGCTTTATCCTGCCAGGTCAGCACCACACCTGCGTTTTGCAGGGTGGCAGCCAGGCCGGCTGGTTTGGCCGGAACAGTACTGTCGTCATAGTTGGCGTCAATCACCAGGGCGTTGATCACCCCACCGATATTGGGAGCAGGATCACCGATCATGGTAATGATCACTTCACCGGTAGCGCTGGGCTGTACCTGGTAGATGGTATCAGTAACAGTAGTATTATTAAAGAACGGTACAGAAGCTGTCTCGTCGCCGATCTTATAGGTAGTAGCTGTGCTGGCATTGAATCCGCACCAGGTACAGGTATGGCTGCCGAAGAAGACAAAGTTGAACTTCTTGGCCGGGTTCAGACCATATACCCGCAGGCGCAGGGTATCCTGCACATTGGAGCCTACATCAAAGCCCCAGCGCAGCTCATTGAACATCACGTTGTCCGGGTACACACCGGAATTGTTGCCGGTGGTGCGGCCATCGGAACCGGAGATACTGGCGGGCGTAGTGCCCATCTTGGTGATGCCGGCAGCCGTTGTCTGGCCTTTCACATTCACCAGGTTCTGTGTATTGAAGGTATTGGTACGGCCATCCACATCATTCCACAGCGGTGTACCGCCGGTGTACCACATGAAGCTCAGCTGGAACTTCTCGTTGGGATCCAGGTCGTTCACCGTGAGGCTGAAGGTCTTCCTGGCTTCACCGCCGTAACCGTCATCGGCCACTACAGTGATAGCATAAGTACCGTTGGCATCAAAGCCGGGCTGCAGTTTGATGGAAGCGCGACCGTTGCCGCTGTCGATCAGCGTGGCAAATACCGGCTTGTTCTCAATTCTCCAGTTGATATAGGCATTGCCTTCCAGGTCGGTGGCCTTCAGGGCCACAGAACCCTGCTGACCTTCTGTAAGGGTCAGGTCGGGAATATTGGTGATCACCGGCAGGGCGTTATCATTCACCACCATAGTGAAGCGAACGGTATCCTTGCCATTATGGCCATCATCCACAAAGAGCCAGATATTGTATACCCCCTGATCCCACATGGTAGTAGTGGATACCAGGTTCACCAGGCCATTGCCTACAGGCACAATGGAAGTGAAATAAGGCAGGTTCTGTGCAGTAAAGGTCAGGGCGTCGCCATCCGGGTCAACCGCTTTCACCGGCAGAGTGAAAGTAGTACCGGCCTGAACGGTATGATCCAGGACCTCTTCAAATACAGGCACCCTGTTGGGAGTGGTAACCCCTACCTCATTGCTGTACCCGGAATTACCGCCGGCGCCTTTGGCCCGCACCTTATAATAATAAGATACGTTGGCAAACAGGCCGCTGTCAGTATAGGTCTGCTGGGCAGTAGCCCCGCCAGGACGGGTAGTCGTGAGGCGGAAGCTGGTATTATTTCCTACGGAGCGCCAGATCTCGAAGCCCTGCTCATCACCGGAATTATCGTTCCAGGTCAGCTGGGCATGGTTGCCGGGCAGCAGGGAAGCTGCCAGACCGGTAGGTGCTACCGGCGCAACAGGTGCTATCAGGGTAGTATCGAAAGAAGGTTTGTAGGTATTTCCTTTCAGTGTATTGATCTCGGTGGCACTGAGGGCGCCATTGATGACCCAGATGGCATCCATCAGGCCGCTAAAGGCGCCGTTGGCCGCTGTCACGGCTTCATTGAAGGCATGGTCGCCAGCAGCAGTGCCGGAGTTATTACCGAAGCGGGAAGCATTGCTGGCCGCCGCGGCTATGCTGTTAAAGGACAGTGCTGTATTACTTTGCAGCAGGGTACCGTTGACATACAACCGCAGAATATTGCGATCATATACTACAGCCACATGGTTCCAGCCGCCTGCCTGCCAGCCGCTCACACCGGAAAGACTGGACTGGGAAATATTGGCGCGAACGCTGTTGCTGGCAATACCTGCCTGCAGCGCCGTACCATTGAAACGCAGTGCGAGACCATTGGTGGAGTTACCAAATTCAAACAGCACACGTTTGTTATTGATATTGGCGTTGGTGGTCTTGATCCACATAGCCACAGTACGCTGGGTATATCCGCCATCACTGGGGAAAGAACCGCTGGCGCTGTTGTCAACAGTAGCGTAGGAGGTATTGGCGCCGGTAAAGGTATAGGCGCCGGCACCTTCCATCTTATCATTGGTGACATAGGTCAGGTTGTTCAGCGTCAGGTTCCTGGTGGTCATACCATGCGCTTCACTACCGTTGCCATCCAGTTTCCAGAAGGCATCTGTATAAGAACCGGTGTAACCTGATTCACCACCGGGTCCAATAGCCCTTATCTTATAGAAATACCGCGTGTTAGCTGTCAGGTTGGTATCTATATAAGAGGTGGTGGCCACAGTGGCGATAGGCAGGTAGGTGCCATTGGCGGCTATGGAACGCAGCAGTTCATAACCGGAAACATTGGCGCCGGTATGCTGCCAGGTCAGCTGCATTTTATTAAAGGCAATGCCGGTAGCCACCAGGTTGGCGGGGGCGGCCGGTGCAGTGCCATTGGCGCTTACGTCATAGCTCCGGAAATAGGCAGAGGCCGGGATCACGGCTTTGGCCAGGCCGGCATTGTTCTGCCAGCTGACGGTCAGCGCGCGGTCGCCGGAAGCATTGAAGTAAGCAACGGCAATCGGATGCACGCCCGCAGACAGGTAGACAGTGTTTGTTTTACAGGTATTGCTATGCGCTCCGTCATGGTTGATCAGCTCAGGATTACCATAAGGCTTACCGATATACAGGTTACTGCCGTCGTCAGAACAGATCTCAAAAGTATAGGTAGCCGATGCAGGCACTTTGAGGTAGCCTTCCCAGAGCATGGAGAAGTTGGCGTCCCTGTTCCGTACGCTCAGATCCGGCGTATTGGCGTACCCTGTTTTGATGGGAGTCAGCACGGTGAAGTTAGGCAGCGTGGTATAGCTGGTAGCTTCAAAATATTTATAGTTGATACCGTTCTGTGTAAAGGCGGTAGAAGCCACTACCTGGCCGCTGGGGCCGGAGGTATTGCCTGCAGCATCCCTTGCTTTGGCATAGAAGGTATATACTTTATTACTATCCAGGTTGGGCACGGTAATGCTGGTACTGGAAGTACTGTAGGCTTTTACGCCGTTCACGAACACGTCATATTTCAATACGCCTACGTTATCCGTGGAAGCATCCCATTTCAGGAATGCGTAGTTGGTGGCGGTGGACAGCACCCTGAAGTTAGGGGGCGCTGTGGGCGCCAGGATATCCACATCGGTACCACTCTTTACCTCATTGCTGACTGCGGCGGCGCCAAAAGTTCCTACGGCCCTGATCACATAATAGAACTCGCTGCCGGTAGGCACGTTCTGATCCAGGTAGCCCAGCACATCAGCCGCCGTTACATTGATCAGCGTGTAAGGACCACCGGCCTGGGCGCCGCGGTATACTTCAAAACCGGTCTCGTTCTGTCCTGCGTTGGGGTTTTCGCTCCAGTCCAGCTGGATGCTGGTCAGCGAAGCGGCAGTGGCAGTAAGGTTCTTGGCGGGATCCGGAGCGGGGCTGCCGGAGCTTTTCACCACTTTGAATTCGGGCGAGAAGATAGTACCGCAACCGAATTCTTCCACTACTCTTGCTTTATAGGTACCGGGTACGGCTTCAATGACCGGGGTATTGACAGACAGCAGGGTATCGTTCCGGTACCACTGGTAGCTGGAATAGCCTTCGGGCAGTTTCAGCGGAACGGTTGTTTTGCCGTTGGGCGCCGGTAATATTTTGGTATTGAGGCCATCCACCGTGATATCCGGTGTCTGTGTTACAGGTTTGGAATAGATAACAGCGGGTTTGGGAGAGAAATCAGACCAGGGACCGCCGGCCGTCCTTCTGAAGCGGACCCGGTAAGTACCGTAGGCGTTTACAGTGATCTCATGTCCACCGGCTGCATAGGTGATGATAGAAGTAGTGCCGGGTGTAATGGTATTGACACTATTGATGCGGGTGGCAATGGTTACGCCGTCCTTCTGCCATTCATAAGCGGCAAAACCGGGTGTGATACCAATTTTTACATTGATAGCAGCATCCGGGCACCAGTCGTACCGCTGGAAGAATACCAGCGGGTTGGCTTTATGTACATCGTTCATGAAAGGAACGAAATCGGCTTCCTGCCAGTGATTATTCCACATGCTGTGGCCCAGTGTGGGATAGAGCGTATAACGGATATCAGCACCTGCATTCTTCCAGGTGTTGAGTGTTTCCTGCGCCCAGGCCGGTGTGGGGTTATTGTCCTTGCCACCGGTGGCGAACCAGACGGGGATATGCACAAAGTCGGCCGTGTTGGTCTTATCGTTGGCGGCAGCGGAAGGAGCTATCTTGGATACCCTGGTAGGATATACGGTAGCAACGTTCCACACAGCTGCGCCACCGTTAGATAGACCGTCCCAGAAAGTTTTATCTACATCTACCCGGGCGTATTTGGCCAGGGAGTCAATAACGCGGAAGATCAGGTCATAATAGGGCGAGTAAGGTGCAGCGCCCCAGTCGCTGGAACAGCCGCTGGCCACCGCCACCTGGGGGTAGAACAGGAAGCCATCGAACTGGCCGTTGTCTACGCGGTCGCGGAACAGCTTGGCGCCATACACCATCTGGCGTTCGTTATTGTATACACCACCGTTAGAGGGGCAGCCCGGTTCACCGGCGCCGTGAAAGAAGGTCATGATGGTGTATTTCTTGCTGGCAGAGTCCGGATTGGCCCAGCTTTTCGGGAACTTCAGGCGGAAGGCCATCTTGGCTCCGTTGATATTAATGAAGTACGCTTTATAGGAAGTGACATCGTAAGAACCGCTGCCGGTGCTTACGCCCTGGGCAGCAACGCTGACCCATTTCTGCAGGCCCAGTATGTCAGGGTTGGGCTTGGTAGATGTTCCCAGTGTGGCATTGGCATCATACCGTACCAGGGCATCGTTGGGATTGAATACGTTCTGCGCCTGCAGGAATGCAAAGCAAAAGAACACACCAATTGTGGTTAGAAGTAATGTTTTCTTCATATTGTGCTATTAAAGCGTTTATTGATATAACAAACAACTATTGGGTAAAGCGATTTTTTTGGCGGTTTTAGCCATGAGGATACGAACCGGATACTTGGGTTACAAGTCAGGAAGGTATATTGGTGCGTTGATGCGCGTGGTTTTCAGCAGAATAATGAGGTAGAAACTAATCAGTAAGCAGGTCATCCGAGGGATAGTTGGAACGGGGCTCTAATCGTAGTAAACCCAAAAGTAATATAAATTTCGAAAGTGCGAAATTATTTAAAGGGGATTATTCCGACAATAACCACTTACGGGTATTTTTGCCAAAAGGTTCCCTGATTCTGAAAATAATTGCTTTTTTTGCCAACCGTTTGCCTGCCTAAGCCTTTACCACAATCACGTATGAGTTACACACTACAAGTCATTTTTTGGATAAGTCTGTTCATTATCTTTTACAGCTACCTCGGCTATGGCATCCTGCTGTGGTTTTTGGTTCGTATCAAAAAATGGTTTAAAAAACCAGCTCCCACAGCGGCTGCGGCGGATCCTTATCCTGCTGTGGCACTGGTAGTGGCTGCTTACAATGAAGAAGATTTCATTGAGCAGAAGATCACCAATACGCTGGAGCTGGATTACCCGGAAAGCAGGCTGGAACTGATCTTCATCACAGACGGTTCATCAGACCGCACGGCGGAGATCATTGCCCGCTACCCCCGTATCAAACTGCTGCACCAGCCGGAACGCCGGGGTAAGGTGGCCGCTATGAACCGGGCCATCCAGCAGGTGCAGTCCCCCCTGGTGATCTTCTGTGACGCCAATACCCTGCTGAACAGGGAGTGTATTACGAATATTGTGCAACATTATGCCGATCCCAAGGTTGGCGGCGTGGCCGGGGAGAAAAGGATCTGGCAGAAAGAAGCGGATGCTGCAGCGGCGGCCGGCGAAGGACTGTATTGGAAATATGAGTCATTCCTGAAAAAGCTGGACTCCGACCTGTATACCGCTGTGGGCGCGGCCGGCGAGCTGTTCTCCGTACGCAAAGCGCTGTTTGAAAAAGCACCTGAAGGCACCATCATAGAAGACTTTGTACAATCCCTCAAATTATGTGTCAACGGGTACGTGGTACGCTACGAGCCCAATGCCTATGCGGCCGAAGCCGCCTCTGCTTCCATCAAAGAAGAGATGAAGCGTAAAGTGCGCATCTGTGCAGGCGCATTCCAGGCTATGATCCTGCTGAAAGAGCTGTTCAATGTGTTCCGCTACCCGGTGGTTTCCTTCCAGTTCATCTCCCACCGGATCCTGCGCTGGACCCTCTGTCCCGTAGCGCTGATCACGCTTTTGCTGAGCAATATTGCCCTGGTGATCTGGCAGCCGGCCCTTTTCTATGAAATAGTGCTGGGCTTCCAGGTAGTGTTCTATGTGCTGGCCATTACCGGCTGGATCTACGCCAGCCGCAATATCCGGCTCAAGGCGGTCTATATCCCCTTTTATTTCCTCTTCATGAACCTCTCTGTATTCATGGGGTTCAGCCGTTTTATCCGGAACAAACAGACCGTACTCTGGGAAAAAGCCGCCCGGAGCACAATGGGTTAAATATGACCGCAAACACATGATCATTTCCCCTCATATCGGGAAGCGCCTGACCGTTCCTGCTGCTGAAAACGCAGAAAGCGTTACCGGAACAGCAGTTTAATTTACCGGGTACAGGCAGGGAATTGGGTAATTTTGGTGCAGCATTTTTCAGGGCAAAACAGTCTTGAATTGTCATAGAAATACCACCATTCGGGTATTTTCAGTATAAAGAATAACCCGGATTTTTGCCATGTGAAGAAAATATAATAAAAGCCGGTGTTTGGATTATTGAGATTTGTTATTACTTTTACCAGCGGAATAGTAACCACCCCCCGGTTCATTATCCTTTGGAGAGCAAGTCAAATTGCCAAATGAACACAGCTTATACTCAGTCACCACGAATCCATTGAAATTCCCCTTTTACGCTGATTTAATTATCAGTTACAATCCACTTACCATCCTGTAAAGCCCATACTAATAACGTAAGGCTTCGCCATACCAGATATTGTGCCCAATACCTCTGTGAGCCGTCATTTATTGTCCAAAAGCATGCCTCGTGAAAAATTGCGATTATCTCAAAGATTAAATTTCTGTTGAAATGAAAAAACTTGTACTCGCAATTGACGACAGTAAGGCAATACGTTTTTTGTTGCAAACTGTACTCGGCAAAGACTATCAGGTGGTAACAGCGCCCGATGGCTGTTCAGCTATGTATTGGCTGTCTAAAAGAAACCTGCCCGACCTCATCATTGTAGACCCCCAGCTACCGGATATGCAGGATTGGGAATTAATTGAACAACTTTCTTCCAGTGGTATCTATAGGGATATCCCGCTGGTGGTTTTATCGTCTCTGGAAAAAGAGCAAGTAGCCGCTCAGTGCCTGGAATTTGGTGTAGCAGATCATTTCACGAAGCCGTTCAACCCGGTGGACCTGATGGCATCTGTGAGCCGTGTGCTGAATAACAGCCAGCTGGCCGCAGCGCCTGTTGCACACGCCAGTTAGCACTGATCCGTAGAAAGTAAACCAATTAACCTTTCAACCTTACTTTATGGAACTGACATATTCAACCGCAGAAAAGGCAACAAGAAGGACATACAAGCATTTTACCATTACTTCCCATACTGCTCCCGCCCCTGACACTGCAGGCACGCGCAGACTGGAATTCTTTTATATTGGTAAGAAGGCGGCCAATATTGACCGCCTGATCACCGCTTTTGAAAGCGGATACGCTGCTGAGACCGTCAGCAATGCCATCAACATGCTGAAGCGCCTGGCCAGCTCCAGGAACAGCATGCCGGACCTGATCATCATGGAAGCAGCCGGCGGGCCTGAATCCCTCCGCGAGCTGCACCAGTTCATGATCAGCCATAAAGCACTGGCTGCCGTTCCCCTGGTTGCCGAAGTTTCCGGCATGCAGCCGGAAGCCCTCCATGGTTTAAAGAATCTCCGTTTCATTGATGATATGATGGTGCTGGGCGATCACAACCGCTCCACCCTCACCCGCAAGATCAGCTTCCTGAAAAGGATTAAACATGCCGTAGTTCATGAAACTGCCGGCTTCGGGATTGAAACCTCTTTCAAAGAGCCTTCTTTGTTCACCGCCGTTGCCAAACGCAGCTTTGATGTGGTGGTTTCCAGTTCCCTGCTGCTGGCCCTGAGCCCGGTTATGATCCTGGTCATGGCCGCTATCCGGCTGGAGTCCAGGGGTTCCCTCTTCTATATCGCCAAACGGGCAGGCCGGGGTTACAGGATCTTCAACTTCTATAAGTTCAGGACCATGTTTGTAGGAGCCGACCAGAAAGTAAAGGAGATGTCCCACCTGAACCAATACAATACCAATAACACCGGTCCCGTTTTCTTCAAAGTGGACAATGACCCCCGTATTACCCGTGTAGGTAATTTCCTGCGCAAGACCAGCCTGGACGAACTGCCCCAGCTGCTCAATGTACTGCTGGGCGATATGTCGCTGGTAGGAAACAGGCCGCTGCCGCTGTACGAAGCCGCCTCCCTTACTACCGACGAGTGGGCCAAACGTTTCATGGCGCCCGCCGGCATCACCGGTCTCTGGCAGGTGAAGAAAAGGGGTAAGAAAGAAATGTCCGTGGAAGAAAGGCTGAACCTGGATATCGATTACGCCGATCGTTACAGCTTCATGTATGATCTGTGGATCATGGCCAATACCCCTTCCGCACTGATCCAGTCAACAAAGGCTTAATGACGTGCAGGCCAAAGGGCCCACGTTACACCTCTAATACATTCACAAAAAGAAAGCGCCATGGAACAGGGGCAGGAGCCTTTTATATCCATCATTACACTCAATTATAACCAGACCGACGTTACCTGCGCCTTCCTGGAATCCACCAGGAAACTCCGCTACCGCAATTACGAGATCCTGGTCTGTGATATGGACTCCAAAGTGGACCCCACCCGCCAGATCCTGGCAGGCAATTATCCCAACACACGTATCCTGCTCAGAAAAGAGAACCTCGGCTTTGCCGGCGGCAACAACTGGGGCATGCGCCAGGCTATTGGCGATTATTTCTTCATTGTAAACAATGATACAGAGGTCACGGACAACCTGCTTAACCGACTGCTGCAGCCTTTCCGCGAGCGGGAGGATATCGGTGTCACCTGTCCGAAGATCATGTATTTTGACCAGCCTAACGTTATACAATACGCGGGATTCAATCCCATGAACCATTTTACCGGCAGGACCACCAGCATTGGCACACTGGAAGTGGACAATGGCCAGCACAATGTATCCGGCCCCACTTTTGGCGCCCATGGCTGCGCTATGCTGGTGAAAAAAGAAGTGGTGGAGAAAGTAGGGATGTTCCCCGAAAGATTCTTTCTTTATTATGAGGAATGGGACTGGTCGGCCAGGATCCGCAAAGCCGGTTATACCATCTGGTATACCGCTGATGCCGTGATCTACCATAAGGAATCTGTCAGCGTGGGTAAGGCCAATCCCATGAAGACCTACTACCATACGCGCAACCGGATCCTGTATATCCGCCGCAACGCCAATTTTTTCCAGCAGCTGGTCTTCACCGGCTTTTTCCTGTTCCTTACCATGCCGAAAAATATAGTAGGCTACCTGGTCAATAAACAATTTGATCACCTGAAAAACTTTATCAAAGGCACCACCTGGAACCTGTTTTCCTCCAGCTATTCCAGGACCTGAGGGCCCCAACCGATTATTCAACTATATTTATAATACATGCTTACCCTGGTCCTCCATATATTGTTCGGCATCCTGTTCGCCTACCTGGCGATCAATACCCTCTATTTCTTCATTACCTCGGTGGCCGGGAAATTCTACCGCGCCCCCAACTACCAGCCCGTAGCGGCCAAGAAAAGGATTGCCGTCCTGATCCCTACCTATAAGGAGGACCATATTATTATTAATACCGTGCAGCAGGCCCTGCAGCATGACTATCCCAGGGATAAGTTCACCGTATTTGTGGCGGCCGACAAACTCCAGCCGGCCACCATCGCCCAGCTCCGCGCCATCCCTGCCAATGTACTGGAGGTCCGGTTTGAGCTCAGCTCCAAAGCCCGCTCCCTGAACCAGCTCCTGAACTATATTCCAGAGAACGAGTACGATGTGGCCATCATCATTGACGCAGACAATATCATGCTGCCCGGCTGCCTGGAAAAGGTAAATGCCGCCTTCCAGAAAGGCTTCCGCGCCGTACAGTGCCATCGCATCGCCAAGAACGCCAATACCCCCGTGGCCGTCCTGGACGGGCTCAGCGAGGAGATCAACAACCATATCTTCCGCCGCGGCCAGCGCGCCCTGGGCTTTTCTTCCAATACCATCGGCTCCGGTATGGCCTTTGAATTCAAAAAGCTGAAGGATATCTATAATAAACCCGGTATCCTGGGCAATCCTGCCTGCGACCGGGAAGTGGACTTTGAGACCATGAAGGCGGATATCTGCATCGAATTCATTGATGACGCCTACGTGCTGGACGAGAAAGTGTCCAGCCAGGCCGTGTTTGAAAGGCAGCGCACCCGCTGGATGGAATCCCAGATCATCCACCTGCGCCTGTTCTTCGACAAAAAACAAGGCCATCTCCCCAAAACAAAAGACTACTGGAACAAGCTGTTCGCCAACCTGGCCCCGCCCCGCCTGCTGTTCCTGCTCAGCTACGGCCTCATTGCCGCCCTCTTCGCCATTGAATATTTTACCGGTATCTCCATTCTTTACCCACCCTACGCCTGGTGGTTTGGCCTCACCCTGCTCTACTTCCTGACCTTTGTGATTGCCATCCCCGGGAAATTCTACAACCTGCAAACCCTGCGGGCCATCCTCCGGATACCCCTCCTGATCTGGTCCGTGGTACGCGCTCTTTTCCGTATGAACGTATCCCGGAAAGAGTTCCTGCACACGCCAAAAGCCTTTACACAGGACGGTTCCAAATAATTTGATTTAAGACAACTTGCCCCCTTCAGTAACCGAAAAGCGCTGAAAACCAGTCCTCATGCGCCTTTCGGGAGGCCTCATTGTGTCCCTCCTACGAGTTGATTTTCGTCAGGTTTGTGCTTTCGCTCCTCATTTGGTCTTTATTTTGTGGTGTAATTACCGCTTACTAACCCTCAGCTTGCCTGCCTTTGGGACCATTTTATTGATTAAAATCAAAAATGAAAAAATCAACAGGCAGATGTATCTGACGGGCCAATTTAAGCGTTACTTGGTAAGGTATTTGTATATGTTCCTATACGCCCGGTGCGTATTATATCCAATATCTCAATCCGAAAAATCAACCTAATGAAAAACTCTACCTATTACTGTAGGCAACTTTTCCTGTTGCTCCTACTCTTCCTCGCTGTTTTTTCTTCAGGTTATTCCCAACAGATTGCAACCGGCATTACCGCCAAAAATGGTGAGTATTATGGCTTTTATGAGTATAAGCCAGCCGGTTATGCTACTTCCTCTACCAAATACCCACTCATCATCTTCCTGCATGGCGGGGGCGAAACGGGCAATGGCACCACCGATCTGGCCAAAGTTGCCAGCGTGGGCGGCACACCTCCCCGGCTCATCAAGGACGGGCATAACATGACCTTTGACTGGAACGGGAAGACTGAATCCTTTATCGTCCTTTCTCCCCAGTGTAATAATAAATACTCCTGGTGGCAGGACTGGCAGGTGACCGAGATCCTGGAATACGCCCTGAAGAACCTGAAAGTGGATCCGGACCGTATCTTCCTCACCGGCCTCAGCATGGGCGGCGGCGGCACCTGGCAATATGCCGGCAGGACCCTGGCCAATGCCAAACAATTTGCCGCCCTCGGCGTATCCTGCGGCGCCTGCTCCGATATTGACTGGTGTAATTTTGCCAAAGCCAACCTGCCCATCTGGGCCTTCCACGCCAAGGATGACGGCCCCATTCCCGTTACCTGCACCGAAGCCCAGATTGATAAGATAAAAGCCTGTAATCCCGCCGTACAGCCTTATATGACCATCTGGCCCACCGGTGGCCATGGCATCTGGGGCCGGGTCTATGATCCGGGCTATTCCTGGCAGAACCCCAATCTCTATGAATGGTTCCTGGGACAGAACCGCGGCAAGGCCGTCAACAAAAGACCGGTAGCCGTTGCTTCCGATGTGACCATCACCACTACGCCCGGCACCGCCACCCTGGACGCCTCGGCCTCTACCGATGCCGACGGCAAGATTGTCCGGTACGTGTTCAGTAAGCTCAGCGGCCCCAGCGCCGGCACCATCACTACGCCAGTTTCTACCGACGGCAGGACCACCATCACCGGCCTGACCACCACCGGCACCTATACCTATGAAGTGAAAGTGGTGGACGACCGGGCCGACTGGGTCACCAAGACCGTCACCGTAACAGTGAATGCAGGCACGCCCGGCGCTACCAAACCTATTGCCAATGCCGGCGCTGATATTCTGGTCTATACACCGGCCACCACCGCCACCCTGGACGGCAGCGCCTCTTACCATCCTGACACCAAGAGCTCCATTGCCAAATACGCCTGGACCCAGCTCAACGGCCCCGTATCCGCCAAATTCAGCAGCACCAGCGTGGCCAAACCTGAGCTCAGCGGGCTCAGCACCGGCGTGTATACCTTCCGCCTGACCGTGACCGATACCTACGGCAATACCGCCTCCGATGATGTAGTGGTGACCGTTAAAGTATATAACATATATCCGGTGGTGAATGCAGGCGCTGATCAGACCATCACCCTGCCCACCAGTTCCGTGACCCTGGACGCCAGTGGTTCCAAAGACCCTGACGGTTCCCTCAAAGCTTTTGAATGGAGTTGGGTCAGCGGCCCCTCCACCTATACCATTGTCAGTCCCTCCGCCATGTCTACCGTGGTGAAGGACCTCAAAGAAGGAGTATATGAATTCAAGGTTCGCGTCTGGGACGATCTCTATGACTCTGCCAATGACACCGTGAAAATTACCGTCAAAGCAGCTACGGCCCCGGTGAACCAGCCACCTGTAGCCCAGGCCGGTAAAGACATCAGCATCACCCTGCCCACCAGTGAGACCACCCTGGACGGCAGCGCTTCCAGTGATCCGGAGAACAAGCTCAGCAGTTATGCCTGGAAGAAAACTGCCGGTGGCAATGTGGTGATCGCCAGCGCCAAATCCGCTACTACAAAGATCAGCGGGCTGGAAGAAGGCAGTTATAGTTTTGTCCTCACCGTAACAGACAGTGAAGGCCTTACAAATACCGATACCGTACGGGTAGTGGTCAATCCTGCACCGCCCCCCGCCAATAAAGCCCCTACCG
The DNA here is from genome assembly GCA_029202545.1 of Candidatus Pseudobacter hemicellulosilyticus. Classification (GTDB taxonomy): domain Bacteria; phylum Bacteroidota; class Bacteroidia; order Chitinophagales; family Chitinophagaceae; genus Pseudobacter; species Pseudobacter hemicellulosilyticus. The sequence continues at coordinate 515,052 of CP119311.1, forward strand.
CCAATGCGGGCAAAGACCTTATTATCACCCTGCCAACCAGCAATGTAACCCTCAGCGGCAGCGCTTCCACAGATCCCGATGGCAGCATTGCCAGCTATGCCTGGAGCTATATCAGCGGCCCGGCAGGCTACAAGATCAATAGTCCGGCCACCGTCAGCACTACGGTGACCGGACTGGCCGAGGGCACCTATCGTTTCAAACTGGTGGTCACCGACAATGGCGGGCTTACCGCCGCAGATACCGTGCAGGTGACTGTAAAACCCAAGCCCAATGAGGCCCCCACGGCCAATGCCGGTAAAGACCTCACCATCACCCTGCCAACCAGCAGCGTTACCCTCAGCGGCAGCGCTTCCACAGATCCTGATGGCAGCATCGCCAGCTACGCCTGGAGCTACATCAGCGGACCGGCCGGCTATAAGATCAGCAGCCCTGCTACTGTCAGCACTACCGTTACCGGACTGGCGGAAGGGACTTATCGTTTCAAGCTGCTGGTCACCGACAATGGCGGGCTCACCGCCACGGACACTGTGCAGGTGACCGTAAAACCCAAACCCAATGAGGCTCCCACGGCCAATGCCGGTAAAGACCTCACCATCACCCTGCCAACCAGCAGCGTTACCCTCAGCGGCAGCGCTTCCACAGATCCTGATGGCAGCATCGCCAGCTACACCTGGAGCTACATCAGCGGACCGGCCGGCTACAAGATCAGCAGCCCTGCTACTGTCAGCACTACGGTGACCGGACTGGCCGAGGGCACCTATCGTTTCAAACTGGTAGTCACTGACAATGGTGGCCTCACCGCCGCAGATACTGTGCAGGTGACCGTAAAACCCAAGCCCAATGAGGCCCCCACGGCCAATGCCGGTAAAGACCTCACCATCACCCTGCCAACCAGCAGCGTTACCCTCAGCGGCAGCGCTTCCACAGATCCTGATGGCAGCATCGCCAGCTACGCCTGGAGCTACATCAGCGGACCGGCCGGCTATAAGATCAGCAGCCCTGCTACTGTCAGCACTACGGTGACCGGCCTGGCGGAAGGCACCTATCGTTTCAAGTTGGTGGTCACCGACAATGGCGGGCTTACCGCCGCGGACACCTTGCAGGTGACCGTGAAGCCTATGCCTGTCACCAATAAGACCCCGGTAGCCGATGCCGGTGATAATATTGAACTCACTTTCCCCATTGTGGCCACTATGCTGAACGGCACCCGTTCCTATGATCCCGATGGAAAGATCGTTTCCTATACATGGAGCCGTATAAGCGGCCCGGCGGCCTTTAGCCTTGCCTTACCCAATCAGGCCAGCACCCTGGTGCTCAGCCTGGAAGTTGGCACCTACCAGTTCCGACTGGAAGTTAAGGATGATGGCGGCCTTACCGCCGCAGACACCGTGCAGGTCAAAGTATTGCCCCTGATCCCGCCGCCCAACCAGGCGCCCGTGGCCAGCGCCGGGAAGGATATAGTAACCACGCTGCCGCAGAACCAGGTGACACTCAATGGCAGCCTCTCCAGCGATCCGGACGGGACTATCACCGCCTATGCCTGGAGCTGGGTCAGCGGCCCCACCCAATACAAGCTCAGCAATCCGGCTGCAGTCAGCACCACCCTCAGTAACCTGGTGGAAGGCACCTATGCCTTTAAGCTGCAGGTGACCGATAATAGCAAGGCCAGCAGCTATGACACCATCAGGGTGACCGTGCTGCCGGAACCCAACAAAGCGCCGGTGGCCAGCGCCGGCAACGATTTCAGCGTTTACCTGCCTAACCCCGTTATCCGGCTCAACGGCACAGGCTCTTCAGACCCGGATGGCAGCATCAGCAGCTGGTCCTGGAAAAAGATCAGCGGACCGGGCACCATCAATATCAGCAACGCCACTAAGGCTGAGGCTTCTGTACTGGGCGTACAGGCAGGCGAGTATGTGTTTGAGCTGACCATTGCCGACAATAAAGGCGCTACGGCCAGCGCCCGTGTGAAGGTGACGGTTTTACCCACCCCCAACCTGAAACCCGTGGCCAATGCGGGAAAAGACACGGGAATAGCTGTCCCCGCCAGCACAGTTTTTCTGAGCGGAGCCAACTCTTACGACCCGGATGGCGTCATTACGCAGGTAACCTGGAAGAAGGTGCAGGGCCCTGCCAGCTTCTTCCTGGAAAGCCCCGGAAGTGTAACTACTGCTGTGGGAGAGTTGATTGTCGGGGAATACATTTTCGAGCTCAGTGTAACGGATAATAAAGGGGCTACAGCCAAAGACAGCGTGAAGGTCTCGGTGGTCAACAATTTCCGTTACGAGGAGCGTATCAGAGCCTATCCCAACCCTGTTCGCCAGGGTACGCTGAACCTGCTGTGCATGAGTGACAGTGCGGGCCAGGCCAGGATCACGATCTTTGATATGGAGGGCAGACTGGTGCGGGTGCAATCGGGCCTCAAGGCGCAATCGGTAGCTGTTCTGACGGTACCGGTGGCTGGCTTAAGGCCGGGTGTGTACACCGTGGAGGTAAGGATCGGAGACAGGAAGCGCCTCCTGACCAGATTTGTCAAACAATAGCGGAAGGCACGCAGCGCCGCTACGCATAAAAAACCTTATTCGCTGAAACCCTTTACAGGAAAGCGTTTTCAGTTACTGAAAAAACTACGTCGCATAAAGGTCTAATCTTCTTGCATTCAGAAAGGTTATTTACATAATGATCTTTCTGAATGCAGGATATTAAAAAAATAGCACGTCATTTTAACAAGATTGGTATAGTAATTGCGCCTTTTTCACGTCCGAAAATTCTTTCCCTATTTAAGCCCCGGCAGTCCAATAATTCAGTGCCGCTATCCATCCATTTGTTCACGCACTTGTGATCGAGCGCAACCGTTTTAGCTTCCGGTCTACCATTTTCCTTATCAAGTTGAACATTTCATCGTTGATTGAATGGTGAATTATCCATCATCATTCCTGTGATCGCTTCAAAAGCGATCATACTTAAATCCTATTTCTCAACCGGAATTTGAAAATTTGATTGATCTCTATGAGAAACTTCTTAATGGGCTTATTAGGCGTTCTGATGACCGTTACAGCGGCTGCGCAACAAGTAGCAACCGGCCTCACCGCCGCTAATGGTGATTATCTTGGGTTCTACAAGTACACACCCACAGATTACAACAGCAACACATCAACCAAGTATCCGCTCATCATCTTCCTTCATGGCGGTGGTGAAAAAGGAAACGGCACTACCGAACTGGCCCGGATCGCCACGGTAGGCGGCACCCCTCCAAGGATCCTTGCCGACGGCGGCAACATGGACTTCACCTGGAATGGTAAAAAAGAATCCTTCATTGTTCTCTCCCCGCAGTGCCCCTCCAAATATGGCTGGTGGCAGAACTGGATGGTAGACGAGATCTACAACTACGCCATCAAGAACCTGCGTGTGGATCCCAACAGGATCTACCTCACCGGCCTCAGCATGGGCGGCGGCGGTACCTGGCAGTATGTTGGCTCCTCGCTGGCCAACGCCCAGAAATTTGCCGCTATTGGCATTTCCTGCGGCGCCTGCAGCAGCGGCTCCAACTTTGCCAATATTGCCAATGCCAACCTGCCTACATGGGCTTTTCACGCCAAAGATGACACGGATGTTCCTTACACCTGTACAGTAGCGCATGTTGACAAGATCAAAGCTTCCAACCCGGCTGTACAGCCTTACATGACCTTATGGCCTGACGGTCTCCATTATATCTGGGGCCGGGTTTATGATCAGGGTTACACCTGGCAGAACCCCAACCTCTATGAGTGGTTTCTCGGCCAGGACAAATCAAAACCCGTTAACAAACGACCCACCGCCAATCCCGGCGGCGCCCAGACCATCCTCACAGGCACCGGCAGCGTTACCCTCAATGCCGGCAGCTCTTCCGACGCCGATGGCAAGATCGTTCGCTATATATGGTCCAAGGTTTCCGGCCCCAACGCCGGCGCCATTACCACCCCGGTATCCACCGATGGTAAGACCACCGTTACCGGCCTGAGCACAGCCGGCACTTATGTTTACAATGTGAAAGTGGTGGACGACCGTGCCGACTGGACCGAGGCCAGCGTGACCATCACTGTCAACAGCGGTGGCGCCAACGTAGCCCCCGTAGCCAATGCCGGTGCAGACCAGACCATCACCTTACCCGCCAATACCGCTACACTCAACGGCTCCGGCTCCAGGGATTCCGACGGCAGCATCGCCTCCTACGCCTGGACTAAAGTGAGTGGCCCCACAGGCGGCGCTATCACCAGCGCCAGCGCTGTATCCACCACCGTTACCGGACTGATAGCAGGCACTTATGTTTTCCGCCTCACCGTGAAAGACAATGTCAACGCTACCGGTACTGATGATGTGACCATCACGGTCAAAACAACGGCCGACAATCCCCTGGCATCCAAAGTCTCCGCAGGTAGCGATCAAAGCATCACCCTGCCCACCAATAGCATCTCCCTCAACGGTTCCGGTTCCACCGATACCAGGGGCGAGATCAAAAAGTACGAATGGGCCAAGATCAGCGGACCCACCGCCGGCGCCATCACTTCTATCAATGCCGTGATCACCACCGTTACCGGCCTGGTAGAAGGTACCTACAAGTTCCGCCTGACTATCTGGGATAACAGCTGGACGCCCTATTCCGATACCATCCAGGTGATCGTGAACAAAGGCGCCACCGTGGTAGACAGGCCCGCTATTCCCAATGCAGGCGCGGATATCACCATCACGCTGCCCACCAACAGCACTACGCTGAACGGTTCCGCTTCCACTGACCCTGACGGTCCCATCCAGGCTTACCGCTGGAGATGGATCAGCGGCCCCACTCAGCATACCATTGCCAACAGCACCGCTGTGACCACCGCCCTCACCAACCTGGTGGAAGGCACTTACAGCTTTGAACTGATGGTCTGGGGTGATACCTATACCCCTGTTGCAGACACTGTGAAAGTGACCGTGAAAGCAGCAGCCCCCACCACCGGCAACCAGCATGTGATTGTAAAGGCAGGCGCTGATATCACCCTGACCCTGCCCAGCAACAGCACCACCCTGAACGGCGCTGACACCTATGATCCCGATGGTCCCGTAAAGGCCTGGAAATGGAGATGGATCAGCGGCCCCACCACCTATACTATTGCCAATGCAGCCGTAGCCACTACCGCCCTTACCAACCTGGTAGCGGGTGTGTACAGCTTTGAGCTGATGGCCTGGGGCGATACCTGGGATCCCCGCGCAGATACTATCAAAGTAACTGTCCTGGCGGCAGGCAGCAACAATGGCGGCACAGGCGGCACCACTACCGGTAAAGTAGCCAACGCCGGCGCTGATCAGTTGCTGAAACTCCCCGTAAACAGCACTACCCTGGACGGCTCTGCTTCTACAGATCCCAAAGGCGCTGTGAAAAGCTATGAGTGGACCAAGATCAGCGGCGCCTGGTCAGTGAATATTGCCAGCCCCCGTTCGGCCAAAACAACCGTTTCCGGCCTGGCACAGGGTATCACTACTTTCCGCCTGACCGTGTATGATAACAGCAATATCGCTTCCTATGATACCGTGTCCATTGCTGTGGGCTCCGGCACTACCAAACCAGCCACCATCGCCAATGCAGGCCCGGATATTGCCATCACGCTGCCTACCAACAGCGCTTCGCTGAATGGTTCGGCTTCCGTTGATCCGGCAGGTTCCATCAAGGCTTACCAATGGAAATACCTGGCTGGCCCCGCTAAGTACACTATTGCCAGTCCCACCGCTGCTATCAGCGCCCTGACCAACCTGGTAGAAGGTATGTACGCCTTTGAGCTGATGGTCTGGAACAACTCCTGGACACCCAGCGCTGATACCATCCTGGTAGTTGTATCTGCTGTGAAGACCACCACTACAGCAGCTGCTGCCACCGGTATGCAGACCCTGGCTGCCACCGCTCCGCTGGAAATGATCAGCGTGGAAGCCACTGTTAATGAACAGCTGTCCCTCTACCCCAACCCGGTGAAGGACGTGCTGAATATTAAGACTGTCAGCAAAGACAATGGCAACAGCATTATCTCTGTCTATGACGCTACCGGCAGACTGCTGCGCAAAACAGGCTTCCTGAAGAGCCAGTCTACCCAGGTGCAGACCATTACTGTGAACGACCTGAAACCTGGTGTTTATCACCTGGAAGTGGTCATCGACAATAAAACAAGATTCACATCCAAATTCCTGAAACACTAAAAAAAGTCCACCATCCTATAAAAGGCCACGAGCCCATCCCTGAAAAGCGATGGGCTCTCTTTTTTGTACAGCTTTTTGTCTGGGGACGAACCTATGGGATGCAAAAGTTTTTTCGGGACGCGCCGGGGTTTGTGTAGTTTTTTGTTTGGGGACGAACCAGGGATTGCAGCAATTTTTTCGGACACACCGGGGTTTGGGCAGTTTTTTGTCTGGGGACGAACCTATGGAGGCTGACGAGCAATCTTTGTAGCTGCAACACTACGGGCGAAGGCCACCAACTGTTGCAGGTATACTTACAGCTTGCGGCTTGCGCAAGTCTCCGGCAGCCGCTAAACCAGCCACAGCCAACATTTTCAGCACAGCGCAAAAGTTTTACTTCGCCTGGCAACAGGGCAGGCAACACAGGCTCCCGCAGGCATAATCTCACATGCCTGTAAGCTTGAGGATCACCATAATTTTTTGCTGACTTACCCTACCAGGGGATGGCCGTTAAATTCTTTGAGCGGATCAAAGAGGTATCGATAGGTGGTCAGGGTGCGGCTGTTGAGAGTTTCTCCGAAGCGGCGGGCCAGATTGATCATTTTAGGATTGAAATCTCCTATCCACTGCATTTCATACTGGGTATAAGCCAGCTGCTGCAATACTTTGGAAGCTTCCACAATCATATAACCGTCTACTCCTTTTCCCTGGTATTCGGGTACAATGCCAAAGACCAGCCCTACCATTTTGGTATTGGTCCTGGTCTTTTTGATGCGCATGAACCTGAGCTTATCCCAGAGGCTGAAGCGGCCATCCAGGTATTTGAACCACTGGTTCAGATCAGGGAGATTGATGAAGATGGCTACCGGATCTTTATGGTGGTAAACGAACCAGACGATCTGCTCATCCATTACCGGTTTCATTTGCCGGAACATCCGGATAGCCTGCTCCTCGGGCATTGCTTTCATCCCTTCATGGCCGGCCCAGGCCTTATTATAGACAATGGCAAAATCCCGGGCAAACTTTTCCAGCCGTCTCTTGTCGGCATGCACAAACTGAAAAGCAGGATCTGCGGCCACAGCCGCATGGCGGTTCAGTATTTTCTTGTGAAAAGGTTTATGGATCTCCAGGGAAAAGCAAAGTTGGTTATAAAAAGTGCGGAAGCCATAATCTTCAAAAAGGGCCCTGTAATAGGGTGGGTTAAAGTTCATGCAGTACAGCGGCTCTTCAAAACCATGCACCAGCAACCCCCACCAGCGATCCCGCTCTCCAAAATTGACAGGACCGTCCATAGCATGCATGCCCCGCTGCATGAGCCAGTGTTTGGACACATCAAAAAGTATATCGGCAGCACGCTGGTCGTTGATACAATCAAAAAAGCCGATGCCGCCCACAGGCATATCATCTCCTTTATTGGTATACCGGGTATTGACGAAGGCAGCTATCCGGCCTATCAGGCGCCCCTGGGCATCCTCCAGGATCCAGCGGATCACCTCACCATGAGCGAAGGTCTTGTTCCTGCAGGGATCAAAGATCTGCCGGATATCCTTGTCGAGGGGGCGGATATAGTGAGGATCCATTTTGTTGATCTCCACGTTGGCAAGAATGAATGCTTTTGCTGTTGCTGCATCTGTAACTTCTACCAGTTGCATCGGCACTGTTTAGTATACAATAAGTTGCTTAAAGGGGGTCAATATACTGAGAAAAGTTGGGAGACGGGTGCAGGCGCTGAAACTTACTATGCTGCGCTTCAGCTGACAACAACAGCTGCCATCCCCGTTGACAGGATCCTGAAAGAAAACAAAAACCTCCCTATCGGCCGAAGCCAGGTCCGGTTACCCCGGCACAATCAGGAGATGCGGAAATAGATTGGTTCGTCCCAAATTACTTTCCGGAAACAGCCACCCCATCCGGGAAATATTTTCCCGGCAGGAAGATGGGACCGCTGCCTAAAAAAGAAGGGCCCCTTTGCAGGAGCCCCTCAAAAACCGGGTAAGCACTGACTACAGCAATGATATACGGAGCAAAACGCCCGGAGGTTTTCTCCTGCTTTCCTTTACATAAAAAATTGCTCGGATATGATCTTCCCATCTTTGACCGTATACACGCACAGCTCTTCCATATCCACCCGTCCCCTGTCTTTCATGGTCAGGTCCATGCCATGCAGGAAGGCGAAGGAGGACTCTGCCAGGAGGGGTTCAGAGACCCGGAAGGAATGTTTTTCCACTATCATGTCCTCAAAAACCCGCCCTTTTTCCATAATTGCCTGAAGGCCATGGGTTTCCTTATCAAAAGGAGGGTGCGCCACCGGTTCTATACTGACGGCGTTATCAGCAAAAAGCTCCTTTTGGGCGGTTTCATAATCACCCTGCCGGCAGTACGCTGCCAGGCGGGAGGCAATGTCATGGATCGTCATTATTGTGTAGATTTTATACCTGGCCTGCTGCAATTTTATTGCCCGGCCGGGCAGGAGGGGTAAGCGGCCCCTGGCCGGACAGCCGCCGCCCCGCCTTGGTTTCACCTGTCCGGGCAGGAGCGGAAAGGGCTGAAAAAGGGGTCAAAAAGGCCGAAACATATTTATGGCCCCGGGTTTCGTAAATTTCATTTCGTCCCTTACCTTTGCGGCCAAATTAAAAGCTCTCATAAACATAAATTATGGCAAACGTTGGTAAGATCAAACAGATCATCGGTGCGGTTGTAGACGTGCAGTTCGACGGCAAGCTCCCCGAAATCTATAACGCATTGGAACTGAAAAGACAGAACGGCGAATTGCTGATCCTGGAAGCCCAGCAGCACCTTGGCGAGGACAGCGTACGCTGTATTGCCATGGACGGTACTGAAGGCCTCGTAAGGGGTATGGAAGTAACGGATACTGGCGCCGCTATCGCTATGCCTACCGGTGAAGCGATCAAAGGCCGTCTTTTCAATGTTACCGGCGACCCTATCGACGGATTGCCTGCGGTTCCCAAACAAGGTGGCCGCCCCATCCACGCCAAACCCCCGGCATTCGAAAACCTCTCAACTGCTACAGAGGTGCTGTTTACCGGTATTAAAGTAATTGACCTGATTGAGCCCTACGCAAAAGGTGGTAAGATCGGTCTGTTCGGTGGCGCTGGTGTGGGTAAAACCGTGTTGATCCAGGAGCTGATCAACAACATCGCCAAAGCTTATTCCGGTCTGTCCGTATTTGCCGGTGTAGGTGAGCGCACCCGTGAAGGAAATGACCTGATGCGTGAAATGATCGAAGCAGGTATCATGAAATATGGTGAAGAATTCAAGCACAGCATGGAAGAAGGCGGCTGGGACCTGAGCAAAGTGAACATGAAAGACCTGGCTGATTCCAAAGCCACCTTCGTGTTCGGCCAGATGAACGAGCCCCCCGGCGCCCGTGCCCGTGTGGCCCTCTCCGGTCTGACCATCGCCGAATACTATCGTGATGGCGACGGCCAGGGTAAAGGACGTGATATCCTGTTCTTCGTTGACAATATCTTCCGTTTCACACAAGCCGGTTCCGAAGTATCCGCCCTGCTGGGTCGTATGCCTTCTGCCGTAGGTTACCAGCCTACCCTGGCCACTGAAATGGGACTGATGCAGGAAAGGATCACTTCTACCAAAAACGGTTCTATTACCTCCGTACAGGCGGTATACGTACCTGCGGATGACCTTACCGACCCCGCTCCTGCCACCACCTTCGCTCACCTGGACGCCACTACCGTATTGAGCCGGAAGATTGCCGACTTAGGTATCTACCCTGCGGTTGACCCGCTGGATTCTACCAGCCGGATCCTGACCCCGCTGATTGTAGGTGAGGCTCACTATAAAACTGCCGACCGCGTTAAGCTGATCCTCCAGCGCTATAAAGAGCTGCAGGATATCATCGCCATCCTCGGTCTGGATGAACTGAGCGACGAAGACAAACAAACCGTATCCCGTGCCCGTAAGGTACAGCGTTTCCTGTCTCAGCCCTTCCACGTGGCCGAGCAGTTCACTGGTCTGAAAGGTGTACTGGTACCCATCGAAGAAACCATCCGCGGTTTCAATATGATCATGGACGGTGAAGTGGACGAGTACCCTGAAGCTGCTTTCAACCTGGTAGGTACTATCGACGACGCTATTGAAAAAGGTAAGAAGCTGCTGGCTCAGGCCCAGGGATAATCATCCACAAACTCAACTACTCGTATGAATCTTGAAATATTAACACCGGAGCGCAAACTTTTCAGCGGCGATGTATACGGCGTTCAACTGCCGGGCATCTCCGGCCTGTTTGAAGTGCTGGACAGGCACGCGCCCCTGGTGAGTGCGCTGAAAGCCGGTCGCCTCAAAGTGATCAAGGACAAAAGCAACCACACTGCTTTCTATGATATCCAGGGTGGTTTTGTGGAAGTCCTGAACAATAAGGTGACCGTACTGGTAGAAGGCGCCACCGCGGTGGAATAACCCAATCGCTTTTACAAACTCAGTTATAGTTATAGCAAAACCCGCCGTATGGCGGGTTTTGTGTTTTCTGTATAGAGTTCTAAATAGCTATGGCGTAGCTGGATGCCTTCAGGAACAGCAAAACCGCAGGGCGAATCAACCTATATCATTATACCTTCCCACCCATAAAAGGATCCGTTTCACTCTCCTTCCCCGTTTCCACATGACCCGCATACCGGTACAGCCAGCCGGAAACATGCAGCAGGCTGAGATCATACCAGTGACTGCTTTCGCTCAGATCAACGCTTAAGCTGGCTGTGGCCTGCGGCGTTCCCTTCTTCCCCAGCTTAATGGTGCGCGGCGCCTTTTTGTAGGCGTTGTCCTTTAAGAACAGCTGCGTAGCTGCAGCGCTATGGTTAGTGATGGTCAGTTCCAGCTTACCTGTGCTCCTGGTTCCCTTCTCCAGCCCGTAGCTGCAGCTTACCTGCAATGCAGGCTTTCCCGCATCACCTTTGAACTCCCTGAAGAAACCGTTGGGACCATGCACATGAATATGATACTGCCCTTCGCTGAACCCGGCCAAAGACCAGGTATCTCTCAGCGTATCGCCAGCCGCCACTGCATAGTTGCGGATGCTGAACGCCTTGCCTTTGTAAGCCGATAGCATATATACCGTGAAAGGAGCGCCTGCCGCGTTCTTTCCAAACAAGACATTGCCCGCCTTCAGCGTAAGGACCAGTTCCTGTCCTTCCGGCAATAGCTGCATATCTGCATACAACTCGTAAGGGATGGGCCTTGCAGGCCTGGTCCCTCTTTCCTGCGCCGGCATCAGGGGCGAGAAAGCAGCACCCTGCTTCAGGCTGCTGATCTCCGTTTCACTGAGCGCCCGGAAGCCTGCCGGCAGCATTTTATTCTTTGCATCGTAAATGGTTTTGATCAGCTCATTCCTTTCTACCACCTGCGGCAACGGGACAGGTTCTCCATTAAAGGGTTTGAACACCGCGGTCAGGTCGCCACAGATGGTCCTGCGCCAGGCGCTGATATTGGTTTCCCGGATCTCCTTACCCGTTTTGGCGGTTAGGAACTTTTCCAGGAACATCAGGATAGAGGTCAGGTCGCATACCTGCGAACAAACGGCCCCACCCCTGCTCCAGGGAGATGCTACGACCAGGGGCACCCTGTATCCCAGCCCGATAGGACTATCCTTAAACGCCCGATCGCCTCCTTCCCTGGCATCCTGCTCCCTGGTAACATATTCCACTGCCGTATCAATGCCTTTTGACACCAGCCCTGCTTCCGCTTCACCAGGCGTTGGCACTACAAAGGGCGGCACATGGTCAAAATAGCCATCGTTCTCATCATAGCAGAGAATGAAGATCGTTTTCTTCCACACCTCAGGATGATGGGTCAGGATATCCAGCGCCTGTGATACATACCAGGCGCCATACCAGGGCGCACTGGGATGATCCGAGAATTTCTCCGGCGCCACCAGCCAGGATACAGTGGGCAATCTGCCTTCGTTCACATCGGAACGGAACTGGTGAAAAATATCGCCCTTGGGCACATGGATGTTCTTTTCCTGTCCATCAACTGTATGCGGAATGCTGTCCAGGTTATGATAGTCGGGATCGCTGGTATTGGTAGTAAAGGCTTTGCTGTGCAGGTTCTTTTCCCTTTCCGGCAGCTTATCAAAGTTTTCCCTGCTATATAAGTCTATATGCTTCCTGGCAGTTTCCAGCGCCTGGCGTTTTTCCCGGAGCTGTTCAGCGGCTTTGGTATATTCAGGGCTGCCGCTGGTCAGGGACTGCATCGCTTTTTCAAGAGCGGCGATCTCCGCTGGTAATACGGCTATCTGCTGTTGCAGGTATTGCTGGTGCGCCGGGGAAAAACGGACCTTGTACTGCTTCATCCACTCCAGCGGATTGTCTGTAAAGTTAGCCAGCCAGGATTCCGCTTCGCCCGGAAGGCCTACGGGCAGACTGATCTCGTTCTGGTAGATCTTCCAGGAGATGCCATTGTCCTCCAGCCGTTCCGGGAAAGTGGGCCAGGAGGCTTCCCGCCCATAGTCCACATGATGGTTCAAGACGTTGGCATAGGAATCCGGTTCCTGTTTTTCCCGGATAGTGCCCGACCAGAGGTATAACCTGTTGGGCGTGGTACCGGTCAGGGAGGAACAGAAGCTCTGGTCGCACACGGTAAAGGCATCGGCAAAAGCGTAATAAAAAGGAATATCGTCCCGGTTATAAAAGCCCAGGGTGAGCGGCAGCTGCGCATAATCCGGGTTGCCCGATCTTTTAGCTGTCAGCCACTGATCATAACGACCCTGGTTACGCGCCTCTACCTGGTCCGGCCAGGAATGCGGCAGGGAACTCATCCAGGTAGCCTTTGTATCCCTCATGTTTAACCGGAAAGGCAGGTAGGCTGCGCCCTTCTCATCCTGCTGCGCCCATACCGGATTACCGTTGGGCAACCGGATAGCCCTTGGATCATTGAAGCCACGCACGCCTTTGAGGCTGCCGTAGCTATGGTCAAAGGACCTGTTCTCCTGCATCAGGATCACAATATGTTCTGCATCCAGGTAAGTAGAGCCTTTCTCCGGATCAATAGCCATAGCACGGGCAATGGAAGGGGGTAGTACATTGCCCAGCAGGCCGCTGCCGGAAAGCAGGGCGGCCTTCTTCAAAAAATCTCTTCTTGAATCTGTCATAGTAGTGGTTAATATCGGTCACCAATGGATAGGCGGTTCTTCCAAACTTACAACCTTTGCTAATTGGCAGGCGCTGAAGAGAGGATTTTTTCAGTTATTTTTTTATTAAGGTACAGGCCTGGAGATGGTTATTTCAGGGGTTTGCATCAATCGAATATTGGCAATATGCAAATAAAAATCTATATTTATTGAAGCATGAAATCAAAAATCGTCATATCCCCTTCAAATAAAAAGGCTATTGACGCCCTCATAAAGCTGCAGGAACAAAAGCGAAAACTGCAGAAAATAATGGCTCAGGACCAGCCTCTCAAAACGCTTCTCTCACGTTCCAGATAAATCTCTTGATATTTATTTCAAATACATATCCACGTTATATATGGAAGTAAGTGCATACAGATATTTGTGCACTAAATAATAGCATGACATTCGTAAAAGCTTCCACTTTTCATAGTCAAGCTCAAGGTCTATCCCTAAAAAAAGGAAGCGGGTAAACCCGCTTCCCGAATGAATAACATGTGTTCCTCCCGTCAATACTGCGGATTCTGTATCAGCACTTTATTGCTGAGGTCTATCTGCGACTGCGGAATAGGGAATACTTCACTTTTGCCGGCTGTAAAACTGGCATTGGCGAAATAAGGGATCCATTTCTTTTCATAGGCAATGTATTTGTTGAGCGTGGCGGCGGCTTCACCCCAGCGTACCAGGTCAAAGAAGCGATGGCCTTCCATAGCCAGCTCCAGCTTTCTTTCAAAATGCACCAGCTTACGGGCCGTTGCCTGATCAGCCCAGACTGTTTTGTATTCATCAATAAAATAGTTAGGCACTTCATACCTGTTCCAGTTACTGAGGGTACCCGGCACGCCTTTGAGCAGCACATAGGTAGCATTTTCATCAGAGCGGAGCACCCATTCGCCGGGTTTTACTGCATCCGCAGACAGGGCCAGCATAGCTGCCTGGCTGCTGACAGTACCCCTGGAATAAGCTGCATTGAGGCTATTGCTGACCCAGGACTGGGGATTTTTGATCCTGTTGCGCACCCGGTTCACCAGGCCTCTTGCGTTTTCCAGGGAGCCGGCCTCTACTTCAGCTTCTGCCAGCATCAGCAATACATCCGAAAAGCGCATGAGGGTATAGTTATTGGCGGATACCAGCGGCCCCCAGAAGGCTTTATCTACCAGGGTAGCCTGCTGGCGCTGGTAGTATACACTTTTCTTGGGCGCATAGGGGCCGCCTTCTTTATTACGGACCCAGCTCTGGCCGGGATGCGGTCCCCAGTCCAGGTAGGCAACACCCCTGCGACCAACGGTCCAGTCGAGCCGCGGATCCAGTGTACCCCCATACAGGGTGAAGGCATCACTGGAGGTGAGCGCCAGGTCGTTGGACACTTCCGTATTGTTGTAATTATCGGGGTCCGGCAGACCGGTAGTAGCATTGGTGGTAAAAGAGTTCACCAGGTCCTGCGAAGGCTGGAAAAAACCACAGCAGCCGGAGACACCGCCATTGGGATAATTGAGGGCTTCCCCTACACTGCCATTATTGGCGCTTGATCCGTCGTTCACGGAAAACTGTACAGCAAAAACAGACTCCTGGCTGTTCTTGAAATCTGCATTGAAATTATCCTGGAAACGTGGCAGCAGATCATAACGCGTGCCATGAGGGGTTGTTCCCTGGTTAACCACTTCATTGAGTACCGTGAGCGCTTCGGGGAACTTATGTTCAAAAAGCAGGGTCTTGCCCAGCATAGCGCCGGCGGCCCATTTGTTGGCACGCCCGATCTCCGTCTGCAAGGCAGGCAGGTTTTCATAAGCGTAGCGGAAATCTGCTTCAATATCCGGCAGGATATCCTTGTCATTAGGAATATTCACTTTGGGATTGGGCAGCACAAAATCAGTCATCTCCTCATTCAGGTAGGGCACATTGCCCCAGAGCTTACGGGCTTCCAGGTGGTAGTGACCGCGCAGGAACCGGGCTTCTCCCGATATGCGTTTTATATCAGCATCGGTGACATCTTCTGCCTCCTGAAGCAGTTTGAGCACAATATTGGAGCGGGTAACCCCTTCATACACCACTTTCCACTTCACATTGAAATAGTCATTGGTGGGAATGGCATTGTACAGTTCAATAGGGGTGATAGAGGGCTGATCGGTAGGGTCGCTACCCTTGTGTGCATCACCGCCGGTAATACTGCCGTATACCCAGTTAGAGGCGGCCGTTTTATAGGCATCGCCAATAAAAGGAACGTTCTGAAAGCCATCCAGCAGGGAGTAGGCGCCTACCAGCAGGGCTTCGATCCCTTTTTTAGTAGCCAGGATCTCCTGGTTCAGAGAGCCGGGCGCACTCCTGTCCAGGAAGGATTTGCTGCAGGAATGCCCTATCAGGAGGGTTACCAGTAACAGTAAGCCGCCTTTTATAATTGGTTTATGTGGTTGCATAATGCTGCATTTGTACGTTAAAAATTAAGTGTAAGGCCCAGGACAAAATTCTTCACGGTAGGATAGATACCGGCGTCCACGCCAAAGGACTGGTCGGGCCCGATGATCTCGGGATCCAGGCCGGTATAATCCGTAATGGTGAATAGATTGGTGGCCTGGACGTAGAAACGCAGGTTATCAATTTTGAACCTGTCCAGGATCTTTTTGGGGATGCTGTAGCCCAGCGCCAGGTTCTTCATGCGCACATAGGAAGCATTCTCCAGGTAATAGGAATTGACCTGTGCCGTGCTGCTGAAGCTGGCTGCATCTTCTGCAATGGGTACATTGGTATTGGTCCTGTCCGGCAGCCAGGACTTATACAGCGCGTCCTTGCTTTTGCCGCCGGGGAAAGAGGGATAGAAATCGGTCCACCATTTTACATAATTGATAGCCTCTCTTCCAAAAGCGCCATACAGGAAGACGGCGAGATCAAAATTCTTATAGCTGGCATTGAGGTTGAAACCCAGGGTGAAGTCCGGATGCGGATTACCGAAGATCACGCGATCGTCCTCATTGATACGGCCATCGCCATCTGCATCCAGGTATTTGAACCTGCCGGGCGCGGCGCCGTTCTGGGTAGGCGATTTGTTCACATCATCATCACTCTGGAACAGGCCGATCACTTTATACCCGAAGAAAGCGGATACCGGCTGACCTACCATATTACGAACAAATCGGCCCCCGATGCGGTTGGCCTCATCCACTACGTCCACGTCAAAGAACCTGACGGTTTCCGTGAGTTTGGTGATCTCATTCTTATAGGTGGTAAAGGTCAGCGTACCATCCAGTTTAACGCCGTCCTTACCGCCAATGTCCACCCGCTGGAAGATACTCAGGTCAACACCCACATTCTTCATAGCGGCAATATTGAAGAAAGGCGGGTTGTTGGCGGCGGAGGTCCCGGAATTACCCAGTTGCTCAGCCTGGTATAACAGGTCGGTGGTCTTTTTATGGTATACGTCCAGGATCACTTCCGTATTGCCTCCAAACAGGGTAGCGTCAATACCGATATTGGCAGTCGTGTTCTTTTCCCATTTACCGGCCAGGTTACCGATGAACGACAGGTAAAAGCCCTGCATAGAGCTGGTGCTGGTACCTCCCAGGTCATAGTAGGAGCTCTGGTTATTAGGCGAGAACTGGGTGAACTGGTTGGTCTCGGCAATCATCTGGTTACCCATGATGCCATAGCTGCCCCGCAGTTTCAGGTCGGTGATCCAGCTGACGGACCGCATGAAATTTTCTTCGGAGATGCGCCAGCCGAGAGAGCCCGCGGGATAGTTGCCATAGCGGACACCGGGGCCAAAGCGGGAGGAGCCGTCCCGGCGGATGGTGAAGCTGGCCAGGTAGCGGTCGTTATAGGTATAGTCCACTTTTCCGAACAGGGAAAACAGGGCTGATTCCGGGAAGGGCGCCCCATTGGCTGTCTGCGTGCCGGAGCCGGCAGAAACAGTGCGGAAGCCGAGGGCATCCGTGAAATAGCCCTGGCGCCTGGATTCTGTACTGCGACCTTTGTTCTCCACCGCTTCAATACCCACTACCGCCTGCACATCATGCAGGTTATTGAACACCTGTTTATAGGACAGGGTATTGGTCCAGGTCCAGAAAGAGGCTTTGGCATTTGTTTCGGTGAAAGCGTCCAGCACATCATTTTCCTTATTCTCGTAGGTGGGCCAGGAATTGAAGTAGCCGTTGCTGTAATTAAAATAGCCGCCGAAGCTGGTGCGTGCAGTAAGGTGTTTGAACAGGTCCAGCTCGGCATAGATATTACCGAATATGGTATAGTTATGGCTGCGGTCTGATTTAGCCCGGGCCCGCCTGGCCACAGGATTATCAGAGTTACCCAGTCCATCACCACGGGAGCCGGCAAAATTGCCCATGATATCATATACAGGTATAATGGGCTGGCTCCTGTAAGAGAAGGCGATATCACTACCTTCTTCATTGTTCAGCACCTGGTTGCTTTCTGACATGATCAGGGCCAGGTTCTCCCCTATCCGCAGGGCATTTTTGATATTGAACTCTGTATTGAGCCGGACCGCGTAGCGTTTGAAGAAGTTGTTCATCACAATACCGTCCTGGTCAAAATAGTGGAAGGCCAGCAGGTAGCGGTTCTTGTTGTTGGCGCCGGAGACAGTGATATTGTGCAGCATCATGGGCGCGTTACGGGTCAGTTCATCATACCAGTCGGTCCCCTGTTTGTTGGCGCGGACAATCAGGTAAGCATTGGGAATATCGTCCATGTTCAAACGATATTTGCCGGGGTCCACATCTGGATCGCCTTCCATCCTGCCGGCCGGCAGGATATAATCGGGGATGCGGGGCGTAGCGCCCGATCCGTACTGGGAGGAAGGCGGTGTTTTCCCGGCATTTTTGGCGGCCAGCCAGGTCAGCTCTGCGTACTCCTGGGTATTGAGCAGATCAAAACCTTTACCGGGACGCTGGTTGCCGAAATAGGTTTCATAGGCCACTTTGGGCGGCCCTTCTTTCCCTTTTTTTGTGGTGACAATGATCACGCCGTTATTGGCGCGTGATCCATAGATAGAAGCCGAAGCTGCGTCCTTGAGTACCTGCATGGACTCAATATCATTGTAGCTGAGAAAGCCCAGCCCGTTGGCGGGAACGCCGTCAATGATATACAGCGGGATGTTGTAGGTGAAAGAGCCGAAGCCGCGGATACGGACAGAGGCGCCGTCGCCGGGCTGGTTGGAAGTCACCACCGTGACCCCTGCTGCACGGCCCTGCAGCTGTGTTTCTGCGTTGGCGGCAGGCGTAGCTTTGAGATCGGCCACTTTCACTACGGTGACCGATCCGGTGATGTCTTTTTTAGCCTGGGAAGAATAACCGGTGACCACTACATCTGTGAGCGTGGTGGTCTTTTCCAGCAGTTCAATGTCAACCGTCTGCCGGTTATTGACCGGCACTTCCATGGTTTCAAATCCAACAAAGGAGATAACGAGAACAGCTTGTCCGGAGGGTACATTGATCGTGTAGACACCCACGTTATTGGTCTGGGTAGCTACATTAGACCCTTTTACGGATACTGTAGCGCCGAAGACAGGTTGTTTGTCGGCGCTGCCTGTCACCTTTCCGGTAACAGCAGACTGGGATAAGGCAATTGTGGCAAACAAAAGCAATACACACGTCAGCCACAACCTTGCAGTTAGCTTTGAGGGCATAATAATTGAGTTTAATGGTTGTGATAATTGAGCCAACTAAATTTAGATAAATTTTTACAGGCCTGTGACGCAGCACTGGATTAATTTTCAGAAACTAACGGTAGTGTGAGTAACCGATAATGAAGTAGCTAAAATATTATGCGGATCGGTTAAAAAAATATCATTACATTAAAACAAACGGTAATCAATAACAGCACCCGGGGATAGGATCTTCTTTATTATTTTTGCAGCAGTTTCGGAATGCGTGCCTGACGCCACATAAAAACCCTTAACCTGTTCTATATGTTAGAGACTATCCTGATCTCCTGCGCAGGCATTGGCTGCCTGGTCAGTGACAATTCCTATGTACCCACTCCTGTTATCCGCTTTGTAACAGACAGGCAGGAATGGATCACAGGAGAAGCCAGCATTAGTTTTAGCTCCTCTCGATCCAAAGTCGGTGATAAGGTCCAGGTTGTCTATTCAAAGGACAATCCGCAGAAATTCATGATAAAATCCAGGCTCACTACTACATGGCCTGCTATCCTGCTGGTGGCAGGTATTGCATTTTGGGGGTATGCGGTGATCAGCCTCTTTATATGAGCTGACAGCAGCAGCCAAAAAGCACCTGCCGGTAAAAGCCTGGGAAAATCACTGCCTGCTGCTTTTGCACAGTACCCGGCCGGCTTCCGCCATTTTGACCTTTCCCCCGGCAATGGCAAAATAATTGCCTCCTGTAGCAGTGCTGTTGAAATCATGTATTTTTACAGCTTCGGCGATCCCGAAGACGGATTTGACGGGTCGCCACCCGGGATCCGGCCATTTTTTCAGTAAACCAATGGAGTAAAACAGGAAAGTTATGACAGAAAAAGAGCCTATCCAGCAACCCGAAGGAACTGATGCCGGTTTTGATATCAATACTGATGAGAATATCAGTGGCACCAGCCATCTCAATGAGCCCGTTGCTGGTGAAGACGAGACGGAAAAGCTGAAAGCAGAAATACAGGAGCTGAAAGACAAATACTTACGCCAGGCAGCCGAATTTGACAATTTCCGCAGGAGGACTGCCAAGGAAAGGATGGAGCTGATCCAGACCGCAGGCAAGGACGTGATCAGCTCCCTGCTGGACGTGATGGACGACTGTGACCGCGCTGAAAAACAATTGCAGGCCGCCGGTGACAATGCCGCCGCACAGGAAGGCATCCAGCTGGTGTTCAATAAATTGAGGAGTACCCTGCAGGCCAGAGGCCTGAAAGCCATGTCCGCCATCGGCGCCGAATTCAACCCGGACCTCCACGAAGCCATCACCGAGATCCCCGCCCCCGCACCAGACATGCAGGGCAAAGTGGTGGATGAAGTGGTGAAAGGATATACCCTGAATGACAAGATCATCCGCTTCGCCAAAGTGGTGGTTGGCAAATAATCCCTGCACGAACACATTATGAAAAGAGACTATTACGAAATATTAGGGGTGGCCAAAGGCGCATCGGCCGACGAGATCAAGAAGGCCTATCGCAAAGTGGCCATGCAGTACCACCCCGACCGTAACCCTGGCGACAAAGCCGCAGAAGAAAAGTTCAAGGAGGCCGCTGAAGCCTACGAGGTACTCAGCGATGCCGACAAACGCGCCCAGTATGACCGCTTCGGCCATGCCGGTATGAGCGGCGCCGGCCGCGGCCAGGCAGGCGGCCCCAATATGGAAGATATCTTCAGCCAGTTTGGCGATATTTTCGGCGAAGATATGTTCGGCAGCTTCTTTGGCGGTGGCGGTGGCGGCGGCAGAAGCCGCGGCGGCCAGCGCACCCGTGGTGTTCGCGGCAGCAACCTCCGTATCAAGCTCAAGCTCACTTACGAAGAGATCGCCAAAGGCGTCAACAAACAGATCAAGGTAAAGAAATATGTGCCCTGCGGCACCTGCAGTGGCTCCGGCGCCAAAGACAAGAACAGTGTGCAGACCTGCGGTACCTGCGGCGGCAGCGGCCAGGTACGGAAAGTGACCAACACTTTCCTGGGACAGATGCAGACCGTCACCACCTGCCCCACCTGTAATGGCGAAGGCTCCGTGGTGACCGCCAAATGCGGCCATTGTAAAGGTGAAGGCCGCGTGTATGGGGAAGAGACCGTCAGCCTGGATATCCCCGCAGGCGTACAGGACGGCATGCAGCTCAGCGTAGGCGGCAAAGGCAATGCCGGCGAACGCGGCGGCCCTCCAGGCGACCTCATCATCCTGATCGAAGAAGAAGCACATAAGGAACTGCACCGCGACGGGCTCAATGTAGCCTACGACCTGCACCTCTCCTTCCCTGACGCCGCTTTCGGTACTTCCGTAGAAGTGCCTACTATTGACGGCAGGGCCAAGATCAAGATCCCGCCCGGAACGCAGAGCGGTAAGATCTTCCGCCTCAAAGGCAAAGGCTTCCCAGCTGTGCAGTCCTACGAGAAAGGCGATCAGCTGATCCACGTCAATGTGTGGACGCCCCAGCAGCTAAGCGCCGAAGAAAAAGCCATGCTGGAGAAAATGAACAACTCGCCCAATTTCAAACCGCAGCCGGACAAATCAGACAAAAGCTTCTTTGAGAAAGTAAGAGAAATGTTCTCGTAACGTATAATAGAAAAAGCCCCCGGTTGGGGGCTTTTTCTATTATACAAATGCGTTATTGCTCCCGCGCCTTATGCCGCTTGCGGCCCATTTTGGCATAGATCTTTTTGGCCTTGCTGATCATCCCGATATATTCTTTCTGGATGGCGTCATTCGGATTGCAGGCATCTGAAGCCACCAGGATGGCCTCATTCCAGGCATTGCTTTTTACATAAGGCGAATACTTCAGCAGGGAAGCAAACATCACCACCGAAGAAGCAAAGCGGTAACAGGAAGGCAATTGCTTAAAGGCAGTAAAAGCAGCAGGCACAGTATATTCAGAAGAGCGGTGCAGGCTATCGCCCGGCCGCCGGTAATGAATGGTCACTTCAGCCAGTTCATCGGGAACAGCATTCAGCGCCCCGCCCGGCGTCAATTCAAATAATACCAGCAGGGAATGTCCCGGTCCCACTTCCCCACCCTCCACTTCTTTCAGGGAATCCGCCAAGGCTTTCAGTTTATTATCAAACCCGATCAGCCGGTACTCCTTCACCAGGTCCTCATTGAAACGGATATTCAGGAAGGCGTCATCGGCTACGGTGAAAAGGGTCTGCGTTAATTCTTTGACCAGCACTTTTTCCCCCTCCGACTCACTGTCCAGGTAAGCAAAATTACCATTGCCTTTCTTGGCCAGCACCTCCAGTTTGGAATCCTTGTAATTACCCATACCCACGCCCAGGCAGGTCAGGTAGATGCCGGATTCCTGGTGCTGGGTGATGAGTTTTTCCAACTCCTGCTCACCGGATTGCCCTACGTTGAAATCCCCGTCGGTAGCCAGGATCACCCGGTTATTACCGCCTTTGATGAACTGGCTTTTGGCTACGCGATAAGCCGTCAGGATACCAGACTCTCCGGGTGTGGCGCCACCCGGATACAGCTCTTCAATAGAGCGGCGGATCTTATCCTTCTCGCCACCGGATGTGGGCGGCAGCCATAAGCCTACCGTACTGCCGTATACCACAATGGACACAGTATCTGCAGGGCGCAGGTTATCTACCAGTAATTTAAAGGACGACTTAAGCAGCGGCAAACGGTTGGGCATATCCATAGAGCCCGAAATATCCACCAGGAACACGAGGTTGGATGGAGGAATATTGGCGGTATCAATACGCCGTGCGCAGACGTTCAGGTACAGTAAGCGGTTATTGGGATTCCAGGGGCAGTCCGACAGGTAAGAACGGAAACCAAAGATGCTGTCGGCGGCAGCCGGCGGTGAATAATCAAAATTGAAATAGTTCAGCAGCTCCTCTGTGCGTACCGCATCGGGCGGTACCGTAGTGTTCATGTTGAGGAAGCGGCGGATATTGCTGTAGGCAGCTTTATCGGTATGGATGGCGAAGCCGGTCTCGGGATATTTTTTAGCCGGTATGAACTCGTTCTCCATCAGGCTGCTGTAGGTTTCGCCACCGGCCGCCATCTTCCTGCGGTCGTCCGGTTGCAGGTCCCGGGTCAGGGATACCAGCCGGTTCTTCTGCAGGTTGGCGGAAGCATGCAGCATTTTGAGGACAATGGACAGGTAACGTCCGGATTCCACAAAGACCGTCTGCGCCTGGTAACCATCCAGGGTGATGGTGATAGAGTCGCCTATTTTAGTGCTGAGGATACCAAAAGAACCATTGACACCGGAACTATAGGGAAAACCTGTAGCATGTAGTTTCAGCTTTACATTCTGCAGCGGATTCCGCTTTTCGTCCACGATCTCTCCGCGGAGATAATACTGCTGCGCTTTTGCAGAGAAGGAGCAGGTCAGATAGATGAATATGGCTACAGCAAGTCTCAACCGATATTTTTGGGTGAAAAATACCACGTTCTTCTTTCACATGCAAGGGCCGGATACAATTCTCTACTCTACCAGTTTATAGATCTCCGGTATATTCCTGCCCAATCCATCATAATCCAGTCCATATCCTACCACAAATTTGTTGGGAATAGAGAAGCCCAGATAATCGATAGGGATCGGATACACAGTGGCTTCCGGCTTATGAAGGAGTGCTACTATCTTCATGGAGGCCGGCTGTTGATGTTGCAACTGCGGTAAGAATTCAGTAAGTGTTTTTCCTGTATCAACAATATCTTCCACAATCACCACATCCCTGCCAAAAAGGTCAGTATCCAGGCCAATGGCCGTGATCACCTGGCCGGAGCTGCGGGTGCCTTTGTAGGAAGCCAGTTTGATAAAACAGATCTCTACATCAATATGCAGCTGCTTGAAAAGATCGGCGGCAAAGATGAAGGAGCCGTTGAGGATGGCAATGAAGACCGGCTTCTTCCCGGCATAGTCCTGGTTGATAGCAGCGGCCAGGGCTTTGATCCGTTCGTTGATCTGGGCAGCAGTCAGGTAAGGCTCAAATTGTTTATCTCGCACACGGATAGAACGCATAATCAGTTTTTGTAGATGACAAGCTCCTGCCCGATCTTCAGGTCAAAGCCGGGCAATTTATTCCATTCCCTGATCTTCTCCACAGTGACGTCATATTTCCGGGCAATGCTATACAGGGTCTCTTTCGATTGCACCAGGTGAACAAGACCGCCGCTCTGATCAGCAGCAGGCCGGGATCCAGGAATTGTTATGTTGGCCGCTGCCATAGTGGTCAGTGCTGCTTCGGCCGCCAGTCTGGGTTTGGCCGGCGCATGCGCCCGCAGGTACAGCAGCTCACCAACAGCGGGTTGCTCGTGATCCCGGAGGCGGTTGTAGTCCAGCAGGGATTCCAGGCGCAGGGCCTCTGTCTGGCAGATATCGTATAAAGATTCTCCGGGACGAACCAAATGGAATTCATTGGCGCCGGTTTTCCTTTTCCGTTGCAGGAACAGGAGTTGTGCTTCGGTCAGCACATCTTCTTTTTTAAGATCATTGAAATCTATCAGGCGGCGCAGCGCAATATTGTGCTCGCGGGCTACGGCCAGCAGGGATGTGCCGGCTGCCGCATATTTTACCTTGGTATCGTTGATGCTGAACTCACCGGCGGGATAGCTGACCGGAGCGGCCGGCGCTACCGTGGTTGTAACAGCTGCGGCCTGCTGTGCCAGAGGCGAGGGGCCATGCTGTACCAGGGCTACCACAGGCTCCTGCTGGGGATTGGCCACATCAGCCAGGATCTCCTGTTCCGGTTTCATCCGGCCCAGGGCTATCAGCGTATAATCCTGCAGGTTATAATCCTCTATCAGCTTGACCAGTATCTGGGAATATTTGATGTTGGTGGCGTAGCCGGCTTTTTTAAGGCCAAAGGCCCAGCCTTTGTAATCTGTAGGTTCCAGGGAGAACAGGAAGGCATAGCGGGTGCTGTTCTTCAGGAAATCGGAATGGTCCTTATAGGAATCGGTGGAGCAGGAATAGCTGCGGAAACATTCCCCGCGGGCGTCATCGTCATGGTATACTTTATCCCCGGCCCAGCCGGTCTTGCACTTGATACCGAAATGGTTATTGGAGCGGAGCACCAGGTCGCTCTTACCGGCCATGGTCTCATGAATGCCCTGGGCCAGTTTGATGGAGGCCGGCACGCCGGTCCGCTGCATCTCTTCGATAGCCAGTTGTTTATACGTCCGGATATAGTTCTGTATATCCTCGCTTCGTTGGGCGCTGGCCCCTAAAAAAGCCAACAATGGCCAAACGAACAATAAACGTTTTAACTGCATTCCTTTTTATTTTTTTCGGATCATCAGTAAGCCATCGCGAATGGTGAGCAGTACCTGCTCTACCCTGTCGTCGGCTTGCACCTGCTGGTTGAAAGCATGGATGGCTTTGGCATTCTTGCCGCTGAGCGGTTCCTGCAGCACCTGCCCGTGGAAAAGGACGTTATCTGCCAGGATCAGGCCGCCGCTCCGTAACTGCGGTAATACCAGCTCATAGTATTGACTGTAGCCGGTTTTGTCCGCATCAATGAACACCAGGTCCCAGGTTTCCCCCAAGACTGGTATGATATCTAACGCGTTGCCTATATGCAAAATTATCTTATCCCGGTCACTTGACCTATCGAAATTTGCCCGGGAAAGGGCGGCATCCGCCTCACGGAGTTCTATTGTATGCAATTGACCGTCTTTTAACAAGCCTTTGGCAAGGCAGAGGGCGCTGTACCCGGTAAAAGTGCCGATCTCCAGGATGCGCCGTGGCTGCAGCATCCGGCTGATGAATTCCAGGAAACGGCCCTGCACATGGCCGCTCAGCATATGCGGCTGTGCATGTTCCGCATAGGTCTTCTCCGCTATGGCTGCTAATAAAGCCTCTTCCGGTGAAGTGAACTGGTCAGCATAGGCTTCCACAGACGCAGGTATCAGTTCCATTGGCAGGGATATTGTTTATTGGTTAAAGGTAGCCCATTGGCTGAAACCCAACGGGATCAATTTGTTACCTTAGCGCCAAATTCGTTTTCATTGAGTACCGGCCGTGAAAATTTACGCATACAGAAATGGGTGGTGGCTATTGCTATCACCCTGTTTGTGCTCAAGATCATTGCGTATCTTCTGACCCATTCTGTGGCCATCCTGACGGATGCACTGGAAAGCACGGTGAACGTGATCGCCGGCTTTATCGGCCTGTACAGCCTGTATGTGGCCGCCAAGCCGCGTGACGAAGACCATCCTTACGGGCATGGCAAGGCCGAGTTCATCTCCGCCGCCGTGGAAGGCACCCTCATTATCCTGGCCGGTCTTATCATTATTTATGAAGCCATCCATGCCTTTATCCGGCCACGCCCCCTGCAAAAGCTAGACTATGGCCTGGTACTGATAGCTGTTACCGCAGTGATCAATTACGTGGTGGGCCGCATCAGTATCCGCATCGGTAAAAGGAACAATTCACTGGCCCTCATCGCCAGCGGCCGCCACCTGCAGTCGGATACCTGGTCTACCCTGGGCATTATGGCCGGTCTGGCCTTTATCTATTTCACGGGTATTGCCTGGATAGATGCTGCTGTGGCCATTATTTTTGCCGGGATCATCATCTTCACGGGCTACCGTATCCTGCGCAGCTCCCTGGCCGGGATCATGGATGAGGCGGACCGGGAACTGCTGCTTAAAATGGTGGCCCTGCTGAACCAGCGCCGCCGGGAAAACTGGATAGACCTCCACAACCTGCGCGTGATCAAGTACGGCGGTCAGCTGCATGTGGACTGCCACCTTACTGTGCCCTGGTATTTCAATGTATTTGAAGCCCATGCCGAAATAGATGAGCTGGAAGCGCTGATCAAATCCGCCTTCGGCAACTCCATGGAACTGTTTGTCCATTCTGACGCCTGCCAGGAGTATTCCTGTAAGCTCTGCACCAAAAAAGACTGCACCGTACGGCAGCATGAGCTGGTACGGCAACTGCCCTGGACCCTGGAGAATATCCTGTCCGACCAGAAACACCGGCTCTGAGCCGTTGCTGTAAATACCCTATATTCGCCGTCCAAACCAGCTGCTTAACTCAAAAACTCCCATTATGCAAGCGTGGAAAGAATACCAGGAAAAAAACAAAGACCGTTTTCTGAATGAACTGAAAGAACTGCTGCGCATTCCCTCTATCAGCGCCAACAGCGCCAATAACGGAGATATGCGGACCTGCGCAGAAGCCGTTAAGCAGCGCCTGCTGGAAGCAGGGGCCGACAAAGCCACCATCTACGAAACCGCCGGCCACCCGGTAGTGTATGGTGAAAAGATCATTGATCCTTCCAAACCCACCGTACTGGTCTATGGCCACTACGATGTACAGCCGCCCGATCCCCTGAACCTCTGGACCAGCGGCCCTTTTGAGCCGGTGCTGAAAGACGGGAAACTGTATGCCCGCGGCTCTGCGGACGACAAAGGCCAGTTCTTCATGCACGTAAAAGCACTGGAGATCCTCAACCAGACCAATTCCCTGACCACCAATATCAAGTTCCTCATCGAAGGCGAAGAAGAAGTTGGTTCGCCCAACCTGGAAATTTTCCTGGCCAATAACAAGGAACTGCTGCAATGTGATGTGATCCTGATCAGTGATACTGCCATGATCAGCCTGGAAAATCCTTCCATTGATATCGGCGTCCGCGGGCTGGCTTATATCCAGGTGGAAGTCACCGGTCCTAACCGCGACCTCCACTCCGGTGTATACGGCGGCGCCGTGGCCAACCCCATCACCATGCTGGCCAAAATGATCGCCAGCTGCCATGATGCTAACAATCATATCACCATCCCCGGCTTCTATGACGATGTGGTGGAATCTTCCGAGAGCGACAGGAAACTGATGGCGCAGGCGCCTTTCAGTGCAGACGAATATGCCAAAGACCTGGGCGTACAGGAACTCTGGGGCGAAAAAGGCTATACCACCAATGAACGTACCGGCATCCGCCCCACACTGGAGCTGAACGGTATCTGGGGTGGCTATACCGGAGAAGGCGCCAAGACCGTACTGCCCTCCAAGGCCTATGCCAAGATCTCCGCCCGCCTGGTGCCCAACCAGTCCTCCGAAAAGATCACAGCTATGCTGCTGGAGCATTTCCGGAAAATAGCCCCTGCGGGCGTAACGGTTGACGCTGTGAACCTGCATGGTGGTGAAGCCTATATGACACCTATTGACTCCAAAGCCTATAAGGCCGCGGCACAGGCCATTGAAGCCACTTTTGGCAAACAGCCTATCCCGGTAAGAGGCGGCGGCAGTATTCCCATCTGTTCCATCATGGAAAGGGAACTGGGTGTCAAGATCGTGTTCATGGGCTTTGGGCTGGACAGCGATAACCTGCACTCCCCCAACGAGAAGTTTGACCTGGCCAATTTCTATAAGGGTATTGAGACCATCCCTTATTTCCATAAATTCTTTGCGGAGCGCTAAACAGCGTTGCCAACAAACCCGGCAGATCCCGGGGGTCATGCCACCGGGATTTTTTAATTTTGCCTATGGCTGACAAAGAAAAACTCCGGATCGACAAATACCTCTGGTCCATCCGCCTCTTCAAAACGCGGACACTGGCCACCGAGGCCTGCGATGCCGGCAAAGTGCGGTTCAATGAACAGCCCGTGAAGCCCTCCAAGGCCGTTAACCTGAATGAGGAATACGAGGTGCGGACGCCTGCCAAACGCTGGCGTATCAAGGTCACCGGTCTGTTGCCTAACCGGCTGGCCCATACTGAAGCCATTAAGTATTATGAAGACATTACGCCTCCGGAAGAACTGGAAAGACTCCAGCACCAGGCTGCCAGCTTCCACACCGGCAAACGCCTGAGCAAACAGGGAAGACCTACCAAAAAAGACAGAAGGGAACTGGACGATTTTTTTGAAGAATAGTTTTATTGACCACCACCATGCATATAGATATCATCTCCGTACTGCCTGAATTACTGGATAGCCCCATGGGCCACTCTATCATGAAACGCGCCCAGGATAAAGGGCTGCTGACAGTTGCTGTTCACCATCTCCGTAAATGGGCCGTGAACGAATACGGGCAGGTGGACGATTACCAGTATGGCGGCGGCGCCGGTATGGTCATGATGCCTGAACCGCTGGCCAATGCTATTGAGACCCTGTCCAAAGAAAGAACTTATGACGAGATCATCTTTATGACACCCGACGGCCAGCGCTTTGACCAGCCCATGGCCAACCAGCTTTCCCTGAAACAGAACCTGCTCATCATCTGCGGTCATTACAAAGGCATTGATGAGCGCATCCGCGAACATTTTGTAACAAAAGAGATCTCTATCGGGGATTATGTATTGAGTGGTGGAGAACTGGCTGCTGCCGTGGTAACAGATGCTATCGGCCGCCTGCTGCCGGGGGTACTGAATGATGAAACCTCCGCGCTGATGGATTCTTTCCAGGATAATCTCCTGGCTCCCCCTGTGTATACCCGGCCGGCTGATTTCCGCGGCTGGATAGTGCCGGATATCCTCCTGAGCGGGGACCTGAAAAAGATCTCAGAATGGCGGCATGAACAGTCCGTGCAGCGTACCCAGGTACGCCGGCCTGACCTGGACCCGGAAGCCTGAGCCTGCACCTGCCATCCTCGTATCCATCCGCCTGACACCGCGTATAATAACGATATCAACAGACTTCAATCGCCACCCGCGGCTATTACCAGTACGCTACCAGGAAAATCAGCATATAAAAGAACAACTGCATCAGGAGGCTGATAAGTATAGTTTTGCTCATAAGAAAGGATTTGGTCCCTTATAAATGCAGGGATCGTGCCAAAGGCCGGTTATCCACATCGCAAAACTACGGCTGCATTTCTACCCCTAAAAGCCCAGCTCCACCCTGGTAGGTTTACCGTTGAATTCAACAACGGCAGTCGCAAATTTTCCATTGGCCAGGGACAGTGGTTTCTCGCGCAGCTCACCGGCTTTCACCGCCTTACCATTGACCAGCACTGTCCTGAAAGCCGCTGTGGACGGGACCTGCAGCGTGAACTGGCGAACCTGTTTCTTTTTATACAGGGCTTCGTTATTGGTCTTGATATCAATGACTATTTTACCACCTGCCGTAGTACCGCTGAAGCTCACCAGCTCATAGTCGGCCTTCTCCAGTGTGCGGGTGCTGCTGCCATCATCATCAAATAGTGTATACGTAGTAGTTAGTGGCGAAGGATAATACAGCAGACCGATCTTTCTGGCGTCATAACCGGCGGTAGAACGGATCAGGGAATCCGGCTGCCATACCGGGATAAAACTGCCGGCCCTGACCAGCAGCGGCATGCGGCCCAGGGCTGCGGGCTGCTCCACCCATTGTTTACCGTTCAGCGGTGCATTGTCCTCAAACTGGTACCAGCCGCCTTCCGGCAGGTATACTTTCCGGCTGCTGCTACCCTGGGTCATCACGGGCGCTACCAGGAACTGATCACCCCAGAAATACTGTTCATTGGCGGCGAAGGTCTCGGGATCAGTGAAATTATAATAATACAATGGCCGCATCAGGGGTTTGCCATATACGGACTGCTCATAGCCCAGGGTATAATTATAGGGCAGCAGCTGGTAACGCAGCTGCAGCCATTGCCGTACAATGGATTTATTGGGTTCTTCCCAGAACGTGGGTTCGGGCGGGATGCTTTTCAGGCTGGGATCATAATCTTCCAGGGCTGTACCATGCGGGCGGAAGATGGGGGTGAAAGCCGCAAACTGCAGCCAGCGGGTGTACAATTCGGGATCGGCCTGGGGCGCGCTGGCAAAACCACCGGCATCGCTGTGGATATAGGGCAGGCCGCTCAGGCTCATGCCCAGCAGTACGGGGAACTGGGCTTTCAGTCCGCTCCAGCTGCGGCCTACATCACCGCTCCAGGGAAATACGCTGAAGCGCTGGCTGCCGGCAAAACCGGAGCGCACCAGGTTGAACAATCTTGTATCGGAAACATCGGTGTTGTATTTCTCGAACAGGAATTTACTCCAGTAGTGGCCATATACATTATGTACTTCGTCGGCGCTGAGGAAACGGCTGACGCCTTTGTCCTTGAAATTGTGCAATACGGTATTGGGGTGCGTTTCGGGCTCGCCCAGGTCGGACCACCAGCCACCAACGCCCATGCCTACCTGCTTTTTATAGAATTTCCAGAGCCAGTCGCGTGAATCCTTTTTAAATATATCCACAAGGCCGGCCTTCCCGAAATAGAAATCGGGCAGGAGATGCGGCTCCTGGGCGGCATTGATAGCCAGGTAGGGCTTTGATTCGGCAAAGGTCCTGCTGCCCTCCACTATAAAAGGCTCGGTGATCAGCAGGGTATGCAGGTTGTCCTTATTGAAGCTGGTCATCATGGCCTTTGGATCGGGCCATTTGCCGGTACTGCTCCAGTCCAGGTTACCCATGGTACCTTTTACTTCATCCCCAAACCAGAACAGGTCCAGGATGAGGCCGTCCATGGGGAAATTGTCCTTGCGCATTTTTGCCACTACGTCTCTGGCCTGCGCCTCACTGCGGTAACCGAATCGGGAGAGCAACTGGCCCAGGGCCCATCTGGGCGGCAGGGGCTGACGGCCGGTGAGCGAAGTATAATTCAGCAATATCTCATCAATGTTGCGGCCCATGACCACATAAAAGGTCAGGGCGCCGCTGCTGAAGCCTGCTTCCAGGGTCTGCTTATCGGTGAGCCCGATATCCAGGTAACCGCGGGAAGGATTATCAAAGAAGAGACCGTAGCCCGCTGAGGAGATCAGGAACGGAACGGAGAAATTCATGTTATCGGTTCCCAGTCCATAATCATAGGCGGGGGTATTGTAGAGGTTGAGCCGATAGCCACGGCGGTCCATGGGCAGGGCGCGTTCACCGCCGCCGAAGAATTTCTCTTCATCACCCAGCAGGAAGCGGAAGCCGCGCTGATCACCCTGGGCAAAATAGCCCGCGCCTTTGACCTTCACTTCGCGGCCGGATTTGAAATAGAGCTTATCGCGCTGGATCACCACGCTGACGGCATTGTCCAGCTCTATTGTTTTGGCGGCGGTGGCAGTGATCTTCACGGGCTGCGCCTGGACAGTGGCCAGGACGGCTTCGGTAAGCTGTTCGTTACGGGTATAATCAGCCGGCCTGAAACTCGCTTTCACCACGCCATTGGGGTAGGGCGCAAAGCTCCATTCCCCCTCTGCTACCTTATAGATGATCTCAGTGGCTTTACCGGTGAAAGGATCTTTACCAACGGTATTTACGCTCACCTGCTGCGTATATCCGGCAGGGAAAGCAGCAAGAAAGAGAAGGGCGACTAATAAGAACCTGTAGATGGACATATGGTACATTATATGGACACAAATTAAAGAAAGGACCCCGGGGTTCAAAAAAATGCCGGCCTTTTCATTTACTTCGTTGTTAAGTCTTGCCGGCTTGGTTGATTTATGCTTATTTTAGCATTCTCCAATCCGGTTAACCATGGCTCCGAATTTTACGCTCCAGGCTCAGTTAGTAGATGTATGGCAAAAAAAGATCTATCCCGCATCGATCAGCGTCCGTGAAGGCAGGATCGAATCCATCCGGGACATTTCAGCAACCTTCTCCGACCCGGTTGCTTTACTGCCCTACATCCTGCCAGGATTCATTGACAGCCATGTTCACATTGAAAGCAGCATGCTGGTGCCTTCAGAATTTGCCAGGCTGGCCGTAGTACATGGTACGGTGGCCACGGTGAGTGACCCGCATGAGATAGCCAATGTATGTGGCATGGCGGGCGTAGAATACATGATCAGCAACGGCAGGACGGTACCCTTTAAATTCTATTTCGGCGCACCCAGCTGTGTGCCGGCCACACCCTTTGAAACGGCAGGCGCCACACTGGACGCCCAGGCTGTAGCCGCACTCCTTCAAAAAGACGAGGTAAAATACCTGAGCGAACTGATGAACTTCCCGGGCGTATTGAATGATGACCCGGAGGTCCGGCAAAAAATAGCCGCTGCCCGCCAGTATAACAAGCCGGTTGATGGTCATGCCCCGGGACTAAGGGGCGCTGATGCCAGCCACTATATCCAGGGCGGACCCGCTTTTGCCGGGAACGGCGTTGTGATCAGCACAGACCATGAATGTTTCACCGCCGAAGAAGCGCTGGACAAATTACAGCATGGGATGAAGATCATCATCCGCGAAGGAAGCGCCGCTAAAAATTTTGAGGCGCTGATCGGGTTGCTGCCAGCACATGCAGACAGTATCCTGTTCTGCAGTGACGACAAACATCCGGACAGCCTGAAATTTGGCCATATCAACGAACTCTGTAAACGTGCCATAGAAAAAGGATTTGATCTGTTCCAGGTATTGCAGGCGGCTTGTATAAACCCGGTGCTGCATTATAACCTGGAAGTAGGTCTTTTAAGAGTTGGAGATCCGGCAGATTTTATCCTTGTCAATGACCTTCGCAGCTTTA
Organism: Candidatus Pseudobacter hemicellulosilyticus; assembly: GCA_029202545.1. GTDB lineage: Bacteria > Bacteroidota > Bacteroidia > Chitinophagales > Chitinophagaceae > Pseudobacter > Pseudobacter hemicellulosilyticus. The sequence goes on from CP119311.1 coordinate 548,395, forward strand.
CTGTGCTGCAAACCTATATTGATGGACAGCTGGTAGCGCATAAAGGAGAGACCATGATCCCTTCTGTAGAAGCGCCGCTGATCAATCACTTCAATGCCAGCCCCCGGCGCCTGCCTGATTTTGCAGTGCCCTGGCAGGGAGAAAAGGAGATACCGGTCATTGAAGCGCTGGATGGCCAGCTGATCACTAATAAGGTAATGCTGCCGCCCGCGGTGGCGGACAACCTGATAGTCAGTGATCCTTCTCGTGACCTGCTCAAGATCGTGGTCGTTAACCGTTATGCCGATGCGCCCGTAGCCAAAGCCTTTGTCAGGAATTTTGGCCTGCAGAGCGGCGCACTGGCTTCCTCGGTAGCACATGACAGCCACAATATTGTTGCAGTAGGCGTTGACGATGAAAGCATTTGCCGTGCGGTCAACGCTATCATAGAGCAGAAAGGGGGCGTATGCTGTATCCATGAGGAGGGCGACCTGGTGTTACCCTTACCCGTAGCCGGATTAATGAGCAATGCGGATGGCTTTGAGATTGCACTACGGTATACCATCATTGATATGGCTGCCAAAACGCTGGGCACGCCGCTCAGCGCACCATTCATGACCCTGTCGTTTATGGCCCTGCTGGTGATCCCCCACCTGAAACTAAGCGATAAAGGATTGTTTGATGGCGATCAGTTTGCTTTCATTGGCTGAGCATTACCGGGACCAGCAGCAAAGGATACAGAAAATCACTTAAATAGCTAAAACTATTGGGCCATCAAGTGATTCTTTTGTATTATCTTTATTTACCAGTATTCAGTAACTGTGTCTACCACTTGTCCTCTCGAAGAATCAAACCCCCGTATTCTCTGACATAGTTTTCGTTTAGACCTTGAACTCCCAACCTAAACATATAGATCGTAGTATGTCTGTAAATAACCGTCCTGCCAGTGAATGGCTTGCCAAACATGGCTTGCAGGAATCCCCTATTGCCACTTTTGCCAGAACTATTTACCCCATCAGTCTGGAAGCGCAGGAATACGCCAACCTGAAAAGTTTTCCCCGCCGCCTCAAAAAAAACGAAATGCTGGTCAATGCCGGAGAGATCTGTAACGCCCTTTATTTTGTTCACAAAGGCATCCTGCGGGGCTTTGTGAAAGACAGTGTCAAGGATATCACCACCTGGATCACCGGAGAAAGATTCCTGGTCACTTCCATCACCAGCTTTGATATGCAGGTACCCGCTACCGAAAATATCCAGGCCATCGAGGACTGTGAACTAACGGGACTGCATTATGATGATCTCCAGTACATGTATGCGCATTTCCCGGAGATCAACATTGTTGGCCGCAAGATCCTGGAACTTTATTACCGGGATGCCGAAGAAAGGGCCTTCATTGCCCGGCTCACGGAAGCCACTTCCAAATACAAACATTTTATTGCCACCAAAAGCCACCTGCTGAACCGGGTGCCCCTCAAACATATTGCCTCCTACCTGGGCATGACCCTGGAAACATTGAGCCGTATCCGGAGCAAACTCTCCCAGCAAGGCAAACCCTGAGCATTTTTACCGACAAAACACCCCTGTTCACCGGTTAGCAACCGGAGATAGCGGCTTATAGCTTGCCGGCAAGCCCCTGGTCCTGTAGATTTGTGTAAAATTGATCTACATGCAAGACAACATATTTCCGGCACAGGAACAACACCGAAGAAGGGAAAGAAGGGGCAGGAAGCACAATAACCTCTGGGCAGGCCTCCTCCTGCTGGCTATCGGCAGCCTTCTCCTGATGCGGAAACTGGGCATGGCCATTCCCGGCTGGCTGTTCTCCTGGCCTATGATCCTCATTGTGGTAGGCCTCTTTGTGGGCGCCGCCAACCGCTTCCGGGATTTCAGCTGGATCATCCTGACCGGCATCGGTACTTTTTTCCTGATAGACAGGCTGGTGCCGGGTGTTGATTTCGGTGATTTCATTTTCCCCGCCATCATCATTGGCGTGGGCCTGGCGGTGATCTTTGGCTCCCGCAGGCGCAGGCGCCGTCCACTGGACCCCCATGGCGAGCCACTCCCTTTAGCAGGACCCGGCCAGACCGGGACCACTAACGCACGCAGGGCTTACGACGATACCGATGACACGCTGGACATCGCCTCCATTTTCGGAGGCATGAAGCGTATTATCTATTCCAAAAATTTCAAGGGCGGCGAAGTGGTCAATATTTTTGGCGGCTCTGAACTGGACCTCACCAACGCAGACTTCAATGGTGTTATTGAAATAGAAATGGTGCAGATATTCGGTGGCGCCAAACTGATTGTCCCCGCTCACTGGGAAGTCCGGACCGGTGACGCCGTGGCTATTTTTGGCGGCTTTGATGACAAACGTTCCCGTCAGGCCATTACCAACCCGGACAAGGTCCTGATCATCCGCGGCACCACCATTTTCGGCGGCCTCGATATCAAAAGCTTCTAAATCCTGTTTCCTCTACTATTAAAACAAGCACTATGAATTGGTATTTAGCCAAAGTCGTTTACCAGATCGTTTGCGGTGACGGTGACCATACCCCGCAATTCGACGAACAGCTCCGGCTGATAGCAGCGGATGACGAACAAACTGCTTTTGCCAAAGCGAAACTGATCGGCGAACAGGAGCAGGAAAGCTTTGTGAGCCAACGCTCCAAGCTGGTTCAATGGCAGTTCATCAATGTCAGCGAGCTGTATAAGATCAGCGCCCTGATCGATGGCGCCGAACTGTACTCCAAGATCAGGGAAACAGATAATCCCTGCGTGTACATTGAGCAGGTCAATAAAAAAGCGGCCCATATCCAATCCAATACCACGCATAAATTCCTGCAACTGTTCTAACCTATGACCTCCCTCAAAACCAAACTGCTGTTTATAGGCTTCTGGCTGGTATGGACCGCCATGCATATGGCTATCTTCCTGCAATGGGATTTTGAGTGGACAGTAGCCCTGGCAGACGCACTGGTCACCAACCTGGTACTCCTGCTCATCTGCCTGGTGGTCAGTATCAATCTCCGCTTCTACCGGCCGCACCGGATCTATGTACTATCCCTCTGCGGCGGCTTCAGCTGGCTGGGCGTACTCTTTATTAAATACCTGCTGCAACATTTCCTGCCCAACGCAGGCGATGATTACCGCTACCTGATGGACAATTCCCTGGGCGTACGGTTTACAGTAGCCTTTCTCTTCAGCGGTGGCGCCGCCCTGCTCAGTGAACTGTTCTATGCCCTGCAGGATAAACAGCAGCAGCAGAAAAGAAAGGACGAGGCCGAAAAACTTGCCCGGAACGCTGAGCTTTTCCAGCTGCGCCAGCAGCTGCAACCGCATTTCCTCTTCAACAGCCTCAATTCCATCAGCGCCCTCACCGGCAGCCAGCCGGCACAGGCCCGCAAAATGATCCAGCAGCTGTCCGACTTCCTGCGCGGCACCCTCAAACGGGAGGAACAGCAATGGATCAGCCTGGACGAAGAACTGCAGCACCTGCAGCTCTACCTGGATATTGAGAAAGTCCGGTTTGGCCACCGCCTCTCTACCGAACTCCAGCAGGACCCCAACACCGGCAAACTACAGATCCCGCATATGCTGCTGCAGCCCGTGATGGAGAACGCTATCAAGTTCGGCCTCTACGATACCATTGGCGACATCATTATCCGTCTGCACGCCACCCTGGAGCCCGGTTACCTGCTGCTCAGTATCCAGAACCCCTATGATCCTGAAACCGCCTCGCCAAAACATGGCACCGGCTTTGGCCTGCATTCTACCAAACGACGCCTCTACCTGCTGTATGGCCGCAACGACCTGGTGATCACCCATGCAGCCAATGCCGTTTTCACCACTACCATTAAAATACCACAGACATGATCAAGGCAATTGTAATAGACGATGAACCGCTGGCAAGATCCATTGTGCTGGAATACCTCCAGCAACATCCTTCCATCACCGTAGTGCAGGAATGCAATGACGGTTTTGAAGGGGTCAAAGCTATCCAGCAGCACCAGCCTGATCTGCTCTTCCTGGATATACAGATGCCCAAGATCAATGGCTTTGAAATGCTGGAGCTGATAGAGCAGCCGCCGGCTGTTATCTTCACCACCGCCTTTGATGAATATGCTATCAAAGCATTTGAGAACCATGCTACGGATTACCTGCTAAAACCTTTCAGCCAGGAACGTTTTGATAAGGCGGTACACAAATGGCTGGAGCAGCGGGTACAGGCCACGCCCAGGCCGGATACCGCTCCCTTGCTGGAAGCCGCGTCACAGCAGGGCCCGCAGAGCCACCGCATTGTAGTGAAGACCGGCGGCCGGATCCGCATTATTCCTATGGAGGATATTCATTTCCTGGAAGCGGCGGACGACTATGTAAAGATCCACACCAAAGAAGGCGTGCACCTGAAGAACAAGACCATGGCGCATTTTGAAAGATCGCTGGACCCCGCGTTGTTTGTGCGCACCCACCGCTCCTTTTTTGTGAATGTGCAGCTGATCACGCGCCTGGATCCCTATGAGAAGGAAAGCTATTCCGCCCTGCTGACTACCGGCGCAAGAGTGCCGGTGAGCAAAACGGGGTATACGAAATTGAAGTCGGTGCTGGGGTTGTAAGCTGCTTTAGCGGATCAGCAACCGTTAATATTTGAAGCGGGAGGGATCCTGTTTAAAATTCCAGAATAACAGGACTGTTAGTTGCTTTTGACCTGGTCTGTAGTGGTAGACCATCTGGGTATGCCTGTTAAGGATGCCTATACGGACATATTTTCTTTTTTGTGAAGGACGGCACATCTCAGGGAAAGACTTTAATGCAGATAGCATATCATTAACATGCTTCACAAAATTACCAACCTCTCTCTCCGTCCATTCCTCACTTAGATAATCTACAATTTTGCTAAAAGTAAGTTTTGCACTGTCTGTCCATAAGACCTCTTCAATTACTTCTTCAGCCATTTTTTGTATTTTTTCATCACATCCTCATGAGCGGTCAGTTTTCCAGCTTTCATTTCTGCCAGTGACCGGTCAATAGCCTCCTGCTGCTCCATGCCTATTTCTTCCCACCAGTCCTGTTGTTCAGCAGCAAATGTCTTGACAACACTCAACACCGCCTGCTTTTGTTTTGCATTCAGGTGAGGAAGATATTGCGTGATCTGCTGGTCTATATGCATTGCTACTCCCATGACTATTGATTTAATAAACAAATTTACTTTTTTCAATACGTTTATCCAAAACGCAGGTATTTGCTTACTTCCCCCGGAAATACCTCGGGGAATATCCATAAAATTTCTTGAACACCACGGAAAAATTCGCCAGGTTATGATACCCCGTTAAGCGCGCCACCTGCTCCACAGGTATATGTGTTTCCAGCAGCAGGGCGCCGGCACGCTCCATCCTGGCCTCCAGCAGGAAATCAAAGATACCGGTGCCATAGATCTTCTGGAAGCCACGTTTGAGCTTATGGGCTGTGAGGCCTTTCTTTCGCGCCAGCAGGTCAATGGAAAAGGACCTGTCCAGCTGCTTCAGGAGCAGGGACCGCACTTCGTAGATATTGCTCACTTCTTCAGCGCTCAGCTTTACCGGCGGTGGCGGCTCCACATGGGTAGCCCGCTGGATGGCCAGCAGCAGCAGCTCCCCCACTTTCAGGTCCAGGTACCATTGCCGCAGCGGGCCGGTATACCGGTTGCTGAGGATGCTGTTGAGGATGGCTACCATAGGCGGACTGGCCACCAGCGGGCCGGGACCCAGGGTGGCCGCTTCCCCTGCCGCCATCCGGCGCAGCAGGGTGGCCAGCGCCGGGTAATAAGCCGCCAGCGGCTCCAGCCGTTCCCGGGGCAGGAACAATTCCACGGTACTGTAGACAATGTCTTTCTCCACGCGCAACCGGGTCAATGGGTCCGGAGTATAGTAGATATGGTAAGACCGCTCATAGAAGTTCCAGTCTTCCAGGCCACCGGCGGAATAGGGAAAGCCACAGCGCAGCATAAAAGGGATACGCAGCTGATCAGGGAATCCTGACAGGAGAATGGTATCCTGCTGCTGGGCCTGGTAGGTATTATACCACAAAGAATACCCGGTACCGGTCATTTCCTGCAACAGGAATTGCCCGTATGGGCCGGAAGCCACCAGGCATAAGGTATCCGGCAGTTTATACTCCCAGAGACTGGTTGGGGAAATAGCAGACAAATAGATCTCGCCCGATTGCTCAGACAGCAATTTCAGCGGCATAGAAAAGGTTTAATGTGTTAATGGTCCAAAGTTGTAAATGTCGTACTTTTTTTCACTTCGAATGCCCGTTACTGTTAACAAAAAGTTACGCGGTGTCAGTAGAATTCCCGTAAGAGTTTCCCATTATTTACGCTTACATGCTTTGAAGTAAATGGCCCATTTAAACCTGTACAGATTAGTTTGTTTAGCCAAATTACCTGAATTTCCGTATCCCGATTACCAGTTGCCTGTCAACGGGACCGGGTTAGCAGTCTCTCCCCTCTGATAACGAACTGATAGTACAGTACAGTTTACCTATTTTGCTAAACATGGATAAGGCTCTGGTTAGGCATCATTAAACTTTATGTCTATGTCTACAACCAGCTTAGTTTACCCGTTCACTTACCAGGTAAAAGCAGGTTCAAACGTGGCAAATCCTATGACCACCGGACCGGTTGAAATTGCCCGGAAATTGCTTTGCAAACCTGTCTCCTATGCCGCTGTGCAGCACCAGGTATGGACCAGATTCTTCCTGGAAAATCATTGCACAGTAACGATGCGATTGCTTTGCCTGACGACTGACCTGCCTGTGATTTACAACTGGCTCCCCTGGCGCTACACCAGGTTCCTGAAAAAAGAGGCCCATATCCGGCACCTGTACGAGACCTACTCCTGCGTAGGTGATTCGAGCTCCTCCCAATCCTTTTTGCTGTTATTGAATGATGCCGCCATCGGCCAGGCCGACGTGCACCATGCCCTGCAGGATGATGTGAGCTCCTATTACACGGCCAGCCAGGGCGATTATCGCCTGGAACTCCTGATTGACCCTGAAAAAGAAGTGCTGGATATTCCCCAGTACCTGCTGCAGACCTGCCAGGAATTCTTTTTCAGCTTCCAGGAAGTAGAGCGGCTGGTACTCCTGCTGGAAGAGGGTAATCCCCTGATCCAGAAACTGGAGAAAGCCGGATTCCGCTTTGAGGCCCGTATCATCAGTGCCGAAAAAACAGCCCTGCTGTATATCTGCTCCAGGGCCAGTATGCCATTGTAAAAAACGAAAGAACGCGCAGCATTTCCTGCCTGCGCGTTCTCTTTTTTTTATCTGTTGAATGCTTTTCTTAATCCTGTCCAACCCAGACAGCCCCGCCAATGCTATCCCGCTGTGAACCGGTCACCGAGCTGAAAACATTTTTTTCTTCCCGCCAGCGCAGTACACCGATCAGCGCCATTACGATAGCCTCCTTAAAATCAACCAGCAGTTCATCCGGCACTACCACTTCCACACCAATTTCCTGCAGCTGGGATCGAAGCCGCTCTACCAGGAAAGTATTGTGCGCACCGCCGCCGGTGATCAGCAACCGCGCTTCGCCCGCAGCAGGCTTTTCGGCCAGTACGGCCTCCGCCGACCGCCTCACCTGTAGGGCGATATGCTCTACATAGGTCCGTAATTTATCTTCCAGAGAATAACTGGTCCCCATCAGCAGCGGGAACACCACATGTACCCCAAAATCATTGGCCAGCGATTTGGGCGCGGGCAAACGATAATATTCCAAATCGTTGAGCATCTCCAGCAGGTCCGGCTGCAGGCTGCCCGCAGCGGCCAGGGCTCCTCCTTCATCAAAGTGCAGCTGTCTTTTGGCAGCCAGCATATTGAGCACCCTGTTCCCCGGGCAAACATCAAAGGCGCTGTATTGACCCGGATGATTGTAGGACAGGTTGGCGATGCCGCCGATATTTAAAAAAAGATCATATTCTCCCAGTAATAATTTTTCACCCACCGGCACAATGGGAGCGCCCTGGCCACCCAACGCCACATCCATGGCACGGAGATCACTGACCACGTTGATGCCTGTTTCAGCAGCAATGGCTGCCCCGTCGCCCAGCTGGGCCGTCATGCGGCGGGAAGGCATGTGAAAGCTGGTATGGCCATGAGAAGCAATCAGCTGCACCTTGTATTGCAGACCGTGGCGATTGATGAATTCATTGACCTGCTGACCAATATAATGACCGTAGTCCGTATGCAGCAGCTGATAGTCCAGCGCATTCAGGCTGGTAGCGGTGCGCAGCTTTTCCACCCATTCCTCCGGATAAGGATAGGTGGCGGAGGCCAGTATCTCATACTGCCACCGGCGGGCATTTTCATGTAATTCAACGAAAACGATGTCCAGCCCATCCAGGGCGCTGCCGCTCATGAGGCCTATTGTCCGGTATACCATAGCGATTAAATTTCAGATTTCAGTACGGAGGTTTTAGTTTTGTTCACCAAATGTCAGCTATCGTTATTCAAAATCCAAAACTTATAGCATGGTCATCAATCTAAGCGAACAGGATTCTCTGCTGGGTATGTGGGTCAGCGAACTGAGGGATGTGCAGACGCAGACAGACAGAATGCGCTTCCGGCGGAACCTGGAACGCATAGGAGAGATCGCGGCCTACAAGATCAGTGAACAAATGGAATATGTAGACCGGGAGATCCAGACACCACTGGGCACTTCCGTTTGCCGCGCGCTCAAAGAGCAGCCCGTGCTGGCCACTGTACTGCGCGCCGGCCTGCCCCTCCACCAGGGACTGCTCAATTATTTCGACAAGGCCGATAACGCCTTTATCTCCGCTTACCGCAAACACAACCGGGACGGCTCTTTTGAGATCAGCCTGGAATATGTGTCCTGCCCCGAGCTGGAAGGCCGCGTCCTTATCATTGCCGATGCCATGCTGGCCACAGGCTCCTCCCTGGTCAAGACCATCCAGTACCTCCGGGATGAAGGTCACCCCAGTGAGATCCATATCGTCTGCGCCATCGCCTGCACCGTAGGTATTGAATTCGTAAAACGCAGCGAACCCAACGTCAAAATATGGTGTGGCGACATTGATGAAGAACTGACTGCCAAGGGCTATATTGTTCCCGGACTGGGTGATGCGGGCGACCTTGCCTACGGCACCAAGGTCCAGATGTAAGAATCGCCAGCCAAACCGGCAACCGACATAACATTACCATAAAACCTTCTCCGTTCTATATCGTCTTTTTTTTGTACTTTGTACACTGTAGTGCATCAATCTCCAACACATGCGGATGAGGAAATTTTACCTGTTCATTGCTGGTTGCCTGCTGGTAAATACTACCTGGGCACAGGATCCGAACTTTTCACAGTTCTTTGTTTCTCCACTAACCCTGAACCCGGCCCTGACAGGTAAGTTCAACGGTGATTTCCGGGTGGCCGGCAACTACCGGGACCAATGGCCCGCCATCAGTAAAGCCTTCATCACTTCCACCGCTTCCTTTGACCTGCCCGTCCTGCGCGGCAAGCTCTCTGAACTGGATACCTGGGGTGTAGGCATTATGGCCATGACCGATAAAACCGCCAACGGCATTCTCTCCACTAACCAGATCGCTTTCACTACCGCTTATCATAAAGGCATTGACGAGGACGGCCTGCACCAGATCGGCCTCGGCTTCCAGGGTACGTACAATACCAAAAGGCTGGACGGTTCCAAACTGAATTTTGAGACGGAGCTGGACGATAACGGCGGCTGGACCCTGCCCAGCGGCGAGATCGTAGACAACCGCGAGTTCAACCTCAGCTATTTTGATGTGAGCGTAGGCGCCCTCTACAACGGTTCCACTGACGGCTATAATAATTTCTATGTAGGGGTAGCCGGTTACCACCTCAACAAACCCAAAGAATCTTTTACAGAAGACAATATTGAATACACCCTGCATCCCCGGGTGACCGCCCATGCAGGCGCCGCCATTCCCATCGGGGATATCAGCCGCACCATTTATGCCAGTGCGTTATACAGCCGCCAGGCAGGCGCTACCAATTTTGTAGCCGGCGGCGCTGTAGGCATGATGATGAATGGGGACGAAGAAAATCCCACTACTTTTTATGCAGGCATCTGGGGCCGGTTCAACAATGTGAACGATGCCGTGATCCCCTATCTGGGACTGGAATTCGGCGGGTTCCGACTCGGCGCCTCTTATGATGTGAATGTCTCCAGCCTGAAGACTGCTTCGCAAAGCCGTGGCGGCATTGAGATATCTCTTATCTATATCAAGCGGCCACCAGGGTACAAAGGCATTCCCTGCCCCCGGTTTTAGATCCCCAGCAGCAACGGCACCAGCCACCAGCAGAACAGTGTGATCAGCACCACCGCTACCAGGTTCATCACAAAACCTGTTTTCACCATTTGTCCCAGCCGGATATGACCGCTTGCAAATACAATGGCGTTGGGCGGCGTTCCCATGGGCATCATACTGGCGCAGCTGGCGCCCAGCGCCATCGGCAGGCCCAGCAGGATGGGATTCATGTGCAGCGCATCCGCAATGCCGCCGATCACGGGAGAGAAAACGATCACCTGTGCAATATTGCTCATCACTTCACTGATAAAGAGGGAGACCAGCGTGATCATGAACACCAGCAACAATATGTTTGACCCTGAGAAGCCGGCGATCCACTGACCCAGCATTTCTATCAGCCCCGCTTTTTCCAGGGAAGCCGCCAGGGCAATGCCGCCGCCAAACAGCAGCAGGATACCCCAGGCCATCCGGGTAGTATCACTCCACTCCAGGATCTTCCGGCTTTTGAAAGGATGGCCTGAAGGACAGATGAACAGGGCGATGGCGCCCATGATGGCAATCATATTATCATCCAGTTTGAAATACCCGTTCATATTGACCAGGTCGCGCGTGATCCAGAGCAGGGCCGTGCCGCCAAAAATACACAGCACTCTTTTTTCCGCCCTGCTGAGCGGCCCCAGCTGTTTCAGCTCGGCGCGGATCAGCTGCCGGGTGCTGTCGTCCGCCGCCAGCCGGCTGGGATAAAGGATTTTGGTCATGACCACATAGAGCGAGAACAGGAGCAGCAGGGCGATGGGCGTACAGATCAGCGCCCAGCTGGCAAAGGGAATATTGTAATCGTATTTATCGCGGATATAGGCCACAAAAGCCACGTTGGGCGGTGTGCCGATGATGGTGGCAATACCACCGAAATTGGAGGCATAGGCAATACCCAGCATGATGGTGAGGGCCAGGTTATTGAGCCTGGCGTTACCCTTGTGATTTTGGGTCACCACATGGATCACCGAAGCGGCAATCGGGAACATCATCATAGTGGTAGCCGTATTGCTGAGCCACATGCTGATCAAACCCGTGGCCAGGATAAAGCCCAGCACGATGCGGTCGCCGCTGGTGCCGGTAAGATTGACAATATTGAGGGCAATACGTTTGTGGAGATCCCATTTTTCTATAGCCAGTCCCAGCATAAAACCGCCCATGAACAGGAAGATCACGGGATCCGCATAACCGGCTGACACTTCCCGGATAGTATGAAGGCCCATCAGTGGGAAAAGGACCAGGGGGGTGAGCGCCACTACCGGCATGGGCAGGGCTTCGGCCACCCACCAGGTGATCATAAGGCCGGCAATGGCCAGTACCTGCGCCGCCCGGGGCGGCACACCAAATGGATTGACCAGCAGCAGGAAGAAAAAGATCAACACGCCGGCGGCAAGGCCCAGCCAGGGCAGCAGCCATTTGATGGAGGATGTTTTCAAGCAATCGTTTTGGTGGGTTAACAAAAAGGGCCGTTACGGAACGGTCCTGATCTTTACTCGCTGTCCACTAACATACGGATTATCTTTTACAATAAAGCGATAGGGCCAGGCGGCATGTTCCCCGGCATAGTCCACGCCAATGCGGGGTGTGGCCAGCCACTGCGTTTTTTTCAGGACAAAGCCGTCATCTGCCAGGTAGAGGGTATCGCCCTGCAGGTCAAAGCCTGTATGGCGGGTATGGATGCCCAGGGCCCTGGCTACATTTCCCGGGCCGCGGGTGAGGGTATGGTCCAGCCGGGGCTTGCCGGTGCGCAGCAACATCTGGTCAATGCCTTCCAGCGGCTCCAAAGCCCGTACCAGCACGGCATGCGGCACATCGGTCCGGTTGGTGACCACGTTGAACAGCTGATGAATACCATAGCAGAGATATACATAGGCCGTGCCTGCGGCGCCATACATGATCTCCGTCCGGTTGGTGCGGCGGCCGTTCCAGGCATGAGAAGCGCGGTCTGTAACGCCCTCATAAGCTTCTGTTTCTACAATACGGCCGGCCGTCAACACTCCATCAAAATGGCTGACAAGGATCTTGCCAAGCATTTCTTTCGCTATCTTCACCACATCGGCCCTGTTATAAAACGATTGATCCAGTTTTTTCATGAGTGGCAATGCCTGATAATTATTAATTCATTAAGTTTGATCCCGCCGCGCAATAGCAGTTCAGCTGCGCTTCGCACCAGAATAACAGGCAGGACAAATCCAAATTTAAAGAACTTGCTCAAAGAAATCGTCATTGCTGTTCAGTCCTATTTCAGAGCGCACCGGTTCATCAGTAATCACCGGATGTGGAAGTGGATCCTGATACCCGGCATCCTGTATACCCTGCTGTTCATGGTGGGCATGTATTTTTTCTGGATCTCCTCCGATAATGCCGTTACCTGGCTCAGTCACCGGCTGGGCATTGACCGCTGGCTGCACCGCCAGAGCAGCGGGATCCTCAGTTTCTTTTTTATGATGGGCGAACTCATGATCCGCCTCATCCTGGTACTGTTCTATTTCTCCCTTTTCAAATATTTGTTCCTGATCATCGGCTCACCGCTCTTTGCTTACCTGAGCGAGAAAACGGATGCCATGCTCACCGGCAAGGATTTCCCCTTCAGCACTAACCAACTGCTGAAGGATATGGGCCGCGGTATCCGCCTCTCCCTGCGCAATACCCTCTGGCAGACCGTCTACATGGTAAGCCTGCTCATCCTGTCCTTCATACCGCTGGTGGGCTGGATAGTGCCGGTGGTGGCTATCTTCGTGGAATGTTACTATTACGGTTTTTCCATGCTGGACTACAGCTGCGAGCGGCATAAGCTCTCCCCTACCGCCAGCATCGACTATATAGGTAAACACAAGGGACTGGCCATTGGCAATGGCATGGTCTTTTACCTCATGCACCTGGTGCCCTTCCTGGGCTGGGTGCTGGCCCCTTCCTATGCAGTGATTGCCGCTACCATCAGCCTGTATCACCAGGAACCCACGGCCGATCTTTAAGTAAAACCTGTTGTGTATGCCTACCGTGTACCTGATCCCCTCCTACCTGTTTGATCCATCACCGGAAACCCTTTCACCTGCAGTATTGCCGGCGGTCCAGGATTGCTCCGTGTTCTTTGTGGAGAATGAACGCAGCGCCCGCCGCTTCCTGAAATCTATCTGGAAGGAAATGGTCATTGACAACTATAGCTGGTTCACTATCCATAAGGCGGAAGCCGAAGTACAGGCCGCATTCCGCCAGGTATTGAAAGAAGGGAAAAATATCGGCATCATCAGTGAAGCCGGCTGCCCCGGTGTGGCTGATCCCGGTCAGCTGCTGGTACAGACCGCCCATGCGGCCGGAGCAAAAGTAAAACCCCTGGTAGGTCCCAGTTCTATACTACTGGCCCTGATGGCCAGCGGCATGAACGGCCAGCAGTTCCGCTTTGTAGGTTACCTGCCTATTGATAACGGGCAGCGGGCAAAAGTCATTAAGGACCTGGAAGCCGATGCCCGGAAAAATAACTGCACACAGCTTTTTATTGAAACGCCCTATCGTAACCAGCAACTGCTGGAGACCCTGTTGAAGACCTGCCAGCCGGACTCACGGTTATGTATAGCCTCTGACATTACCGCTCCTGATGAATTTATCAGGACCCTTAGCATCCGGGAATGGAAACAGCAGGCACCGGCACTGCATAAGCGCCCCACCATTTTCTGCCTGATCAGTTGAATTATTGTGGACTGATAGTGGTCTCAATAGTCCTGAGGTCCCGTATCTGGTACACACTGTCCACGATGTATTTCTGCCAGCCCCGCCAGGGCAGCGCTCCGAAATAGCTTTTGAAATGCAGCTCTACTTCCCGACCGGCATTCTCCAGCAGGGTTTTGGCTACGCGCTCATTCACTACACTGAACTGGAATTCGTTACTTTGTACATTGGCCCGGAAACCGCTCTGGATGATCTTTCCCTCATAGGTTTTCCAGACATAACCTTTACGCCCGAAGGTATTGAGCACGCCGGCCTTGGTGCCGTCCTCATAGACCCAGTAGAACCGGAAATAGCCGAACAGGACCAACCCCAGCAGGAGCGTAACGAAGAGATAACGTGTCCATTTCATGCTTGTGCGGGTTTAAAGTGAACTTTCTTTACTTATTGGCTGTTAGTGGGGCTAAAGTTAGGGGAAACCGGGAAAAGAACTACCTTGAGCCCCCTGATACCATAATAATAATTGCCATTTATGCGGATTGGAATTGTATGTTATCCCACCTTTGGCGGTAGCGGCGTGTTAGCGACAGAACTGGGCAAAGCGCTGGCCGACAAAGGTCATGAGATCCACTTTATCACTTACCAGCAGCCGGTACGGCTGAGCGAGTTCAACGCCAATATATTTTATCACGAAGTCCGGGTACCCACTTACCCTTTGTTTGACTATCCTCCCTATGAAACGGCCCTGTCCAGCACCATGGTGGATGTGATTGTCAACAACAACATTGACCTGCTCCACGTGCATTACGCCATCCCCCACGCTTCCGCCGCCTATATGGCCAAGATGATCCTGGCCAAACAGGGCAAGCGCCTGCCGGTGATCACTACCCTGCATGGCACGGATATTACCTTGGTGGGGCGCGACAAGACCTTTGCGCCCGTGGTCACTTTTTCCATCAATGAAAGCGACGCCATCACCGCCGTGTCCAATAACCTGCGGGATGAAACCTATAAGCATTTTAAGATCGACAAGCAGATTGAAGTGATCCAGAATTTTGTGGATGTAAAACGCTTCAACAAAAAACCTATTGATGCCTTCCGCCGTGTAATAGCACCGCATGGTGAAAAGATCCTGCTGCATGCTTCCAATTTCCGCAAGCTGAAACGCGTGGAAGATGTGGTACGCACTTTTGCAGAAGTGATCAAAGAGGTACCCGCCAAACTGCTGTTTGTGGGTGATGGTCCGGAAAGGCCTGTAGCCGAAAGCCTGGGCCGGGAGCTGAAGATCTATGATGATATCCGTTTTGTAGGCCGCCAGGAACAGATTGAAGAGATCCTGGCCATCTCTGATCTTTTCCTGCTGCCCTCGGATTACGAGAGCTTTGGCCTGGCCGCCCTGGAAGCGATGGCCGCCAGCGTACCGGTCATCAGTTCTGACGCCGGTGGCCTGCCCGAGATCAATGTGGAAGGCAAAACAGGTTACCTCAGCCATGTAGGCGATGTGGAGACCATGAGCCGCCGCGCTATTGAACTGCTGTCAGATGAAACAAAACTGAAAAGCTTCCGGGCTAACGCTTTTGAACATGCGCAGCATTTCGATATAGACAGGGTAGTGCCTATGTACGAAGCGTTGTATAATCGCTTTCTATAGTTTTTGAAGAATCGCTATCCATCATAAAGAGGCATTCTTACTCATAAAAGATCCCCCAAAACAGTCTGAGCTTTGGGGGATCTTTTTATGGGTAGATGAGTACTCGTTGTACTGTTTCAGTGTTTGCCGGCAGCGGTAAGGTTCCGCCAGCCCGCTTATCTTCTCCGGATCCAGGTTTCAGGGTCCAGGTTGCGGTTCTCCTGCAGCAGCAGGAAATCGATCTCTCCATTGCCATCGTCATTCGCTGCCGCACGACCCAGCATCTGACCGGCCACCACTTCCTGGTTCTTGGAAACACTGACCGCAGAGAGGTTACTATAGGTAGTAAAATATTTACCATGCTGCACCAGCACCACCCAGTTACCGTCCAGGTCAAAGATCTGGGTCACCTTTCCTTCATACACAGCCTTCACCACCGCGCCAACCTCTGTTTCCAGTGTCAGACCGGGGTTATTGCCGCGCAGGTTAGTGCCGTCAATGCCGTAGGTGCCAAAATGGATCTTGATATTGCATTTCTCCACCGGCCAGGGTAATTTGCCCCTGTTCTTTTCAAAACCACCGGAAATGGCAACGCCTTCCGGTGTAGCTTCCAGTACGCTTTCCTTACGCACCGGAGCGGCGGCCGGCTTCTCCACCGGTTTGGCGGGGGCGGCGGCTACAGGGTTGGAAGGACTGGTGCTGGTAGCTGGTTTATTGGCCGCAGCGTCAGCCTTGCGGGCTTTCTCACGGGCATCGGCCAGCGCCTTGGCTTTCGCCTTTTCTTCCGCCTCCGCTTTGGCGCGGGCGGCTTTGATCTCCCGGTCAATTGCAGCGCGGATGGCGGATTTCAGCTTCAGGTCGGCCTTGGCCTTGACCGTCAGCTCCTTGGACAGCTCCCGCTCACGGCTCTTCAGGTTCTTGACAAAATCATCCTTTTCCCTGCGTTCCCCATCCAATACTTTTTTCTCTTTCTCCTGTTTGGCCAATACATCATCCTTCTCCTTGCGGGAGTTCTCCAATGTGCTGATCTTTCCCTGCAGCAGGTCCTGGGTATTCCGGATACTCACCGCCTGCTGCTCTCGGTAGCGGCGATAGGATTTCAGGTATTCTATCCGGCGCAGGGCATCGTTGAAATTGGAAGCAGAGAATATAAAGTTCAGGAAATCGTAATTGCTGCGGTTCTTGTAGGCATACACCACACTTTTTTCATACTGCACTTTAAGCGTGTCCAGCTCGGTGCGGAGCCGGGTGATCTCATTGCGGGATTGACCAATGGAGCCATTGATCACGTCAATCTGGTCACTGATATTAGTGATAGCCTGTTCCCGGAGCCGCAGCTTCTTCTTGATCATGTTGAGCTGCCCCAGGCCGGCCTTGGTATTTTTCTTGGTATCATTGAGCGACCTGCGCAGCTCATCGATCTCGTCCTGGATCTCAGCCTGTTTCTTTTTCAGTTCATCACTTCCCTGGGCCAGCACAGTGCCGGCGCACATAACAGCAAGAACAAGGGTGGCCAGAAATTTCAGCATAGCTACACTATTTAAAGATGATCACTAAACAATATAACGCTTTATTGGCTCTTATAATTTCGTGGAATGGCAAATGGAAAGCTTAAATCCAAGTTAAAGTCCACCTGCTTGAACTGCATCTCAATATCCAGCTTGGTCTTCTCCGTCAGCGTGATCCGGCGCGAGGTAGAGAAGCGCTGCCCGCCTTTCAACTCATAGCCCCCGTAGGAGATATTGCCCGTACGGGAACGCAGCACGTCAATATCATCCAGCTTGCTCTGCTGCAGCGCATAATCACTGCTCTTCACCGTCAGCAGGTTCCGGAACAGTTTGCCCACGCTGACCAGGGAAACGGTCTGGTCGTCCTTACGGTAGGATATAATATTGCTGTCCAGGAATACCGGGTTGCCGATCAGCAGTTCCTGCAGATCGTAGAAAGTAAGTGGTATTTTGGCTACTTCCTGCAGATAGTTCACGGAGCGCAGCTGTATGATCTTATCCAGCTTATTGAGCAGCTTCACGCTGTCCGGCGTGATCATTACCCGGAAGGCCTCAATACCCAGCAGGGCATTGATGGATACCCAGATCACGCTGTCTCTGGTGATACGGATATTGGCGTTAACATCAGTCCGCTTGCCGTCATTGCCGGCAAATTCTACTTTGACCTTGGCAGAGAAGGTGCGGAAATCGATCCTGTTCTTTTGAATGCCCTGGTACACCTCGCTGATGAAGCGAATGGAATCGGCCCGGGCATCAATTACAGGCGCCACATGGGAAGTATCTTTCTTGCTCACCGCCGTCTGTATCTTCTTGGCGGAACGGCAGCTACCCATGGCCAGCAGGAAAGCACCTGCCATGATTAACCAAAAACAATATTTCATGTAGTATCTTTTACGATTTTCCCGTATGCCCAAACCCGCCTGCAGCGCGCTCTGTAGCGTTAATGGCTGCTACGGACACCCATTCTACCCGCTCTACCTGGGCCACTACCATCTGTGCAATGCGATCGCCATGCTGAATGGTCTGCGGCTCCTGTGAGAGGTTGATGAGGATCACTTTGATCTCACCCCGGTAATCGGCATCAATGGTGCCGGGGGTATTGAGACAGGTGATGCCCTGTTTGATGGCCAGTCCGCTGCGCGGTCTTATCTGTGCCTCATGTCCTTCCGGCAGTTCAATGAACAGCCCGGTAGGGACCAGTGTGCGCTCCAGGGGTTGTAATACTACGGGCGAGCCGAGATTGGCCCGCAGGTCCATGCCTGCTGATCCGGAAGTTGCATATTCCGGTAAGGCGTTGGCCGATTGATTGATGATCTTAACGTTGATTGCTGGCATGCGCAAATATAGGACAGTTCATACAGAACTATGCAGGATCGCGCTGCAAAAGCACGTTGGCATAAGCCACCAGTCCTTCTTCCCTGCCCACGAATCCCATCTGCTCAGTAGTGGTGGCTTTTACAGATACATCATCGGCGCTGATCTCCAGCAGGGCCGCAATGGTATTCCGCATAGCTGGTGAATACTTTTTGATCTTGGGTTCTTCCAGGCAAATGGAGCTGTCCACATTCACCACGCGGTATTGCTTTTCACGGATCAGGCTGTAACATTTTGCCAGCAGGATCTTGCTGTCAATATCCTTGTAGGCCGGGTCCGTGTTCGGAAAATGCATGCCGATATCTCCCAGGGCCAGCGCCCCCAGCAGGGCATCACAGACAGCATGCAATAATACATCCGCATCACTATGGCCCAGAGCGCCCTTTGTATGCGGAATTAATACCCCACCGATCCAGAGTTCCCTGCCTTCCACCAGCTGGTGGAAATCAATACCGAAGCCTATCCTGTACATATGTTCCTGGTTGTTTGATTCAATAAAAAAGCGTCCCGGCGGTACCGGAACGCTCAAATATAGTCACTTGATGTGGTTTGTTAGTCTTCGAAATCAAACAGCAGTCCGAAGCGCAGGGTATTGGACAGGGGATTCCTGTTGACACCGCTTCCGGAAGGAATGAGGTAAGAGAAGTTCAGGCCAAACATATTGTATTTGAGGCCCAGGCCCAGCGTAAAGTATTTACGGTTGCCTTTGTTCTTGTCTTCATAGAAATAACCGGCGCGTACAAAGAACTGATCGTTGTAATTGTACTCGGCGCCGATGGAGGCCTGCACTTCTTTAAGGTCGTCCCCATCGCCAAAAGAGCTGAACCAGCTGTTCATCACGCTTTTGTCGCGGTAATTGGCCAGGGCGGCAGAGTCCTTGGCGGCTGCATCAGGATCGTTGGCGTCAGCGCCTACAGGCGGTGTGGGCACCAGCAGCTTGTGCAGGTCAATACCGAAAGTGATCTTATTGGCCTCATCAAATACACTGGTATAGGTAGCACCAATGCTGAAGTTGGCGGGGATATAATCTTTCTGTGTGGCGTCATTGGTATAGGCGATCTTGGTGCCCAGGTTGGTCAGGGTAGCACCAAAGTTCCAGCCCTGGCCATTTTCATTGGCGCCGGTATAGAAGAAGGACAGGTCGCCGGCAACAGCGCTGCCTGCTTTATAGGTAGTACCATCCACCTGCTGTCCTGCAGCCAGGTTGGAGTTGATATAGCGGAGGGCGATACCCAGACCGATCTTGTCAGAGAGTTTACGGGAATAGCCAACATCCACCCCTACTTCACGGGGACGGCCTTCACCCAGGTCAGTACCACCCAGGTTGGTGAACTGGATATTACCCAGGCTGAAATAACGGACGGAGGCAGAGAGCGCCTGGTTCTCGTCCAGCTTGTAATAACCGGAGGCCGCCAGGAGGTACACATCGTTCAGCCCAAGGTCTTTCAACCAGGGCGTGTAGGTAAGCCCTACGCCGATATTGTTCTTTGCAAAAGGTGTTTTGGCAAGGTTCCAGAAGCTTGAGTTGGCATCTGGCGATGTAGCCACACCCAGTTCGCCCATACCACCTGCCCTGGCGTCAGGGGAGATCCTCAAAAAGGGCACGGCAGTAGACACCACATTGGGTTTTTCGTACTGATCCTGCGCCTGTGTTTTCATGGTAGTTACTCCGGTAACCAGAAATAGTAAAGCAGCCAGTTTTAGCGACTTTCGTTTCATAAAATTTGTTTATCTGTGTTTTAAAGGTCTGTAAATACTGTCCGCAGCAAATGCTATTTGCAACGTTTTCAGGACCGGATCAATGTCAGCTTTGGTAATAGAAGCCTTTGCTGAGACAGCGTAATCAACAATAATGATTCGGAGTAGAGGTCTTATCTAATAAGCAATGGCTTTAATGTGAAAGGAGGGCGAAATTAAGGATTTTCATTATTTCTCCACGAAACAGGCTGCACTAAATACTGTAATCCGTTACAATATATATAATTTTTCTAATTTATGGGCTGTTTTTCCATCCGCCGTCCTTACCTGTAACCGGTAGATATACACTCCCCGCCCTATCTTGCTGCCGTACTCATCGCGCCCGTCCCATTCCACCTCACTCGAACGATTGCCAACTGAAAATATTGTACGCCGGATGGTTTTTACCAGTTTACCTGACACCGTGTATATCTGCAAGTTAAGGGTCAATTCTTCCCCCGGTCGGTTATGTTCAAACCAGAACTGGGTCCGTGTACTGAACGGATTTGGGTAGTTCAGCACATGGCTCAGGGTAAGCCCTTCCTCATTCACTACCCTGAACTGGATACTGGCTTCATTGCTGTTGTTCACGGCATCCCAGGCGCGGATGGTCAGTGTATGCAAACCATCTGCCATTGCGGGCAGCTGGAACCGCACCCGCCCTTTCCGGAAATTGTCCAGCTCCGTTTCATAGAACTGGTTCAGGACATAGGGGTTCTGCTGGTCGTTGTCCAGGACGGCTACCAGGTCGTGCCCGATACCGGTCCCCATGATATTGATACCCGAAGAGTCCGCCAGTTTCACCAGCAGTACAGGCCGGCGGTTGCTGATACCGCCACTCACAAATTTTTCATCGTTCAGGAAGGGCTCAATATGCGGCCCTTCCGTATCCGACAGGTTGCCGCCTGTTCCGCCCACTATGATACGGGTGCCTGCACCATTGCCATCTATGCGGCCATTTTCCGCATAATAGCTCAGCCGGCCCGGGCCATACTGGTAGTTGATATCCTTGGGTACTACAAACCGGAAAGAGAACTGGCCATTGCTGACCCGGGCCTTGCCCCTGAACAGCACATGCTGCCAGGCCGGGAAGCTCACGGGCAGACTGCCGGGATCATTGCCCAGGGTAGTGACCGGCTGCTTTTTGTCAAACAGTACCGGGTACACAGTGCCGTTAAAACCCGTCAGGGTATTACCGTCCTGGTCCGTGACCACCCCGCTGATGCTGTATTCTGACAATGCCCTGAGGGTATCGGGCGCCTGGCCGGTAGCCACTTCGTTAATGGCCGTTGTGCGGACCTGCTGGCGGGGGAAGGCCAGGGTAAGGGCGGGATCCCCCAGCAGGGTGAACTTCCGGTTATTGACCACGTCACCAGAGCTGGCATAAGTAATATTCTTGGCCTGGCGCACGGCTTCCCCCAGGGGCAGGTACTGTCCGTCCGGCCCGCGTTTCAGCGCTGCTTCCAGGTAGTTTTTGTTCATCAGCTTGTTGCTGTAGGCAAATACCAGCCGCGTGGTGGTCATCAGGGCAATGGCGCCGGTCTTCTCCCGCAGTAACAGGTTCTCCCCGATACTGGCCACCAGTGGATTATCGAAGGGGGCAAAATCACAGGTGGCAGTCAGGAATAGCGGCAGCTTATCCGCATTGCTGAGGCTATTGATGATGTCCTGGTCCAGCACCACTTCTTCCGCCAGCCGGCGGTAGCCGCCATGACCGGTATAGTTCCAGATCAGGGTGCCGCTGTACAGGCGGTTATTGATGGCCAGGTTGGCCGCGGGGTAACGGCTGCCCGAGGGACTGCTTTCCTGGGCAAAAGCATCAAGGTAGGTCTTCTCAATATTGAACAAGGGCGCGGTGGTTTCCACCGCCTGGGTCAGTTCTTCTGCGTCCTGCAGGTGCAGGTTCTGGTCCTCATCATCGGCCACAAAGGTCAGCTCGTTGCGCCAGGGGCCCAGTCCGGCGGGCTGCTGGTAACCGATGATCTTGTCCACCACCTGGCCGGCCTCGCGTTCGTTGGCGGCCGGCAGCCGGCCGATGCCGATGTCCAGCAGGTAAGCGCCATTGCCGTTGATATCATCCCCATCATCCAGCAGGCCGAAGAAATCATCACTGGTATAGGTGGCCAGGGGCTCCAGGGAAGCGGGGCTTTCCCAGGCCGGCACCAGGTTGGTATTGTTGCGGATCCGGTCCTTGTAATCAAAGGAGGCGTCTCCAAATAACAGGAGGAAGCGGGGCCGGCTGGCCGAGTCCCCATTGGCCCTGTCGTAGAACATTTTCGTATAGTCACGGATAGCTGTAGGGTCAGGTATTCCGGAGGAGAATTCGTTGTATACCTGCCCGGTGGTCACTACCAGGGTGCGCAGCTGGTCCTGCTGCTGGTGATGGGCGGCAAGTCGCTGTGCAGCCGCCAGCAGCGTTGGATGCGTGATGATCAGCAGGTCGGTCAGCTGGGCGCGGTGCAGGTCCTGGTTGGGTATGGCGCCGGCATTGACAGGCGCCCGGTAACCGGTATTGTTGAAAGCGATATACTCACGTAACCGGCTGCAGTCGTTCACAAATTGATAGACTGTACCATTGAGTGTTCCGGTGAGGCGGACAGGCTGCAAAGGATCTGTGATCTCCCATACCTGGGTGCTGCCGCCTGCCCCTGCCAGCTGGTAGCGGGCGCTGGCTCCCGGCGCAACCGAATTCCAGTCACGGAACAGCAATTGGTTCGTCCCCTCCATACTCAATTCCCGCTGTGCATGCAGTTCAAACCAGTTCAGCCAGCCCTGGGATCCCGGGCTTCCCGGCGTATAGCTGGCCTGGATACTGAGAGCAGGCCTGTCCGGCGTAAAAAGAGCTTCGGTCTCCCGGGTCTGGGCAAAAGCATCATAGGGGCCGGAGCCGGTGGGGAGGATGCTGAACTGCTGGACGGACTGACCGTTCACCTGCCAGCTGAAACTGCCGCCCGTTCCAAAAGAGCGGGCAAGGCAATGGGTGATCAGGGTGGCGGGGCTATTGCTGAGATGGGGGAAAACCAGGTCCCAGCGCCGTTGCAACGTTCTGCCCGGCGCATCGGAGAATTCTTCGCCATACCATTCCCGGCCGCTGCTGAGGAAATTGAAAGTATCCAGCTCATGGGCGTAACGCTCCTGGAACCGGGTGATGGTATTGCCGGCACTGCCGCCGGAAGGGCTGCTGGTAATGCGTTTGCCGCTGCCGCCGATACTGAGGTAGTAGTAAGCCCGGTTGCTGTAGCGGTTCTGCTGGTAACGGAAGCGGCGGTTGGCAGAATCTTTGAGCCACTGGTGAGGGCCGGGGGCATAAAAAAGTACCTGGTCCGCACCATTGAGCACGCCGTCCCCGCCATCATCGATCCAGAGGGCGTTCTCGGGCAGGTCGGGTGGAATAGCACCGGAAGGCTGTTCGGGCAGCATGGCGCCGCCATGACCATAGAGGCGTATGGAAGCCGAAGAAAGGGAAGCAGTATTGACGCCCAGGCTGGCCAGGAAGGCCAGGTCCATCCGGTAGATACCGGGGCTGTCCACTGCAATGCGGTACCAGTTGCCCGTGGCCAGGACCGACCGGGACGCATAGGTTCGCTGGGCAAAAACGGGGTGTCCATTCCACACCAGCAGCAGTAAGCTCAGGAGGACAACAATACAGCTACGGCTCATTGGCCCAAAAATAGCTTATTTTATGCTGCGGATAAGGGGCCGGCCATGGTCCGGAACGGGGCCTGGCCCTTGATTTTTAACACAATAAACCCAACGGGCCGGGCACATTATTACGTAAACTGCCTATATTCGCAACTGCGCCCCTTTTCTGTGGAAAACACCCGGAAAAACTGTACAATATTTGCATGAGTGTTTCGTTTAATTGAATTGAACCAAAAGGCATAAAAGCAATTTACAATGAAGTTGAAAAACCTATTCATCCTGGCGACCTGCGCTGTAACGGTTTCGTCCTGCAAACTGTTCAGCAAGAAGCCGGAGCAATCTGATGTGACCGGCTGGAACTACAACGACAAGAATATGGGCGGTTACCAGGTGGCCCGTGAGAAAGAACAACGTACAGGCCCCGGCCTGGTGTTTGTGCAGGGTGGTACCTTCATGATGGGGGCTGCTGAGGAAGATGTAATGAGCGACTGGAACAATATCCCCACCCGGAAAACGGTCAACTCTTTCTATATCGACCGGACTGAAGTGGCCAATATCCACTACCGCGAATACCTTTACTGGCTCAATAACGTGTTTGATGGCGATGAATACAAAGCCGTCCGCACCGGCGCCCTGCCCGATACCCTGGTATGGCGCAGCGAGCTGGCCTATAACGAGCCGATGGTAGAATACTATTTCCGCCACCCCGCTTACAACTACTACCCTGTAGTAGGCGTATCCTGGAAACAGGCGCATGACTTCTGCCTCTGGCGCACTGACCGCGTGAATGAAAAAGCCCTGCTCGACAAAGGCTTTATCAATAAGAACACCATGAAGAATATCGGCGGACAGGGCAGTGAAGCTTTCAATACGAAGGCTTACCTGCTGGGACTTACTACCCCGCCTCCCGGCCCCGGTGTCCGGTCTAAGAACAATCCTTTAAAGAATCCTAACGGTACTCCCCGTACACAGGTAACCTTCGAAGATGGTATCCTGCTGCCGGGCTACCGCCTCCCTACAGAAGCCGAATGGGAATATGCCGCCCTCGGCCTGGTAGGTCAGAACCCCAGCCCCAGCCGCAAGGAAGGAAAACGCGGGGAAGAGCTGATCACCAACAAACAGGTATACTCCTGGAGCCAGAACGTGAACGGCCTGCGTGATTCCCGCAGGGGCACCTGGCAGGGTACTTTCCTGGCCAACTTCAAAAGGGGCAATGGTGATAACATGGGTGTGGCCGGTGGTCTGAATGACCGCGCCGTTTACACCGCACCGGTAAGCTCCTTCTATCCCAACTCTTTTGGTCTGTACAATATGTCCGGCAACGTGAACGAATGGGTGGCTGACGTTTACCGTCCCCTCTCCAATGTTGACGATGACGACGTATCTCCTTTCCGTGGTAACTTTTTCCAGAACGATTATGTCAATGCTGAAGGCGACCGTGAAAAAGACAGCCTCGGCCGCGTAAAAAGAGTATACGCTACCGATGAGGAAAGCAAGGCCCGCCGCAACTACCAGAAAGCAAACGTGATCAACTACCTGGATGGTGACTCCCTGATCACAGGTGTAGCCTATGGTTATGGTAAAACCACCCTGATCAGCGATCAGTCCAGGGTGATCAAAGGTGGTAGCTGGAACGATCGTCCCTACTGGCTCTCCCCCGGCACCCGCCGCTTCCTGGAAGAAGACCAGGGCAGCAGCACCGTTGGTTTCCGCTGCGCTATGGACCGCGTAGGCAGCCCCGAAGGCAACGGCCGCAAAACGGGTATCGACTATCCCCAGAGAAGGCAGAACAGCAGAAAACGCTAACAAACACAACTTCATTATAAAAGAGCCCCCGATCAAACGGGGGCTTTTTTTGCCTGTACCAACAGGCTATGGGTTGACTGTGGCACCGCCGCTGGCTGGCCGGCCCCATTTTTGCCTTTAGCGTTCAGGTTATTTTTTTCGTTCTTATTTTTACAGCTATGACTATTGAACAACTATACTCCATATACCTGCAATATCCCTCTGTACAGAAAGATACCCGCAGCCTGAAGGCCGGCGATCTTTACTTCGCCCTCAAAGGCGCCAATTTCAACGGCAACCAGTTTGCACAGCAGGCCCTGGAGGCCGGCGCCGCCTATGCCATCGTGGACGAAGCGCCGGAAAAACCCAATGACCGCATCCTTGTGGTGGACGATGTACTCAGCACCCTGCAGGCCCTGGCGAAATACCACCGCCAGCAGTTTGATATTCCCTTTATCGCCATCACAGGCAGCAACGGAAAGACCACCACCAAGGAACTGGTGTATGCCGTACTTTCCAGCACATTCACTACCTATACTACACAGGGCAATCTCAATAACCATATAGGCGTCCCCCTCACTATCCTCAGTATCAAAAAAGATGCGGAGATGGCTGTTATAGAAATGGGGGCCAACCACCAGCAGGAGATTGCCGGTTACTGTGAATATACTATGCCTACCCATGGCATCATCACCAATGCAGGCAAGGCCCACCTGGAAGGCTTTGGAGGCGAAGCAGGGGTCCGCAAAGGCAAGGGTGAGCTATATGATTATTTAAGGACGAACCAGGGAGCAGCCTTTGTGATGTGGGACTATGAGTACCTGCGCAGCATGAGCGAGGGCATTCCCACCATCATTAAATACGGCAGTACCGATGCCAATATCACCGGGGAAGTGGTGCAGAGCGAACCCTTTTTATCCGTATCCATTTCTACCGGCAATCAATACACGATTAAATCTCAATTGGTTGGCGCCTATAATTTTCCCAATATCATGGCGGCGGTGGCCGTGGGCCAGTTCTTCACGGTGCCGCCGGAGCTGATCCGCTCGGCCCTTGAGGGATATACGCCTACCAATAGCCGGTCGCAGCTGCTCCGGAAGGACAGCAATTATTTTATCCTGGACGCTTACAATGCCAATCCCAGCAGCATGCGGGCCGCCATTGAGAATTTTGCAGCGTTACATGCGGACAATAAGGTCCTGATGCTGGGCGCCATGGCGGAATTAGGCCCGGAAAGCCTGCAGGAGCACCAGGCCATTGTGGACCTGATCAGCCAGTATAAATGGAGATCTGTGGTACTGGTAGGGGGGGATTTTGCGCGGCTGCATCACCCTTTTCAGAAAATGACCGATTCCACTGCGGCTGCGGAATGGTTCCGCGCGCAGGATTTTAAGGATACCCATTTCCTGATCAAGGGATCCAGGAGCATGCAGATGGAAAAAGTGTTAGCATAAATGATCAGGCCCGCCATTGGCGGGCCTGATCATTTATGCTAAAGCCTGTACTATATCCTGTACTATATCATCAATATATTCCAGTCCTGTAGAGATCCGGATCAGGCCCGGCGTAATATTCACCGATAACCTTTCCGCTTCAGTGAGCTTGGCATGCGTGGTGCTGGCCGGGTGGGACGCAATGCTGCGGGTATCACCCAGGTTGGCCGTGAGGGACAGCAGCTGCAGCTTATCCAGGAACTGACGGCCCGCTTCCAGTCCGCCCTTCAACTCAAAGCAGACAATACCGCCTCCGTTCTTCATTTGCTTACGCGCTATATCGTACTGGGGATGACTGGGCAGGAAAGGATACTTGAGCCAGGAGATAGCAGGATGTCCTTCCAGTTTTTGCGCCAGCTGCAGGGCATTGGCCGCATGGCGCTCCATCCGTACATCCAGGGTTTCCAGGCTCTTGCTCAGCACCCAGGCATTGAAGGGTGAGAGGGCTGGTCCTGAACTGCGGCAGAACATATAAATTTCTTTGATCAGCTCTGGTTTGCCAACGATCACGCCACCCAGCACCCGGCCCTGGCCATCCATCCATTTAGTGGCGGAATGCACTACCAGGTCGGCCCCGAACTCAACAGGCCGCTGCCCGATGGGCGTGGCGAAACAGTTGTCAACGTTGAGGATGATATTATGCTTTTTGGCCAGCGCGCCCATCTTCTCCAGGTCTATCAGGTCCAGCCCGGGATTGGTGGGCGTTTCCACATAGATCATTTTAGTATTGGGTTTGATAGCGGCTTCCCAGCTATCGGGGTCGTCGGCGCGGATATAGGTATATTCTATTCCGTATTTGGGGAGGATCTTGGTAACCACCGTATGGGTGCTGCCAAAGATGGCGTTGCAGGAAATGAGGTGATCACCCTGTTTCAGCAGGGCCATAAAGGAGGCAAATACGGCGCTCATGCCTGAGGCAGTAGCATACCCGGCTTCAGCACCTTCCAGGGCGCAGACCTTGTCCACCAGTTCCTGAACGTTGGGATTGCTGAAACGACTGTAGATATTATCATCCGTTTCGTCTGCAAAAGCAGCCCGCATATCCTCCGCATTATCAAAACAAAAACTGCTGGTCAGGAACATAGGCGTAGCATGCTCCATCTGGGCAGTCCGCTCTGTCTGGAGGCGGATGGCCTTCGTTATGGGGTGTAATTCCATTGGTATGATTTATGGATTCAATTCCAGCCGCCAGGTCAGGGCGCAGCCTGCCTTCCGGAGGGTTTCGGCTACAGAACAATATTTATCCATGGATAGTTCGCAGGCCCTGCGGGCTTTATCAGGATCAATATCACCTTTGAGCGTGAATACGATGGTGATATCCTGCCAGAGGGAGGGCGTTCTTTCCGGTTCCCGCTCTCCTTCAATGGTCATGGAAAAACCGTCAATGACCTGCCGTTGCTTTTTCAGGATAGAGACCACATCGATGCCGCTGCAGCCGCCCAGTCCCATGAGCAGCATTTGCATGGGGCGCACACCGTAGTTGGTACCGCCCGATTCCGGGTTGCTGTCCATCCGGACGGTATGCCCATTGGCATCGGTAGCCTGGAAGCCGTAATCGCCTTCCATGCGTTCCACATCAATTTTTATCATCGTAAAGATTTTTGCAAATGTAAAGCATGCAGGCATTTACTTTGCAACTTGAACCACGAATGACCGAATGCAGCATTTTCACTATAACCAGCCTTTTACCCTGGAATGCGGGCGCTCCCTGCCCGGCATCAGCATTGCCTTTCATACTTACGGCGAATACAGCCCTACCGCCAAAGTGGTCTGGGTCTGCCATGCCCTGACGGCCAATTCCGATGTGGCCGACTGGTGGAAAGGCGTGGTAGGACCCGGAGAAGTGCTGAACCCCGGGGAATATTTCATTGTCTGCGCCAATATCCTGGGCTCCTGTTATGGCACCACCGGCCCGCTGAGCGAGGATCCCGCCACCGGCAAGCCCTGGTACCATGACTTCCCACTGATCACCATCCGGGATATGGTACAGGCCCATGTCCTCCTGCGCCAGCACCTGGGCATCCAGCGCATCCACCTCCTCATGGGTGGCAGCATGGGCGGTTACCAGGCCATGGAATGGAGCGTGACCGAACCCGAACGCATTGAAAGGCTCTTCCTCCTGGCCACCTCCCCCACCGAAAGCGCCTGGGGTATTGCCGTACATACTACGCAAAGACTGGCCATTGAAGCAGACGCCAGCTGGGCCAGCAGCACCCCGCAGGCCGGCCTCAAAGGCATGAAAGCGGCCCGCGCCGTGGGCATGCTCACCTACCGCAACTATGGTATCATGGTCCAGAAACAGACTGACCCGGACACCGAAAAGATTGACGATTACAAAGCCGCCGCCTATATCAGCTACCAGGGCGATAAACTGGTCAGCCGCTTCAACGCCTTCACCTACTGGCAGCTCACCAAGGCTATGGATAGCCACCACCTGGCCCGCGGCCGCGGTGGCAACCTGGAAGCCGTACTGCAAAGTATTTACCAGAAGACCCTGATCATTGGCATCAGCAGTGATATCCTCTGTCCCCTGGAAGAGCAGCGCTTTATCCGCCAGCATGTGCCGCATGCCAGCCTGGTGGAAATTGACTCTGCCTATGGTCATGATGGATTTATGGTAGAAGGAGAAAAGATTTCAAAGGCGCTGCGCGAGTGGCTGGCACAATAAAAAAGCGGAGAGATCAACAGCTTACGCCATTAGGCTCTCCGCATCCTGTGTACAAAAACCTGCTTTACTTCAACAACCCATCCACCGTTATAGCCACATAGTATAGACCGCCGATAGTAGGTCCGGCAGCATACTGGATATACCTTTTGTTGAATACGTTGGCGCCTCCCGCCTTGATGGTGCTATACCATTCCGGGATCCGGTAGCTCACCTGCGCATCAATGGTGCTGTAGGCAGGCACCCGGCCATTGGCCAGCGGACTTTCCCAGTTGAAAGCATCCTGCCATTTCCAGACGATGTTGAACCCAAGGTTCTTCGCCACCTCACGATTACCGAAAGAAAGGTTCGTCAGGTATTTCGGCGTATTGAATCCGGTCACAAAAACATCATTGGTCTTATTAGTAACGATATCATTGTAATTAATATTTCCTCCCACGGTATATTTCTTGTATACGATATAGGTAATGCCCAGAGAAGAACCATAATTGCGGTACTTATTCTTCGCATTGGTATACACGCGATACCTGGTCTGCTTGCTGCGGTTGTCCGCCAGCATATCCGTTACCGAAGCATCCGTCCCTACTTTATCAGTTGCGGGCACCGCCACTTCCACCTGTCCCAGGAAGCCGTCATATACATTGTAATAGGCGTCAATGTCCAGCACCAGCCTGTTACTGAGCAATACACTCTTGTAGCCTGCCTCAAGGGAGTTGATGCGCTCCGGCCTGGTAGTGGCCAGGTTGGTGATCTCCAGCAGGGCCCGGTTCTTCAGCGCAGCGTTCTGGTCTACGGTTCCGGAAGGGAGGGCGGGATCACGGTCCTTATTGTACGCGGCATTGAAGGCATTGACCGAAGCCAGGGTATAGGAGTTCTCCAGGTAGCCCAGCCCTTCGTTGATATAGGACAGCCCACCCACGCGACGCACGTTGCCGTTGTTCACAAAGGACATGGCCTCAAACAATGCAGGGAAGCGGAAACCATTCTGGAAGCTGGCGCGGAAATTATGTTTTTCCGCTACGGTATATACTACCGCTACCCGCGGATTGAGCTTGGGATCAAATTCAGTATTATGGTCGAACCGAAGGGACGCAAAGACCTTCAGCTTTTCTTCAAAAAAGGTTTTGGTAGCCTGTACGAAAGCACCGTATTTTTTATAGTATACATTCTTCCCGAAGTCATCACTGCCCGCTTTTACCGGTTTGTTGCGCTCCCCTACCGGGCGCGAGAAGTCCACAAAGTTATTCCCGTCCGGGATCACTTCATAGATGCGGACATCAGCGCCCAGCAGCAGGTCCACAAAGCGGATCTTATTGCTGAGGTCATATTGGGCATCGGTATGGTATACCCTGCTTTTTTGCAGCAGCCAGGCGCCACCCGTGGCCGGCGCATCGGCCACCCCGCCATTCTTATGGTCCCAGTTGTTGATGCCAATGATGGTATTCTTCAGGTCATCAAAAGCCTGTGTGCCCGGCTCCACCCGGCCTGCATCCGCCGCCTGGCGGGCCGTACGCATAGCGCTGGCCAGGTCGGCGCCGCCATCCAGCGCCCCCTGCAGGCTGGTCTTGAAGCGCGTGCCCCAGTCCTTATTGGACAGGTGGGTCAGCTGCAGGTTATCGGTCAAAGGTTTGATATTATAGGAATCACCGGTGTTCTCAATGGACATATAGGTTCGTACAAAATAATTATGGCCTTTCAGTTCCAGCTTATGGTTCTGGACAATCACGTTGTCCAGCTGGATCTTGTTACCCCGCTGGAATACGCCATCCATTTTGCCGATACGGTAGCTGTAGGACAGCTCCGCATTGTCCGTGAGCCGGTAATGCAGGGCCAGGTCAAATTTCAGGTTGTCTACTACCGGCTTCACCACATCCTTTTCCCAGTAACCGGTCCTGCGGAGGATGAAGGTGCGGGGACTGCCGTTATAGTTCACGCCCTGGATGGTCACCGCATTGTTGTTCTCATCGCCATAGCGGTTCCAGGCGTCATAGGCCGGGTTATTCTGCGCACCGCCGCCCAGCTCGGAGAAATTGGGATTGGCGGTATTGAGGCGGTTGGGATTCTGATCCGTACGGGTATTGGACACCCAGTCCGTTCCGCGCAGGAAGCTGCCGTTCACCTTGAAAGCAAATTTATTGTTGAAGGCTTTGGCATAGCGGAAGGCAGATTCGGTAAGGATGCTGGGATCCCGGTCAATCCCATCCACATGGTTGATGCCGGTCTTCTGGTACAGGCTCAGTCCCTGGTAGGTAAAGGGACTCTTGGTGAGCAGGTTGGCCATGCCGTTGATGGCGTTCATGCCATACAGGGCGGAAGCCGCACCGGGCGTGATCTCTACGCTGGCGATATCCAGTTCTGTGGGACCAATGGCATTGCCCAGCGGTACGCCGAGGGTAGCCGCCTGCATATCCACCCCATCCACCAGCTGCATGAACCGGAAGTTGTTGGGGATATTGAAGCCCCGGGTATTGGGCACTTTGAAGGTCAGACTGGAAGTGGTCATCTGCACGCCCTTCACATTTTCCAGGGCGTCATAAAAACTGGGCGCCGGTGTTTCGCGGATAGCGCGGATGTCCAGCTTTTCAATGGCCACCGGGCTGCGCAGGATATTCTCCGCCACCCGGGAAGCTGTTACCACTACTTCGTTGCCCAGCACCGTTTGGGTGGCCAAGGCTATCTGCAGCCTGGAACCCAGGCTCTTTACCTCCAGTTCCTGCTGCTGGAAACCCACGGAGGAGATGATCAGGGTGAAGGGCAGTTTCTGTTTGGTGCGCAGCAGGAAATTGCCGCTGTTGTTGGTGATGGTGCCGGCCACCGATCCCTTGATGAGGATGCTGACATCGGAGATGGGTGTGTTCCGCTGGTCCACTACCTGACCGGAGATCTCAATGATATTGCTCTCCTGGGCGGTAAGGGCCAGCCCCGGTAACAGGAATAGCAGGACCAGCAACCGGATGGCAAATCGCTGCTGTTGTTGTAATAAGGAATGAACAGGTGTCATGATGGTTAAAGGCTATGTTTTATAATTATTAGTCTATAAATTTAATAGACTATTTAAGCAAAAAATGACCCTGCCAGTGGCAGGGAAAGGCTGATCAGAACAATTTGACCAGTATCCGCAGGCTCCAGAAAATGACCAGGATGCCCAGCAGGAAAAATGCCGTCTTGCGGGGCAGCTTGCCCGTCAGCCGGGCTGCAATAGGCGCTGCTATCAACCCGCCTACTATCAATGCCAGGATGGTTTGCCAGTGGCTGACGCCCAGCAGGGTAAAGAAGGTGAAAGCGCTGGCCAGGGTAACAAAGAATTCAGTGAGACTGACAGACCCGATCACAAAACGCGGGCTCCGGCCCTTGGTGATCAGCGTGGTGGTGACAATAGGGCCCCAGCCGCCGCCGCCAAAGGAATCCAGGAAACCGCCGGCGCCGGCCAGCCAGCCGTAGTGCTTGAATTTCTTCTGCACTTTTTTGGTTCGGAAAGCACTGTACAGGATCTTAACACCCAGGAATAAGGTGTAAGCCGCCATCACCGGGCGCAGGTAGGCATTCACATAACCCTCCCCCTGCTGCGTCAGCTGGGTCAGCAGCACCGCCCCCAGGATAGCGCCAATGACGCCGGGGATCAGCAGGGCTTTAAATAGTTTTTTATTGACGTTACCGAAGCGATAATGGCTGTAACCCGAAGCGCCGCTGGCAAACATCTCCGCCGTGTGGATACTGCCGCTGATAGCGGCAGGGCTCACACCGGCCGACAACAGGATAGTGGCGCTGGTAACGCCATACCCCATGCCCAGGGCGCCATCCACCAGCTGCGCCAGGAAACCGGCGGCCAGCATCAGCGGGAAATTATCGTCCAGGGTCTGGTACCAGGCCCAGGCGTCATTACCTATCTCCCGTAATGGTATATACGAAAATATAAAATGGCCTACCAGCATGGAGGCAAAGATCAGCAGCGAGCGGGTGGCCAGCTTGCGCCAGCGTTTTTCCCGGTCGGTGTTTTCTTCCACCAGCACCCTGGTCAGCTCATTGAGCTTTTTGACCTTTTCGGCAAAATTGCCGTTGAGCCGGTTACGCACCGTATGCAGGTTATTGATCACATCATCCAGTTCAGCCGGCAGGGCATGGTTCAGCACTTCCTTGATCCGCTTGGCGGCGGTGGGCGACTGACCATTGGTGCTGATAGCTATCTTCAGCTGTCCCTTCTGTACAATGGAGCTGAGGTAGAAATCGCAGAGCCCCGGCTGATCGGCCACATTGACCAGCAGGCGGTGAGCGCGGGCGGCATTGCGGATAGCGGCGCTCTGCCCCGGCTCATTCACGGCAATGATCACCAGGTCCTTTTCCTCCAGGTCTGCCGCCACAAAGGGTCTTTCCAGCAGCTCCACCGTCTGCGCATGATCGGCAGCCAGGCGGCGTACCGGCTCACTGATCTGCGTGGCCACCACAGTAACGGGTGTAGCCGGCGCATTCTGCAGAAGGGCAGCCAGTTTCTCCTGCCCCACATGACCCGCGCCTACCAGCAATACCCGCAGTTCTTCCAGCTTGAGGAAGACCGGGAACAGCTTATTGACCTCGGGCGAACCGTCAGCAGCCGCTGTATTGTTCAAAGACTCTTCGTTCAGGATGTCTGTTTCTTTTGTCATAAGATTAACTGGTTACCCATTTTTCACGCAGGGCAAAATCGCCAAAGGTCTCGTTCTTCTTCCGCTTCTTACTGTATATTCCCAGCAGCTGGTCCAACTCCTGCAGGATAGCAGGTTCGTCCAGGCTTTCCTTGTATTTTTTGTTGAGCCGGTACCCGTTCCGGTCCCCACCCAGGTGCAGGTTATAAAAACCATAGGCCGTACCTACAAAGCCGATCTCCGCCACATAAGGCCGGCCGCAGCCGTTGGGACAGCCCGTCATCCGGATGGCCAGCTCGTCTTCCGACAGCTTATACTTTGCCAGCAGCGGCTCAATCTTAGTGATCAGCGTGGGCAGGTAGCGTTGCGCTTCCGCCAGCGCCAGCGGGCAGGTATTGAAGGCCACACAGGCGATAGCCGTTTTACGCGCAGCCCCGGCGCTTTCCGTATGGGCTATGATACCAAACTGGTTCAGCAGCCCTTCCACCAGGGGCCGGTCCTCCGGCAATACATCACTGATGATCACATTCTGGTTACAGGTGAAGCGGAAATTGGCCTTCCCTGTTTTGGCTATCTCAAACAAGCCGGTCTTCAGCGCTACTTTCTCTTCATCCAGTATGCGGCCGTTCTCTGAAAACACAGTAAAATACCATTTGCCTTCATGGTTCTGGTGCCAGCCGTAGAGATCACTGCGGCGGGTGAGCGCATAAGGTTTTTCCGGTTCCAGCGCAAAGCCGCAACGTTTTTCCAGCTCCGCCCTGAAAGTCTCCACGCCCATCCGGTCGATGGTGTATTTCAGGCGGGCCTGCTTGCGGTCGCTCCGGTTACCGTAATCCCGTTGTATGGTGATAATCTCGTAAACGGCTTTCAATACTTTTTCTTCCGTATCGGCAAAACCCAGGATGGTGGCCAGTCGCGGATACGTATTGGGATTACCATGCGTGGCGCTGAGGCCGCCGCCGGCAGCAATATTAAAACCCTTCAGCACCCCATCTTCCACAATAGCTATCAGGCCCACGTCATTAGTGAAAACATCCACATCGTTATCAGGCGGGATGGCAATAGCGATCTTGAACTTACGGGGCAGGTAACGCTCCTGGTACAGGGGATCCTCTTCCTCCTTTTTGTCCTGCAGGGGTTGCTCATTGAGCCATACTTCCCAGTAGGCCCTGGTCTTTGGCAGGGCCAGCTTACTGATCAGACCGGCATACCGGAAGATCTCCGCATGGATGGGGGAATGACCGGGATGCGCACTACAGACCACGTTCCTGTTCACATCGCCGCAGGCCGCAATGGAATCCAGCTTCAGGGTATTGAAGGCCTGGATAGTGGGCTTTACATGCGATTTGAGGATGCCGTGCAGCTGCACGGTCTGGCGCGTGGTTATTTTGATGATGCCGGTGGAATGTTCGCCGGCAATATGGTGCAGGCCTGTCCATTCCTCGCCCGTCAGTATACCGCCGGGCAGGCGTAAACGGATCATATAGGAGTAGAGCCATTCCAGTTTTTTGGCGCTGCGCTCTTCCCGGCGGTCACGGTCGTCCTGCTGGTACATGCCATGGAATTTGATCAGCGACTGATCATCTTCCCGCATAGCGCCGGTGGCTTCGTCGGTGAGACTTTGTTTCAGCGTGCCGCGCAGGCCGTCGCTGGCCTTTTTGATACGCTCTACCGGTGATTGGTTTTGTTCGTTGTTGCTCATCTCAATTAGTTGTTTAATACACGTCTTTCAGGTACCTGCCTTCTTCTTTCAGTTTGTCCAGGTAACTGATGGCATCCTGGGTATCTTTTGCGCCGAAACGCTCAATGATCTGGAGTAAGGTATATTCCACATCCCTGCTCATGGGTTCTTTAGCGCCGCAAACATAGATATGGGCGCCGCTTTCAATCCATTGCCAGAGTTCGGCGGCCTGTTCCAGCATGCGGTGCTGGACATATATTTTATATTGCTGGTCGCGGGAGAAAGCCAGGTTGAGCCTGGTCAGCACACCCGTCTGCAACCAGTTCTGCAATTCGGTCTGGTACAGGAAATCGCTCACAAAATGCTGCTCGCCAAAGAAGAGCCAGTTACGGCCCGCGGCGCCGGCCGCATCCCGCTCGGCCAGGAAGGAACGGAAAGGCGCAATGCCTGTGCCCGGGCCAATCATGATCAGGTCCTTCCCAGGAGCAGGCAGGCGGAACTGCTGGTTGCGGTGGATATAGAATTCCAGGGTGGCATCGGGCTGCAACTCCGACAGGAAGCGGGAGCAAAGCCCGAAATGCTTTTCCCCATTCACAGAGAAATGATCCAGGGCCACTGTCAGGTGTACTTCACCACTATGCGCCGCAGGCGAAGAAGCAATGGAATACAACCGGGGCGTAATAGGCTCCAGGAGGCTGATCACTTCTTCAAACTGTGCGGCATCCCTCACCGGGTATATCTTCAGCAGGTTGAGCAGCCCGATCTTTGTTTCCGGGATATCCTGCTGCACCAGCTGTGCGTATTGTTTCACCACCCGCTCCGGCAGGTGGACGATATTGAGTTTCTTTTTCAGGAGATCGAAGACAGTATACTGCTCATTACGGAAGGATAGTGTCCGTGTGGGATTGATACCGGTCAGCGCAATAATGGCTTCTGCTGTTGACTGCGGATTTTCCGGTATTACTCCCAGCGCATCGCCGGGCAGGTAGTCAATGTCTTCTTCAGCGCCGATCTCAATATGATAGGTCTCCTTGGAAGAACCACGATCATTCAGGTTGACATTACCCAGCACGGCGCCGGCGTAGACCTTCCTGCCGGTGTTCTTCTTCGGCACCACGGCGTTGGTCACTACTGTTGCGGCAGGGCTGGTATGCTGACCGCTCAGCAGCTCCAGCACTTCGGTGAACCAGGACAGGGCCTCTTTCTCATAATCAGTATCACATTTGCGCAGGGGCACTACCCGCTGACCGCCGCGTAAGGTCAGCTGGCCATCCACCTCTTCCCCGGCCTTACAGAAAAGCGGGTAAGAAGTATCGCCCAGCGCCAGGACACCGTATTTGAGCTGGCCCAGCTTCAGGGACGATTGCTGCACATGGTCATAGAATTTCTTAGCTGTGGCCGGTGGTTCGCCATCGCCCTGCGTACTGATAATGGTAAAGAAGTATTCCTCTTTGGCCAGGTCGTTGAGCCGGTACTGATCCAGGCTCACCAGTTTGGCCATAATACCGGCCTTCTTTACCTGGGCGGCAAAATCAGTGGCCAGCTTTTTAGAGTTGCCGGTCTCCGTACCATAGGTGATGGTGATCTTCTGCACCGCAGGCGCTGCCGTTGCAGCAGCGGGCGGGGGCAGCGCAGCCGTAGCCGGCGCTGAGCCGGCAGGTTGCGCCAGCAGGCCCGCCAGGTACCCGTTGATCCATATCAGCTCTTCGCGATTGGACGACTGTACCAGGTCGAGCAGTGTTTTTAATTTAGGCTCTACTAACATGCTCATTCGCTTTTTCGTTCTCAGTTGTTATGGTCGTGAACAGTTTGGGTACAGGTTTGAAATATTCCGTGCGGGCGCCTTCACCGGTAAACCAGCCGAACTGCTGGTGCAGCCCCACTACTTTGCCAATGATCACGAGGGAGGGCGACAAAAACGTTTTGCCCTTCAAATTCTGCGCATACTCGTACAAGTTAGTTACATAAACCTGTTGTGACGGCGTGGTGGCCTGTTCCACCACGGCCAGCAGCTTATCTGCGGCAATATGGTGTTTGAGGAGATTGGCCACTACCCCATCCAGGGTCTCGGACGACATATAGAACACCAGGGTATCCTCCGTAGCCGCCAGATCCTGCCAGGTCTTTTCCGTAACCACATCCGATTTGTAGAAGGTGAGAAAACGGACAGCGGTGGCGTGTTCCCTGGCCGTGAGCGGGATGCCGGCATAGGCGGCGGCGCCCAGGGCGGCGGTAACACCGGGAATGATCTCGTAAGGGATAGCATGTGCGGCCAGCGTGGTCAGCTCATCCAGCACATTGGAGAAAATGGATACATCACCACCCTTCAGCCGGACCACCAGCTTGCCCTGCAGGGCATATTCCACCAGCAGTTCGTTGATGCTGGCCTGTGGAGTGGAGGCGCCCCGGCGACACTGCTTGCCCACGTAGATCAGTTCCGCGCCGGGTTTTACATAATCTTCCAGGATCCGGCCACTCACCAACCTGTCAGTGAGCACCACATCAGCCTGCTGCAGGTAACGCGCCGCCTTCAGGGTCAGCAGCTCCGGATCACCGGGACCTGCGCCAGCCAGGATCACTTTTCCTGTTGCCGGGTGATTGTTGTTCATTGTCTACTTTTTTAGTAGAATAAATGGGTATAAAAAGATCAGCGACCGTTCCTTGTTCCTAAAATTTCATTGACGGCCTCTGAAAAAGAGAATTCTTTCTTGGCCACCACTTCGCTTTTGTGGTATACCAGTGAAGCAGGGGGCACGGAGTAGGTGATCCATACATTGCCACCGATAGTACTGTTATGACCAATCACCGTTTCGCCGCCCAGGATGGTAGCGCCGGAATAAATGGTCACCTGGTCTTCGATGGTCGGGTGCCTTTTACCGCTGGCCCTTTCCTTGCTGCTGCTGAGCGCGCCAAGGGTAACGCCCTGATAGATCTTGACCTGGTTACCGATCACGGTGGTTTCGCCGATCACTACGCCGGTACCGTGGTCAATGAAAAAGGATTCACCAATGCGGGCGCCGGGATGGATATCAATGCCCGTTTTCCCATGTGCATACTCCGTGAAGAGGCGCGGCAGCACTCTCACTTCCTGCTGCCAGAGCTGGTGGGCGAACCGGTACACGCAGATAGCGAAGAAACCGGGATAGGCCACAATCACTTCCTCGATGCTCTCGGCGGCAGGATCATACTGGGAGATGGCGGCTGCATCTTTGAGCAGCAGCTCATACAGGGCCGGCAGGGCCTGGAAAAAACCATCGGTAATGGTCTGTGTTTTGTCGCCATCATGCACCACATCATAGACCAGGGTGGAGAGATGGCTTTGGAGGGATTCAAATTCCCGTTCAAATTCAGCCTGGGATTGCTGTCTGCCTGCGCGGGGTACAAACAGCAGGTTGAACAACTGGTCAATGAACTGTTCGGTGAACAGTTTGTCCGGGAATACAGCAGTGGTCTTCAACTTCTGCTGGTACAATTGTTTCACAAATGCTGTTGTACTCATGATACCTGTTTTTAAGTTTTGGTTAGAAGGAAACGTTCCGCTACGTTTTACCAGTTGGCAGCCCCTTCAATCATGCAGGCGCCAACGGTCACATGGCTGGTTTCGTCAATCAGTATAGCGCCCCCGTTGGAGCGTAATTCCTTGTACGGATCATAAGGTATGGGAGAAGCAGTTTTGATAGTGGCCCGGATCACATCATTGAGATTGGCCTGCTGGGGAAATTCCTGTTGCTGCAGGGTATTTACATCCAGCTTATAGGTGATATCCCGGACCACGGCGCGTACTACGCGACTGTTGATCTGCAATAAATATTTGTTGCCGGGGGTCAGCGGTTTATTGTCCATCCAGCAGAGCAGCACATCCAGTTCCTGGGCTACGGCCAGTTCATCGGATGCTTTGGCAATCACATCGCCGCGGCTGATATCAATATCATCTTCCAGGTGCAGCACTACGCTTTGGGGCGCAAAAGCTTCTTCCACTTCCTGGCCGCCGATCTCGATGGCCTTGATAGTGCTGGAGATACCGCTGGGCTGCACGGTCACTTTATCGCCTTTGCGGTAAATGCCGCTGACGATCTTGCCGGCGTACCCCCGGTAATCATGCAGGTTATCCACCTGGGGGCGGATCACATACTGCACGGGGAAACGACCGCGGGTAAGGTCAATAGCCTGCTGCACTT
This sequence comes from Candidatus Pseudobacter hemicellulosilyticus, assembly GCA_029202545.1. Taxonomy (GTDB): domain Bacteria; phylum Bacteroidota; class Bacteroidia; order Chitinophagales; family Chitinophagaceae; genus Pseudobacter; species Pseudobacter hemicellulosilyticus. The sequence continues at coordinate 588,660 of CP119311.1, forward strand.
CCACTTCCTCCAGGTACTGCAGGAGGGAAGTACCTTCAAACCAGGACATTCTGGTGGATCTCTCCACAATATTATCACCCAGCAGTGCGCTGATGGGAATATAGCTGACGTTCCGGAGACCCAGGGATTGCGCCACCGCAGCGTATTCGATCACGATATTGTTGTATACATCCTGCGAGAAATCCACCATATCCATTTTATTGACGGCTACCACTATCTGCGGGATATTGAGCAGGGAGGCAATAATGGAATGGCGGCGGGTCTGTTCCACCACACCGTTACGGGCATCAATGAGGATGATGGCCAGGTCGGCGTTGGAAGCGCCGGTCACCATATTACGGGTATACTGGATATGCCCGGGCGCGTCGGCAATGATGAATTTCCTTTTGGGCGTAGAGAAATATTTATAGGCTACATCAATGGTGATGCCCTGTTCCCTTTCAGCACGCAGGCCATCGGTGAGCAGCGCCAGGTCTATCTCTCCATCCTCTTTGTTCCGGCTTTGTTTCTCAATGGCTTCCAGCTGGTCTATCATGATGCTCTTGCTATCGTACAGGAGCCTTCCGATCAGGGTGCTTTTCCCGTCATCTACACTACCGGCTGTTATGAAACGAAGTAAGTCCATACTACATTTGTTGTTTTGCGTTAGAAATAACCATTCTTTTTCCGGTCTTCCATGGCGGCTTCTGAAACCCGGTCGTCTATCCTCGTCTCTCCGCGTTCACTGGTCTTGGTGGCCGTGATCTCGCGGATGATATCGTCAATAGTACTGGCATCAGATTCCACGGCGGCGGTACAGGTCATATCGCCTACGGTGCGGTACCGCACTTTCCGGGTCAGGATGGTATCGGTTTCATCCAGGCGGATAAAATCGGACAGGGCTACCAGTTGTCCTTCGTGGGCAATCACCTGGCGGTCGTGCGCAAAATAAATGGAGGGCAGGGCTATCTGTTCCCGGCGGATATAGTTCCAGATATCCAGTTCGGTCCAGTTGCTGATGGGAAATACCCGAACGTTCTCTCCTTTGTGGATACGGCCGTTATAGGTATTCCAGAGTTCGGGGCGCTGGCGTTTGGGATCCCACTGGCCAAATTCATCACGGACAGAGAAGATCCTTTCTTTGGCGCGGGCTTTTTCTTCATCGCGCCGGGCGCCACCGATACAGGCGTCAAACTTAAATTCCTCGATGGTGTCCAGCAGGGTATAGGTCTGCAGCGCGTTGCGGCTGGCAAATTTCCCTTTGGGCTCTGTAAGCTGTCTGGCTTTGATGGTGTCTTCCACATTACGCACAATCAGTTTTTCCCCGATACTGGCGGCCAGGTCGTCGCGGAAATCGAGCGCTTCCTGGAAATTGTGCCCGGTGTCAATATGCACCAGGGGAAAGGGGAATTTACCCGGGCGAAATGCCTTGAGGGCCAGGTGTACCAGGGTGATGGAATCCTTACCGCCGGAGAACAGCAGGGCGGGCCTTTCAAACTGCCCGGCTACTTCCCGGAATATATGGATGGCTTCGGATTCCAGTTGGTCGAGATAATCCAGTCGATACGCACTCATACTTTACTGCTATTTTTTTAATCGCTGGCCCGCCATTGGTTGCCGCCGGGGGCCAAAAAAATAATCGGTTTAGTTGCTCACGTGCAGTCCGCACTCTTTCTTGCTGGCATCTTCCCACCACCAGCGGCCGGCCCTGAAATCTTCTCCGGGGCGGATGGCCCTGGTACAGGGAGCGCAACCGATGCTGACAAAGCCCTTATCGTGCAGGGGATTGTACGGCACATTGTTGTCATCAATATATTTCCGTACCTGTTCTGTGGTCCAGTGCAGGATGGGATTGTATTTCAGGATATTGTTCCCGGCATCCCATTCAATAAGCCCGTGCTGCTGGCGGTCCGGCGAGTGCTCGGCACGCAGGCCCGTGATCCAGATGGCGTTACCCGCCAGGGCTCTTTTGAGGGGTTCCACTTTACGGATCTGGCAGCAGCGCTTACGGTTCTCAACGGATCCATAGAAAGCGTTGGGGCCCTGCTCTTCCAGGAACTGCTGCAGGTTGCGGTAGTCCGGGAAATAAGCTTTAACGGGCTGCTGGTATTGCTGGTTGGTGGCGTTCCAGACCGAATAGGTCTCGGCAAACAGGCGGCCTGTGTCCAGGGTGAATACGGTCACGGGCAACTGGTTGCTGCCGATCTCGTGCGTGATCACCTGGTCTTCAAAGCTGAAACTGGTAGAAAAGGTCACCTGACCTGGGAAGCGTTGCACCAGCAACTGGAGGAATTCTTTAATACTTACTCTACTGGAGTAGTAGGTTAATTCCTCAATGTAATCTGGCATGGTAGCGTTCATATTGCATCGTGTTCAAATGAAAAGAAATGATATCCGGGGATAAAGCAGTGAGCAGAGGATGGATAAAGCATCAACAGCTGCAACAGGTGTTGCAACAACAACAGGTATGCATGACATGTATAATGATTCGGGATTGCATGTGTTATTTAGTCTACTGCCTTTGTAGGCAAAGATAAAGTTTGGCGGGGAATGACAAAATTTTTTCTACTGAATCAGTAGACTAATACTGGATTATTATTCTACAAACGAATGCTCGTTCACCACATGTTCCTTATCTTGCTCCCGATTCCCCTTTACCGACTTTCTTTAAGACATAAATTATTGATTTCGTTATTATTGCAATAATTCTCTGTAAACAACGGACGCTTTTTCCGCAGTTTACAGGAAAGTAATTAACTTAATTGAAATTAATCCGGCAGGGCCAAACCATCCACCATGAAGGATCTCTACTGTTTACTGCTTGCCAGTCTGCTTTTTTGTGCGCCGGCGCTTGCCCAGCGCGACAGACAAACTGTGCAATTCAGGTCAGGCACTTTGCATGGCGAGCCCAATATCCAGCGCCAGCGCTCAGGAGAATGGCAGCAGCAGGTCCGCTACCGGGATCACCAGTACGTATTATTGCGGTTCAGCACACTGCCCAATGCCCGCCAGCGCCAGGAGCTGGCACAGCAGGGCGTTCAGCTGTTTGATTATATTCCCGGTAATGCCTTTTATGCTGAACTGCCCGACCAGCTTGCTTTCCGCAGTCTTGAAAAATACGCCGTAGACGGCGTGTTCAATACCCGCCCCGCACTGAAATTATCCAAAGCCCTGCAGGAGCCCGCCAGTCCCGGCATCACCGGCCCTGGTCAGTACTTTGCCGTACACTATTTCGGCAGCCTGCCGGCAGCTGAGATCATCAGCGCCCTGCTGGCAGCAGGCGCCCGTCTCAGCGATCAGTCCATCAAACTGGAAAAAGCCATCCTGATCCAGGCCGATACTTCGGTACTGCAACGGATAGCAGCCCTGCCCTTTGTCAGTTATGTCCATGAGCAAACGATCAGGGACCAGCCACTGAACAATAGGAACCGGCAGGCCTATGGCGCCGCAGCCCTGGGAATGACCACCGGACGTAATCTCCAGGGAAGAGGCGTGACCATCGGCATCGGCGACCAGGGCGAGCCCAACCACCTGGACATAGCCAGCCGGCTGATCAACCGCAACCCCAATACACCGGATTTCCATGGCCTCCATACAGGCGGCACTGTTTCCGGCGCAGGCCACCTCAATCCCCTGTACAAGGGAATGGCGCCGCGCTCCACCCTGGTCAGTAACTATTTCAGCAATATCCTCATCAACACCCCCCTCTACGTCAGTGAATACGGCATGGTGCTGACCAATAACTCCTATGAGTCCAGCTCCGCAGGCTGTATCGGGACCGGTGTTTATGACGCCCTCAGTAATTATGTGGACGCCCAGCTGTACAATGATGAAGAACTGCTCCACGTATTTGCTTCTGGTAACAGCGGCAATTCCACCTGCTATACCTATCCCGCTTCCTTCCATACCGTACGCTCCGGTTTTCAAAGCAGCAAAAATGCGCTGATAGTAGGCAATATCAATTCTATGGATGATGTTATTGCCGCCAACTCCAGTTGCGGGCCTGTTGATGATGGCCGTATCAAACCGGAACTGGTAGCCGGCGGCGTTAATGTCTGGTCCACCTCTTTCGGAAATACCTATGCGAACAACTCAGGCACCAGCATGTCAGCACCTACTGTAACCGGTACGCTGGCCCTGCTGGTAGAGCGCTATCGGCAGCTGCATGGCGGCGCCAATCCGCCTGCCGCACTGATCAAGGCAGCCGCCTGTAATTCGGCTGAGGATATGGGTAATCCGGGACCTGACTATACATTTGGCTTCGGCAGGCTTAATGCCGTGAGTGCCGTGGAGACACTGGAAGAGAACCGCTATTTCCTTGGCAGTGTTGGCCCGGGGCCCGGCATCACCCATACCATTCCTGCCGGCCCTCCCGGCGCCAGCCGCCTGAAGGTCATGCTGTACTGGACCGATGCACCGGCCAACCCGGGCGCAGCCCTGGCCCTGGTCAATAACCTGGACCTTACCGTTACCGGTACGGATGCCTTCCAGCACCGGCCGCTGATCCTGAATCCCGATCCGGCCTTTGTTGATGCGGATGCAGCGGAAGGAGTGGACAACCTGAACAATATTGAACAGGTAGTGATCAATAACCTGCCAGCCGGCCCCTTTACTGTCCGGGTAACAGGCAGCGCTGTTCCTTCGGGCGCACAGCAATACGTGGTGGTATACCAGTGGCTGCAGCCATCGGTCAGACTGGGCTATCCCCTCGGGGCAGAGACCCTGGTACCCGGTGAAACAGAATATATCCGCTGGGAAGCCTATAATGCCGGCAATAGCGGGTTCACCCTGGAATACTCCGCTGATAACGGCGGCTCCTGGAATACTATCAGCAATACTGTGCCGGCGGCAGACCGCCGCCTTGCCTGGACAGTCCCCAATATCATTTCTACTGAAGTGCTTGTCCGGGTAACCAGCAATAGCGCGGGGTATACGGACCAGAGCAGCCAGCGCTTTACCATACTGGATACCAACCGGGTCACTATGACCAGGCCCTGTCCCGGATTTGTACAGCTCAACTGGTCAGCTGTTGATGGCGCCAGCTCCTATGATGTGCTGCAGCTGATCAATGACAGCATGGTGGTCATAGCCAATGTCACCGGCACCAGCTACCTGGTTTCAGGTTTATTGAAAAACGGGACCGGTTACTGGTTTGCCTGCAGGCCACTGATCGGCACAGCACCCGGCAGACAGTCAAGCGCTATTATCGCCATTCCCAATACCGGCAACTGCAATACCGCCGCATTCAGGTATGATCTGGCGCCGGAACTCTTGCTGGCGCCGGTAACAGGGAGGACCTATACCCGCAACGAGCCGGGACTGGTAAAGCCAAAGGTCCGCATTTCCAATGCCGGCCCATCAGCCATCAATACCGCTTTTACAGTTTCCTACCAGGTGAACAATGGGTCTGTTGTGACCGAAACGGCTAACCTGCCCATTGCTATCCGGTCCAATGCAGACTATACCTTTTTACAGCCCTACGATTTTTCTGCGCCTGGCGATTACAGTATCCGTTGCTGGGTAGATCTTGACCTTGACCCATTCCCAGCCAATGACACCCTGCTTGTGCTGGTCAAACACCTGGAAAATGAACCGGTACTACTGAACCCTTCCGTAGTTGAAGGATTTGAAACGGTACAGGACAGCAGTTATAGCAGGCTGATCCAGGGCTTCCCGGGACTGGACCGGATGGATTTCAATGCCAGTAACAATAATGGCAGGGCCCGTTTTTTTGTGAATAATGGTTTTGCACGCAGCGGTCAGCAGGCGCTTATCCTGGACCAGAGAACAAAATCCACCACTATCAATGCCGATAGCGCCACTGTTACCTTTAATTTCTCCAACTATTCAGACAGCGATCAGCTCTGGCTGGATCTTTACTACCGTAATCATGGTATCAACTTTGTGGCGCCCGGCAATGCCGTCTGGGTCCGCGGTAATGATACGGCCAGCTGGATCAATGTTTTCAATATGCCGATAGAACCGGAGAATTTTGGCATTTACCGCATGGTCAAGGCCATCAATATCAGCCAGGCCCTGGCCACAGCCAATCCGGCGCAGTCCGTCAGCAGCAGTTTCCAGCTCTGTTTTGGCCAGCAGGGATATACTTCTGCAGCATCTGTAATGCCCCTGGACAGCCTGGAAGACGGTATCAGCTATGACGATGTCATTATTACGCGGGCCGTCAATGACGTCAGCGTGAGCGCCATCCTGAGCCCTGCCACTACAGGCGTCTGCAGCCTCGGCAACAACGAGGCCATCACCCTGGAGCTCAACAATTACAGCAGCAGCACCCTGAATAATGTGGCCGTATCCTATAAGCTGAACGGTACAGTGGTGACAGAAACCATCTCCCTGTCGCCCGGCACGGCAATCCCCTTCACCTTCTCCGGACGGGTCAATCTCTCCGCCTTCCGGCAATACAACCTGCAGGCATGGGTTCACTACCCTACTGACAATTACCGGAATAATGATACGGTTCCCGAGATCGTTTTCCATACCACCCCGCTGGTCAGCAGTTTCCCCTACCTGGAAGGCTTTGAGCAGGACAATGGGCATTGGTATACTATGGGCAAGGCCAGCAGCTGGGTCCGGGGCAAGCCGGAGAAAAGCATCATCAACAAAGCCGCCAATGGCGATAATGCCTGGACCACCGGGCTGCTGGGCGGCTATAACGACAATGAGCAATCGTACCTGTACTCTCCCTGCTTTAACCTGAGCGGCCTCAGCCACCCCGTATTGTCCTTCAGTCATATTTTCCAGCTGGAAGACAATTGCGATTGCGATTACCACTGGGTGGAATACAGTACCGATGATGTTACCTGGACCAGTCTGGGACTGGTTGGCCAGGGTACCAACTGGTACAACTACGCCCCTGCACGCTGGCGGCTGTCCAAACCCAACTGGCATGTAGCCAGCATAGCTATTCCTGTTACCGCACCCAGGGTCCGCTTCCGCTTTGTGATGAGCAGCGATATCGGCGGCACCCGCGAAGGCGTGGGCATTGATGATATCCATGTTTTTGATCAGACCGTTATCTATACCGGCTCCGAGATAGCCGCCGGCCTGCTGACAAACACCGTGAATGGTAACAGCTGGCAGCATTTTGACATGGCCGGTCAGCGGCTCCTGTCCATCCAGCCGCAGGGCCAGGACCTGGGCACGGTGGAGGTGCAGGCCTATTTCAATACAGATCCTGTCCGCGTCCATCATAACCAGTATTACCTGGACCGCAACCTGGTGGTCAAAGCCAGCACCCCGCCCACCGGCAATGTACGGGTACGCTATTATTTTACAGAGGCTGAAATGAACCGCCTGCTCAATGCCAGCGGCTGCATGCCCTGTAACAAACCGGCGGACGCCTATGAAACCGGCGTTACCCAATATAGCGGCATCAATGAGAACAGTACGCTGGATGACAATGCCAGCACAGGTTACCGGTTCTTACTGCCCCGTACAAACGTGCAGATCATCCCCTTCTTTAATGGCTACTATGCTGAGTTCACCGTTAACCGCTTTTCTGAGTTCTGGATCAATGGCGGCGGCCCGGACGTTCCCCTGCCGGTAACCCTGAGTTCCTTTACAGCTACCCGTAATGGCGGCAGCACCCTGCTGCAATGGAGTACGGCGCAGGAAAGCAACAGCCAGCTGTTCATCATTGAAAAGAGCCTGGATGGGCAACTGTTCACGGCCATCGGCACCCTGCCCGCAGCCGGCAACAGCAACCAGCCCCTGGAGTACCAGTTCACTGATCCGCAGCTCCGGCCCGGCACCAGCTACTACCGGTTGAATATGGTAGATCTTGACGGCAGCCACCGCTTTTCCCCTGTCCGCACTATACAAATGGAGGACGACCCCTTCCTGCTTCGTTACTATCCTAACCCCGTAGTCAACGGCCGGCTGACCCTTGAAACAGGGGCCGATGCGTACCGGGTGGAACTCACAGATATGCAGGGCAGGCTGCTGATGACCCTGCCGGTACGGGGCCGGACCCAACAGCTTTCACTCCCGGCCATCAGCAAAGGCGCCTACCTGCTTACGGCATATACAACCGCAGGGAAAAAAACAGTCAAAATTGTAGTGGGCAAAGAAAGATGATCTTTTTAAATTAAGTTTGTCACTTCCTTGTGAGCGTACCAGCACAAGATATAACCCCACTCATCAACGACTTCCACCAGGAGAAGCGCGAAGCCGAGAATTCCATCTTCGAGGAATTTTTCAGGCCTATGTGCCTGGTGGCTTTCAGGATCACGGAAGAACTGCCCGTGGCCGAGGATATTGTTGCAGAAACCTTCCTCAAACTGTTCAACCGCCGCCGTGAATTCCAGTCGCTGGACAATATCAAAGCCTTTCTCTTTGTCAGCGTCCGCAACGCCAGCATCACCTATAAAGCTACCCGCAGCCGTCACCGGGCCGCACACCTGCAGATAGCGCAGACCCTCACCGATCCGGCAGAGATCCCCCCCGCCATCCGCCTGGAATTCCTGGAAGCCGAGCTGCTGCACCTTATTTACCGGGAAATGGACAACCTGCCCGACAAATGCCGGGAAGTATTCCGGCTGATCTACCTGGAAGGGCTGGGCACTGACCAGATAGCAGCGCAAATGGGCATCAGCCCGCAGACCGTCCGCACCCAGAAGGCCCGGGCCCTGCAACTCCTGAAAGCTGGGGTGCTGACCAATAATCCCTGGCTGCTTCCTGCCCTTTTCAGCGGGTGGTTTACCTTTTTTTAAAAATAATTTAGCATTTCTTTGGATGAACGGACAGGTTGTGCGTCTTACATCAAAGCAACTCCTCCCATGTTATCTCCATTGTCTATACAGGTCATCCTGGAAAAATACCTGCATGCCCCATTGAATGAGGCCGAGCAGGCTGTTTTGCAGCAATGGCTGGCCGCGTCAGCGGACAACCAGGCCCTGTTTGACCGGATCAACAAGGAGGACTATGTCCGGGAATCCCTGCAGCAGCTGGACCAGTTCAATGCAGCAAGGATCCTGCAGAAAATAGACCAGGGCCGGGAACAGGCAGCCGTAGTATATCCGGCTGATCTTTCCAGGCGGAAAATGGGATGGGCGGCAGCGGTATTGCTGGCTGCATTGGGGGGCGCCAGTTTCCTGCTGGCCAGGATCGGCAACCAACCCTCAGCCAACAACCCTATTGCACAGAACGGCGCCATGAATATTGCGCCCGGGAAAGAAGGCGCCATACTGACCCTGTCAGACGGCAGCACCATGGTGCTGGACAGCCTGGGCCAGGGAACTATCACCACACAGGGCAATACCCATGTGGTGCTGAAGAATGGACAGCTGTCCTATGAAAAGGACCATGGACTGGCAGGCGCAACGCAGGAGCCTTTCTACAATACCATGAGCACCCCAAGGGGCAGGCAGTACCAGGTAGTACTTCCCGATGGTAGCAGGGTATGGCTCAATGCAGCCTCCAGCATCACTTTCCCAACGGCTTTCACCGGCGGTGAACGAAGGGTGCGCGTGAGTGGTGAAGCCTATTTCGAGATCAAAGCTGATCCCAGGAACCCTTTCCGGGTAGAGATGCAGGAACAGGTAGTGGAAGTGCTGGGGACAAGCTTTAATATCAATGGATACTCCGATGAAACAACCATAAAGACCACCCTGCTGGATGGCAGTGTCAGACTGACCTCCGGCAATGGCGCTAAGCCCGCTGTACTGCTGAGACCCGGTGAACAGGCCGGCCTGCAGAAACCTCTTGCCAATGCCAATCCGTTCACTGTGTCGGAAGCGGACCTGGAAGAAGTAATGGCCTGGAAAAATGGCGTCTTCTCCTTCCACGAGGCCGATATCCGGACCGTAATGCGCCAGATTGAACGCTGGTATGATATCCGCGTAGACTACCGCGGAACCGTACCCCAGGACCGCTTCAGCGGTAAAGTTTCCCGGTCTGCCAACCTTTCACAGGTTTTACGCATCCTGGAACTGAGTGAAGTCAACTTCCACCTGGATGGCAACACATTGATTGTTACCCCACCCCAGGATCGCGGCTGAACCAACCGCTCCTGGTGGATTTAACCGATTCGTTCTTATACGTTATAACTTTTTGACCTGGCATCCTTCCGGAAGCAGGAAGGGTGTGTATTATTCTAAAATTTAACCAAACAACTGCTGTATGCATTCATTGCGTTCAGGCCTGTCGCCCGCTGTCCTACAACAGCCGGACGGCGCCGTCACACGAGAAAAATCTACTACCGCAGCCATCCCGGCCCGCAGGCTGCTTGCAACACTCTTCACCCTGTTATTGATGACAGGCACCCTGATTGGTAACGCCCGCGTGTATACGCAGACTATCAACCTGTCCAAAAAGAATGCTTCCCTCCAGGAAGTGTTCAGGGAGATAGAAAAACAAAGCGGCTACCAGTTCTTTTACAATGAGCGGCTGCTCAACGACGCCAAAAAGGTGAACATCACCGTAAAGGACGCCACCCTGGTACAGGCCCTGGACGCCTGCTTTATGCGTCAGCCCTTTACCTATGCCATCGTTGACAAGACCATTGTTGTAAAGAAAAAAGAAGAATCCACTCCTTCCGGCCCGCTGCTCAGCTTTGCAGTAGAAAGCCAGGAAGCCTTCCTGGACCTGATCGGCACGGTGGTAGACGCCACCGGTAAGCCCCTGGCTGGCGCCAGCGTAAAAGTAAGAGGCACCAATAAAGGCACTTACACCAACGATAAAGGGGAGTTCACCCTGGCCAATGTATCCGCAGGCGCCCTGCTGGAGATCTCATTCCTGGGCCATAAGACCAGGGAATACCGCGTTACTGAAAACAGCCGGGTGATCAAGATCACCCTGGAAGAAAGCGCCACCAACCTGGAAGATGTGGTGGTAACAGGTTTCCAGACCATTGACCGCAAAAAGTTCTCCGGCGCCTCCGTTAAACTGAAAGCGGACGATGTACGCATGGACGGCCAGATAGATGTCAGCCGCATGCTGGAAGGCCGCGCTGCCGGTGTATCCGTTCAGAACGTATCCGGCACCTTCGGCTCCGCTCCCAAGATCCGCATCCGCGGCGCCACCTCCATCACCGGGGAAAACAAACCCCTATGGGTAGTGGATGGTGTGGTACTGGAAGAAATTGTCAATATCTCCAACGACCAGCTTTCCAGCGGCGACCCCACAACCCTGCTGGGCTCTGCTGTGGCCGGTCTGAACGCCAACGATATTGAGACCTTCGATATCCTGAAGGATGCCGCCGCCACCGCCCTGTATGGCGCCCGCGCCATGAACGGCGTAGTGGTGATCACTACCAAAAAGGGTAAGGTAGGCAAACCCGTGATCAGCTATACCGGCAACTACAGCACCCAGCTGAAACCCAGCTACAGGGATTTCAATATCATGGACTCTTACCAGCAGATGAGCGTCTACAGCGATATGTACCAGCGCGGTTTCCTGAACTATTCCGCTGTGGCCAACCGCGCCGATGCCGGTGTATTTGGGAAAATGACCGAGCTTATTGACAGTTATGACTCCACCAAAGGCGCTTTCGGCCTGCCCAATACACCCGAAGCCAGGGAGGCGTTCCTGATGCGCTACGCCACCGCCAATACCGACTGGTTTGATCTGCTGTTCCGCAACCAGCTGATGCAGGAACACTCCCTCAGTCTGTCCAATGGCAACGAAAAATCCCAGAGCTATCTTTCACTGAGCTATTACGGGGACGATGGCTGGACCATCGCCGACAAAGTAAAAAGGTATACTTTCAACTTCCGCAATACCTATAATGTAAGCGATAAACTGACCCTGGGTTTCCAGACCCTCAGCTCTTTCCGCCAGCAGCGTGCGCCCGGCGCACTCTCCCGGCAGAGCAACCCGGTGTTTGGTACTTTTGACCGCGACTTTGACATCAATCCCTTCAGCTATGCGCTGAATACCAGCCGTACCCTCACGGCCTATGATGAGAATGGCAACCCGGAATATTTCCGCCGCAATTTTGCCCCCTTCAACATCATCAATGAGCTGGAGAACAATTACATCGACCTCAACATGATCGATATCAAACTCCAGGGCAATATCGGTTACAAGTTCAACAAGAATTTCCGCTATGAGTTTGTAGGTTCCGTGCGCTATGCCAAATCGAATCAGGAAAGCAATATCACCGAGCATTCCAATATGGCCAACGCCTATCGCGCAGCCGGCACCTCCACCATCCGCGCCAATAACCGGTTCCTGTACAAAGACCCGGACAATCCGGCAGCACAACCCGTGGTAGTACTGCCCTACGGTGGTTTCTACAACAGGGATGAGAATTACCTGAAGAACTATGATATCCGGAACACACTGTACTATAACCAGACCTTCGGTGGCATACACAGCTTCACCGGGGTGGTAGGTCAGCAGATCCGGTATACCGACCGCCAGAACACCAATCATACCGGTTATGGTTACCAGTATGACCAGGGTGGCGTTCCCTTTGTAGATTACCGGATACTCAAACAATCCATTGAGCAGAACTTCCAGTACTACGGCATGCAGAATACCTATGATCGCTTTGCTGCCTTTTATGCCACCGCTGGTTACAGCTTTGATGAGCGTTTCAACATAGGGGTCAACGGCCGTTACGATGGCTCCAACAGGCTGGGTAAAACATCTACCGCCCGCTGGCTGCCTACCTGGTCGGTGGACGCCTCCTGGAATATAGACCAGGAAGGTTTCTCCAAGAACCTGGACTTCATCAGCTACCTGAAGCTGCGGGCTTCCTACGGCCTCACGGCCAGCCTGGGTACTGCCACCAATGCCGCCATCGTGCTGCGCAGCGGTATCACCCGCAGGCCTTACCTGGACGAGAAGGAAAATTCCCTCACCCTTGAAGAACTGGAGAATGCCAATCTCACCTGGGAAAAGCTGCATACCCTCAATATCGGTCTGGACGGCGGCCTGTTCAACAACCGCCTGACCTTTGCTTTGGATGTATTCTTCCGCAATAGCTTTGACCTGATCAACTCCATCAAGACCTCCGGTATTGGCGGTCAGTCTGAGAAATCAGCCAATTTTGCCGATATGAGATCGAACGGTTTCGAGATCATGATCGGCGGTACACCCTACCGTTCCAAAAACTTTGAATGGCGCACCAACTATACCATGGGCTATATAGTGACCAAGATCACAAGAGCAGTGAATACCCCCAATATCTTCAACCTGGTGCCCGCAGAAGGCGGTTACCTGAATGGTTATCCCGCCCGCGGCCTATGGTCTGTGAACTTCAAAGGACTGGGCGCCAACGATGGTATCCCCACCTTCCTCAACGAGGACAGCGTGGTGGATAAAGGCGTATACCTGCAATCGGATATGGTGAAATACCTGAAATATGAAGGGCCTGTGGATCCCACGCTGACCGGTGGTCTCAACAATACTTTCCGCTGGAAAGACCTTTCCCTGAATGTGTTCGTCACTTACCAGATGGGCAGCAAGATCAGGCTCGCACCCGTATTCGGCGCACAGTATACCGATCTGGACGCTATGCCCAACGAGTTCGCCGATCGTTATGCTCAGCCCGGCGACGCCCGTTACACCGTAGTACCCGTGGTGAACGACAGGCTCTACGATACCAAGAACAGCAGCGTATACCCTTTCAACGTATATAACTTCTCCTCCGCCCGGGTGGCCGACGGTGATTTTATTCGCCTGAAATCCGTATCGCTCTCCTACAATCTGCCGGCCGGTTTCCGCCAGGCGCTGCGGATGAGCAACGCATCAGTGATGGTATCAGCCTACAATCTCTGGCTGCTGTATTCCGATTCCAAGCTGGAAGGCGCCGATCCCGAGTTCTTCAACACCGGCGGTGTGGCGCAGCCCATTCAGAAACAATTTACCATGACGCTGAGACTTTCATTCTGATCACCACCCATTGCGGTCAAAAAAATTGAGCATCATGAACCGACTAATTTGCCTGTATAGTTTCTTAGCAGCCCTCTCGCTGACCGGCTGTACCAAGTTCCTGGATAAGAACCCAGACAACAGGACTGAACTGAATTCCGTTGAAAAAGTGTCACAGCTGCTGGCTACGGCCTATCCCAATGCCGGTTATATGGCTTTTGCAGAAGCAGCTTCCGATAATGCCGGCGATAAAGGCACCGGCGACCGGAACCTGATGGCTACCGGGCCCTACAGGTTTGATGATGTAGTAGAGAACAACCGGGACTTCACTGAGTACTACTGGATCAACGCCTACGCAGCCATCGCCGCTGCTAACCAGGCGCTCAAAGCCTGTGCTGAGGCTACCAACCCGGAAGCCTATACTTCCCAGCGTGGCGAAGGCCTGGTAGCGCGCGCCTATGCGCATTTCATGCTGGTCACCTTCTTTTCCAAAGTATACGATCCTGCCACTGCCGGCAGCGACGCGGGTATTCCTTATGTAACCGAACCCGAAACCGAAGTCTTCAGTAACTATGAACGCCGCACGGTCCAGTACGTATATGAGATGATAGAGAAAGACCTGCTGGAAGGCCTGCCCCTGCTGGATGACACGCGGTATACTATTCCCAAGTACCATTTCACCAAAGCATCCGCAAATGCCTTTGCAGCCCGGTTCTTTCTGTTCAAACAGGATTACCAGGCAGCAGCCAACCATGCCAGCCGTGTTTTCCCTGATAACAATTTCGCCAACAATATGCGTCCCTGGCTGACTGCTTACAAGAACTACACCGCTGATGAGCAGTTCCTCAACTATACCAAAGCCACCGACCCCGCTAACCTGCTGCTGACTGAAGCCGCCTCCGTCTGGGCGCGCAACTTCGCCCAAAGCCGTTACGGGCTTACACAGCAGCTGAATGCCAAGATCCTGGGAGCCAACGTTACCGGTAACAACAGCTGGGCTTACCGCCAGTACAATTACGGACAGGACCATCCTGCCATCCTGAAATGGAAGGAGTACTTCTACCGGACATCCGTAAATGCCAATATCGGTTTCCCCTATGTAATGGTGCCCCTGTTCACTACAGAAGAAGCCCTGCTGAACAGGGCGGAATGTTTTGCCCGCCTGGGTAAAACAGACAGCTGCCTGGCCGATCTGAACACTTTTGCCAGCCAGCGTTTCAACAGCTACAATTCCCGCACCCATGCCGTTACCGTGGACAAGGCTACCGCCTTCTACGCCGGCACGGATGCTACCCAGGCCCTGATCAATACGACGCTGGATTTCAAGCGTGCGGAATTTGTACAGGAAGGCATGCGCTGGTTTGATGTGATCCGCAATAAGATCAATATTGTCCATGTATATATTGACCCCGATGATCCCACAGTGCGCACCACCATTGAAGTACCCCATGGCGATCCGCGCAGGGTATTCCAGATCCCGGAGTCAGCCAAACAGTCCGGCATTGAACTGAACCCACGCTAACCGTTCAAGCACCATCAAATTATATGCAATGAGAACATTCACCCATTATATTATCGGCAGCTGCCTGGCGCTCTCCCTGTTCAGCAGCTGTAAAAAAGATGAGCTGGATACCAGCTACGAACTGAATGGCCTGGGCGGAGATACCTGGGCTAAAGGAGAGATTGACAAATGGATCAACGATAACCTCACAGTCCCCTATAATATGGAGATCCTGTACAAATGGGATCAGTTCAATGCAGGAGACGTGAACAAGACGCTGGTGCCGCCGCAGGAAGACAAAGTGCTGCCCCTGCTGCAGACCATCAACAAGATATGGATAGAGCCGTATGTAAAGGCCGGCGGCCTTACGTTCATGAAGAAGTATATCATCAAGCAGATCGCACTGGTGGGCAGCCCCAGCTACAACAGCAACGGGACCATTACCCTGGGTGAAGCTGAAGGAGGTAAAAAGATCATCCTCTATACGGTCAATGATTTCACCAATGCCAACCGCGGCGCAGTAGAAGGCCGGATGCGCACCATCCACCACGAGTTTGCACATATCCTGCACCAGACGGTCCTGTTCACCCCGGACTATGAGCGGATAACAGCAGCCGATTATACCGGCGATTGGACCAACGTAAGCCAGGCTACAGCCCGCTCCAAGGGTTTCGTTTCTCCCTATGCCATGTCTTCCAAAGAAGAGGACTTCGTGGAAATGGTGGCGCATATGCTGGTATACGGACCTGATGGTTTTGAAGCCATCGTCAATTCTTCTTCCACTACTGCAGGCCGTGACGCCCTGCGCAAGAAACAGGCCATTGTAGTGGCTTATTACAAGTCGGTCTGGAACATTGATTTTTCCCTGCTGCAACGTTATGTTGGCGAGGCGCTGGATGCGGTATCCCCTGTTGCTGTTACACCCCTGACGGCAGCGCTGGGCTTCGGCAAGCAGTACAAAGCTATCCGCAGCGTGAAGGAAATGCAGACTTCCGAAGGCTTCAAAAGCGCCATGAATGAAGCCAATACCACCCTGCAGAACACCTTTACCGCTATCTATACTATCGACAGCATGGCCCTGCGTTTCAACAAAACGGATACAGCCACGCTGAACATCAAGTTCTATTCACTGACAGCACCGGCCACCCTGTATACCGCCTCCTTTAAATACAAGTTCACGGTCAATGCCAGTGGGGTGTATACTTTTGAGAATCCGGTAGCTTCCGGCGCCGAGGCGGCATTTGGGAATGCCAGGCTGATTGGCAACTATGTCCTGCCCCTGATCCTTTTCTTCAGCTCGCACCCCTTCAAACCGGACTGGATCAATGGAAAGCTGGATCGTTTCTCCACCATACAGGTGGGCAAATGGATAGCGCAGGATGACAACTCCCTGTATTTTATTGGCAACCTCAGCACTTCGGACCTCTGATGGACGATCCTACAAACGCAACAAACTAATGGATATGAAAAAACATCTCTTTTATATACTTTGCCTGATGGCGGTACTGGCCTCCTGCAAAAAGGACAGCACCCGCGTTTTCGAAGAAAAGGCGGACGTCCGGGTAGGCAAGACCCTCACAGCTTTCCAGCAGGCGCTTACCGCCGCACCCAATGGCTGGAAAGCCGTGCTGTACCCCAAGGGGGGCGGCGGCTATAGCTTCTGGATGAAGTTCAACAATGAGAACCGCGTGACCATGGTCAGCGATTTTGATGATGAGACCTCCACCCAGGTGAAAAGCAGCAGCTACCGGCTGAAATCCCTGCAGCAGCCCGTCCTCATCTTTGACACCTATTCGTATATCCACCTGCTGGCCGATCCTACGCCCAGCATCAGCGGCGGCGGCAATGACGGCCGTGGCCTCTCTTCCGACTTTGAATTCATGCTGCTGGAAGGGCTGATAGATTCTCTGAGCAAGGGATTGCCGATAGATAAAATGTCACTCACCGGCCGCTTCAACGGGGTGGTGATCAGCCTCACAAAAGCTACTGCAGCTGAAGAGACCGCCTATCAGAACGGCGAACTCTTTGACCTGATGCTGCCCGTTGCGCAATATGTTTCTACCAATACCTACCTGTTCCTGAATATCGGCGACGAGAAAAAGCTGCAGGTATCACTGGACCCCGGCAGGAAGAATTTCAGCCTGGGCTGGGAGATAGGCGGTGTGGTATATTCCAGCAATTCTCCCTTTGCTTTCACCCTGAATGGCATTCAGCTGCAAAAGCCGGTAGAATACAATGGGAAGTCATTCTCAGAAATGTTCTGGGATGACGCCGCCCAGGAACTCTATATCAATCTTGATGGCAAAAGAACAGTTGTACAGGTATCGCCCACCCCCATCCTGCCGCTGCACCTGGTGATCGGCACCACTGGTTTCTCTTCCATCCTGTTGCCTGCCGCAGGCACTTTCCCTGGCTGGTCCACCGATTTCAGCACCAGGCGGTCAGCAGCCGCTGCTTCCATGCTGGCAGGCCCTTACCGGCTGACCATGGGCAGAATGGAGTTTGAATTCAACTCCAGCCTGAAGACCATGACCATCTGGCTGGAGATATTCCAGGGAACTGCCGGCTTTATAGCCACTTTCAGTTATACCTACACGAAAACACAGGCTGGCGAATTCAAGTTCACCCCGGCCGATCCCGCTGCCAATGGCAATGGTGCGCTGATCATAACGGATATGGCGCCGCTGCTGACCCAGCGGATCAATGCTGATCATTTTGTACTTGAATACCTGAATGACGTCAATGAGGGTAACCTCGGCGTGATCAAAAGCGTAGAGCATTCCGACTTCAGTTTATCCGGCTATTTCTTATAAGGATTACACCACGGCACATGAACTGGCTGCCCCCTCTATGGGGGCAGCTTTTTTTAGGTCCTGCCAAATGTTCTACCTTTACCTGGTATGCAATCACCATCCATTTCCCTGAGAACAGTACAGGTCACAAGGTACGTAACGCCCCTCCGCGAGGGCGGTTCACTGCCGGCCATTGCAGAAGCAGACGATGGCTTTTTATATGTGCTGAAATTCAGGGGCGCCGGCCAGGGCGTCAAGGCCCTGATAGCAGAACTGATAGGCGGGGAAATTGCCCGCACCCTGGGCTTTAAGGTACCCGAAATAGTATTTGCCTCACTGGACAGCGCTTTTGGCCGCACTGAACCGGATGAGGAGATCCAGGACCTGCTCAAGGCCAGCGTAGGGCTTAACCTGGCCCTGCATTACCTGTCGGGCTCCATCTCCTTTGATCCCGTGGTCAATAAAGTAGATCCGCTGCTGGCGGCTTCTATTGTATGGATGGATTGCCTGCTCACCAATGTAGACCGTACCGCCCGCAATACCAATATGCTGGTCTGGAACAAAGAGCTATGGCTGATAGACCATGGCGCTTCCCTCTATTTCCATCATTCCTGGGACAGGTGGGAAGAGCAGGCCAGCCGGCCCTTTGCACAGATCAAAGACCATGTGCTGCTGCCTTTTGCTTCGGAACTGGATAAGGCTGATGCGCTCCTGCGTCCCCTGCTCACCGAAGAACGTATTGCCGGTATACTGGCCGCCATTCCGGATGACTGGATCAGTGGCGGCTCCTGGACCGGCACACCGGACAATATCCGCCAGGTGTATCAGCAATTCTTACTGACCCGTATCGCCTCCTCTGCTAATTTTTTAAAAGAAGCGCAGCATGCAAGACAGACACTTATTTGAGTACGCCATCGTCCGGGTAGTGCCCCGGGTGGAACGGGAAGAATTCCTGAACGTTGGCGTGATCCTCTATTGCCGGCAGCATCGTTTCCTGCAAACCTTGCATACCCTCAATGAGGATCGTCTCCGCGCTTTGTGCAGTAAGGTGGATATGGAAGAAGTGAAAGCACACCTGTTATCTTTTGAACAGATCAGCCAGGGTGGCGCCGGCCCCATCGGACAACTGGACATAGCCTCCCGCTTCCGCTGGCTCACCGCTACCCGCAGTACTATCCTGCAAACCTCCAAAGTACATCCGGGCCTCTGTACGGATCCGCTGACAGCTTTGCAGAAAATGCATGCAGAGCTGGTGTTATAAATAATTTTGGGACGAACCAAGGGCTGTTGCGGTGGAAACAGTATCTGTATATTGCAGCAGGCCCTGGTTCTGCCTTGACTATTTCCTGTTGGCTTATACCCGGCTTGTTGAAATGGCGGTGTTCCCTGAAACAATATCAGTCTGCCTGCTTACCAACTGGCACCTGCAACCGTAATTTACCCGCCAGTATCTCCGCTTCTATGGTATCCGTTCTGCCAAGATATTCACCATCTACCTGGAAATGCATTTTACGGGTGGTCCGTATGCTGACGGATGTAGCCTGGTACACACTGATCTTTTCCGGGTTGAAAGGCCTTGGTCCCAGCAGCATCTTGAACAGCTCGGAAATAGCCAGCCGGTGGATGATGATCACTTCAAACCGGCCGTCGGACAGGTCCCCTTCCGGGTTGATCACCGCCCCCGTACCATAGCGGGTAGCATTGGCCAGCACCACCATAAAGGCCCGGTGTGTGCTGGGCTGACCATTTGTGGCAATATCTACCCACATTTCTTTTTGGGTCCACAATGTTTTGATGATCTTGCTGGCGTAACCCAGCTTACCGCGCAGGTTCCCTTCTTCAAAATGTTTGATCAGGGTAGCGTTCAAACCGATATCACTGAGGTGTAAACAGATATGTTTCTTGTTGATCCGGATCACATCCGTCAGCCTGCTGTTACCGGCGGATAATACTTCCAGGGCGGCAGCCGGGTCCTCCGGGATAGCCAGTTCCCTGGCCATGCCATTGGCCGATCCGGCAGGCAGTATACCCAGTGTGATGCCGGTTCCCAGCAGCAGCCGGGCCAGGAAAGAGACCGTTCCGTCCCCACCCACCGCTACGGCCATCACGGGGCGCAGCTTCTCTATCCGCTGCTCCAGAACGGACGCTTCAACGGAAGCATCCAGCAGCTGGAAATGCAGGTCGTGGCCGCTGTCCCGGAAATGTTCCCGGATAAGGGCCTGCCAGTCGATCCCCGACCTGCTTCCCGATTGGGGATTGATCACAAAAAGTATAACCGGGGCAAAAGGGGTCATGCGCACAATTTTTTATATATTCCTGAATGGGTTATCCTACCCATGCTAACAACAATTATTCCCTGTTGCGGAATGAAAAAGTTAAAAGAAATAGTATTCCGTTGGATGCGCCTCAGCAACCGGCCCGTTGTTAAACTATACCATGGTTTCGGCGGTAATGGCCAGCTCGTGATCTATGGCCATGTGCTGGCCATCAGTCCCCTGCCCCGGAAAAAATACCGGCAGAATGTATGGACCAATACCCTGGCGCTGATCCGCCTCTTTATGGTAAAGCCCATCGCCGGCGTGGAAGTACTGCTCAACTATGAAGGCGCTGCCGTCAGGGCCACCACGGACACTGATGGCTTTTTCCGCCTGCAATGGAAACCGGCGCAGATGCCCGCACCCGGCTGGCATACCGTGGAAGTGGTCATTGAGAACGGACCCAGCGCATCGCTTAAAGGCATCAGCGGCGAAGGAGAACTGCTGGCGCCGGACCCCGGCCAATACGCCATTATCTCTGACATTGACGATACCTTTCTTATTTCCCATAGCTCTAACCTGCGCAAGCGGCTCTTTGTATTACTGACGCAGAACGCTTATAGCCGCCAGCCTTTTGAAGACGTAGTCAGACATTACCAGGCACTGGCAAAGGCAGGCTCCGTCAATGGCGGCAGCAACCCTTTCTTTTATGTATCCAGCAGTGAATGGAACCTGTATAATTATATCCTGGATTTTACCCGTAAGAATGAGCTGCCCAAAGGCGTGTTCCTGCTGAGCCAGCTGAAACGACTATCGGAAGCCTGGAAAACGGGACAGAACAAACATGCCACCAAGTTCACGCGAATTGTGCGGATACTGGAAGCTTTCCCTGATCAGCAATTCATTTTACTGGGCGATGATTCCCAGCAGGACCCGGTGATCTATGCTTCTGTGGCAGAACATTTTGGTACAAGGATCAGGGCTGTTTACCTGCGCAATGTTTTTCCTAAGAACAAAGCAATGGTGGATACGGCCATCGCCGGCATAACAGCAGCAGGCATCCCTGTTTGTCATTTCACCCATAGCCGGGAGGCTATTGCGCATTCGGCAGCCATTGGGCTTATAAGCCCGGAACAACCGCTCCCATAGTCATTACCCGGCCTTCTGGAGCAGCATACAAGAAGGACTGCATACCATCTTCCCAAAATAACCCTCAACTATAACCGAAGATCAGGGGATCACAATTTTCTTAGGGGCTGGCTTATGGCTGCTTATCCAGACGGCGCGGGTCACAAAATGACCAATCAGGGAGCCCAGCAGCACATCACTGGCCCAGTGCCTGTTCTGGTAAATGCGGGAGGCGGCTGTGGCCGTGGCCAGGGCATAGGCAACCGGCGGCACCCATTTGGTGTCCCGGAATTCCATAGCCAGCGCGGTGGCCACACTGAAAATGGTATTGCTATGACCCGAGGGGGAAGAAGTATACCGGTTGCCGCTGAAAGGGGGCGCATAGTCCCAGGAACTGGTGGCTTCATCCGGTCTTTTCCGCCGGATGATGGTCTTTGAAGTAGTATAGATCAGCGTGGAAATTGCCAGCGATTTGGCGCCTACCAGGCCAGCCGTTTCAAATTTGCTGTTCTTTGTCAGGGCCCCGGCCAGGTACATGGTAGGGAAAATATATACCCCGTAAAAGTTCCCGAAAGGTTCAATCACTTTGGCTACTTCTCCCGGGATGGAATGCTGGTTGGCTTGCATCACATGCCGGATCTCCCAGTCGGCCAGCATCAGACCGCCCACCCCCACCATGGCGACACTGAATTTTGTCCAGTCTTTTTTATTCCAGTGGGCTGGTCGGGAAACAGTGTATTTGAGCGAGGGCCAGAAACTTTTTACATAGTCCAGGTTGAGCTTGTACCGAAGGGGTGCTGCCGTATCGGTTGCTGTTGCTTTGACCAGCATATGGGAGGGCATGGCATTCTCCGGCAGCTGGGACACAGACAGCGTATCCATGGTGCTGGGAAGGGTATCTGCCGGCAATGCTTCCTGGCGTGCAGGAATGGTATCGGGAAATGCAGGTTGTTCCGGCAGGGTATCCGGCTGCTGCGGGCAGGCAGGCAGGTTGTCCGTCCAGACCCGGGAAGCCGGCAGGCTATCCTGCGCAGCCGCTGAAATACAGCCCAGCAACAGCAAACAGCAAAGGAAAAACGGATAGTGGTTTTTATGATACGCCATGTTCCTCGAAATTGATGGGCAAAGGTAAGTGATCGGAAAGGTTCGCGGCCGATTCATTATCTTTAATACATGTTACCAACCGAAAGATTTTCAGGCCGTGCCCATAACTATTCCAACTATCGTCCGGACTATCCCGATACGTTGTTACGGTTCTTCCAGGAAAAATTCCGGCTTAACCAGGAAAGCAAAGTGGCTGATATTGGATCCGGCACCGGCATCCTTTCTGCGCAGCTCCTGCAGAAGGGTTACCAGGTCTTTGGGGTAGAACCAAATGCGGACATGCGGCAGAAAGCAGAAGAGGCCCTGGGCAGCCATGCCGGCTTTGTCAGTATCACCGGCACCGGTGAGCAGACCAACCTGCCGGATCATTCGGTGAACCTGGTAACAGTAGCGCAGGCCTTTCACTGGATGGATCCTGCTACAGCCAAAAAGGAGTTCCACCGCATCCTGACCCCCGGCGGGCATATTGCCATTCTCTGGAACCTGCATGCGCAGGACAGTTTATTTGGGCAGGGGTATGAAGCCCTGCGCAGTCATTATGGAATGGATTATAAAAAGATCCGTAAATCACATGAACCCGACCTGGCCTCCTTTTTTGCCCCGGCAACTATGGAGGTGGTTGTTTTCTCCCATCATATTTTCCTGGACCTGCAAGGCTTCCAGGGACAGATACAATCCTCCTCCTTTATGCCCCAACCAGGACATCCCCAGTTTGAAGAAATGATGGAGAAAGCGGAACAATTATTCACCACCTACCAGGAAAATGGCCTGGTCAAGATCGCCTACAACACAAAACTGTATTATGGATCTTAAGACAGCCCCCGGACGGTGGGCTATGACAGAAGACTGGGCGGCCGTACTCACCGGCGCCCTCGTTATCGGAATCGCACTGGCAGGATTTGCACTGCCGCAGCCGGCCTTCGGCTGGAAAACCCTTCCTGAACTCAGTACTAAAGTATTTACGCTTTCCAACCTAACGGCTATCGGTATCCAGTTTGTACTTGTACTCCTGTTCTCCCTGCTGAGCGCCAGGGCCTGCGGCAAACCTGCCCGCTCTTTCCTGCTGGTGTTCCCGCTGGTATATGCGCTCACAGTAGTGGCGCTGATCATTGCCGGCAGCCAGCAGCTGAAACAATGGGGACTGGAAGCCGTGATCTTCAGTCTCTGCCTCGGCCTGCTGATCAGCAACCTGTTCCGCCTGCCCGACTGGTTCAAAAAAGCACTCACCTCTGAATTGTTCGTCAAGATAGGCCTGGTGCTGCTGGGCGCCACCGTTATCTTTTCAGAGATCATCAGGGCCGGCGCACTGGGACTGATACAGGCCCTGCTGGTAGTGGTCTCCGTCTGGTACTTTGCCTACTGGCTCTGCAAGCGGCTGAAGATAGATGATGAGCTCACCATGATGATCTCCAGCGCAGTGTCCATCTGCGGGGTATCCGCCGCCATTGCCACGGCAGGCGCTATTAAAGGCGATGCTAAAAAATTATCTTATGTGATCTCCATGGTACTGGTGACGGCTATCCCCATGATGATCTTTATGCCGGTGATTGCCGACTGGATGGGCCTGTCCCAGGCCGTTACCGGCGCCTGGCTGGGTGGCAGCATTGACACCACCGGCGCAGTAGTGGCTTCCGGCACATTGGTAGGAGAAGAAGCGCTGAAGATAAGCACCATTGTTAAATTCTCGCAGAACGTTTTACTGGGCGTAGCCGCTTTTGCAATCTCCCTCTACTGGACCTATACCAAACATCCCAATGCGGCAG